>DUOQ01000283.1 GCA_012838755.1 Propionibacterium sp. | reverse complement strand
TCGAGGGCGAAAGGGTGTCGTCCAGGGCGAGCGGAAGGTTTCCCACTGCCAGACATTCCTCAGCACTCATCACGTGGAGTGAGAAGTCCAGGGCGACGTTGGTTCGGTTCTCAGGGCCGGGACGCCACCCGACGGAACTCCCCGTTCGAACCCCATCTGACTCCTTTGCTGCACCTCCACCCGAAACTCCGGACGCGTCTCTTTGCGTTGCTCCCACCTGCAAGCGGTCTGTGGACAGCACCGTCTTAACGGGCGGTGGAGCCGATGGCTCCGAATCCGCCGTAGCTTGGGGACCCGCCAGGACAAGACCCAACCCGACGAACACAGAACCTGACCAGTTCACCCAGCGGGGCATGACGCATCCTCCGTGTCGTAACCGGTCCAGATTCGCGGACCTTCGGTTTCCGTGAACACGATCTTCCGCGCTCCGGATTCCGCTGCCTCGGATTCCCCATCGGGGTAGGTCACGGTGACACCACTGCCGTCGACGCAAAGAACAAGCGCAAGGGTGGCTGGCGCGTCGTGCTCGACTATCGGCGCCCTTGAAACACCGAGGACTCGCACCTCGCCGGTCGCTCGGACGGCTTCGAGCGATTCGGCAAGATCCATCCAATGGTCCAGATATGGCCCCTCAGGGTCATACAGACTCCGCGCTTCGCTGGACACCTCCCCCGATCCGTCCAGGAACATTTCGTTCTCGAGCTCAACGTTGCGCCGTAGAACACGCTCGGCCTCGGCATAGCGGGCATCGAGCTTCTGTTGGGCCTCGAGATCCGACTCCGTGCACGGGAACGGCTCCCCGCCGAACTCGGGCGTACAGGTGGGTACGGGCATGCTGGGCAGGGGCGACGCCGTGGGGGTGGCGACAGGGCTGCACGCGCTCAGGGCAACACAAGTGACGAGCGCGAGGCCGATGCGGGGTGGGTGCATAGCTTCCTCCTGGGACGGAACTCTGCCAGACGAAACCGACCGCATCGACGCGTCTCGGGAGTTGTCCACAGGCCAAATCGACGAATCCCCCGATCTCCCCCGGCGACACCTCAGACCATGCCTCCGGGAGTCCGCCTAGTCTCGACCCATGACTGACCTGCGCCCGTTGGGCACCCCTGACCTTTTGGTGAGCGCCGTCGGCCTCGGCTGCAACAACTTCGGACGCCCCGGCGCCCCGACCCAGGACGTCGGGGGCACGCGTTCGGTGCTGGACGCCGCGATCGACCACGGCGTGACGTTCCTCGACACCGCGGCCCTGTACGGCGACCCGTCGGGGACGAGCGAGTCCCTGATGGGCGAAGCCCTGCGCGGGCGCCGCGACCGGGTCGTCCTGGCCACCAAGTTCGGCCACCGCGCGGGCGGTCCGGACGGCACCGACGGCTGGGGCCCGCGCGGCGCGGCCCGCTACGTCGATCACGCCCTGGACGGCTCGCTGCAGCGCCTGCAGACCGACCACATCGACCTCTACCAGTTGCACACACCGGACGAGTCCACGCCGATCGGCGACACCCTCGCTGCGCTGGCCCCGCACGTCGAGGCGGGCAAGGTCCGCTTCATCGGCCACTCCAACTTCTCCGCCGCGCAGCTCCGGGAGGCCGACGACGTGGCCGCCGAACTCGGCCTGCCCCGGTTCGTCTCGGCCCAGGACGAGTACTCGCTGTTGGCCCGCGGCGTCGAGGCCGAGATCCTGCCGGCGGCACGCGAGCGCGGGCTGGGCTTCCTGCCGTACTTCCCCCTGCACAACGGGCTGCTCACCGGCAAGTACACCGCCACGTCGGGCGAGGGACGCCTCACCCGTTCACGCCCCCAGGTCCTGGAGGACGCCGACTGGGACCAGCTCGACGCCTACCGGCGCCTGTGCGACGAGGCCGGCGTCACCATGCTGCAGGCAACCTTCGCGTGGCTCCTCGCACAGGACCCGGTCGCGAGCGTGATCGCCGGGGCGACCAGCGCCGAGCAGGTGGCGGCGAACGCCGAGGCCGGGCGCACCCGGCTCGACATCGACGTCGTCGAACGGATCGGTGCGCTGTTCGCCTGAGGATCAGGGGGCATCCCCGGCGATGTTGACGTGCCAGATGATGCCGGACCGGTCGACGAGTTGGCCGTACTCGTCGCCCCACATCTGCTCCTGGAGCGGGATGATGACCTGGCCACCCTCGCTCAACCCGGCCCAGTAGCCGTGCAGCGCCTCGGCGTGGTCACCCGACAGCGAGATCTGCACGTTGGTGCCGTGGTCGTAGTCGCCCATGCCGTCCACGTGGTCGCAGGCGAAGAGGTGGAACCCGGCGTCGGTGTCGAGGCTGGCGTGCATGATGCCGTCCATGTCCATGCCCGAGTCGCGGAACGTCGCCAGCTGAGGTTCACCGCCGAGCACCTCGCCGTAGAAGGTCATTGCCTCCGCACAGTTGCCGGGGAAGGTGATGTAGGGGTTGAGCTGCTGTGCCATGGGCGTCCTCTCGTGGTCGGCGCCCCGAGGGGCGGACGGAGAGATCCTGTCATCGCGCTCGCCCGCTGTCGACGCCCAGCCCCAGCCCCTTTCGGTGGCGCTGCAGGATGTGGCTCGGGCCGGGGCGACCCCTTGGCGAGGGCCTGCCCGACGGTGAAGGTGGCCTGACCGGTTGGCAGGCGCGACGTGCCGGCTCAGCGAAGCCAGCCGCGCTCACCGCTGGCGACGCAGGTCGTCCAGGAAAGTTTCGGCCCACCGGTCGATGTCGTGCGCGGCGACCTGCCGTCGAAGGGCCCGCATGCGGCGCACCTGCTCGCGCCGGGGGGCCCGGTACGCCTCCACGATCGTGCGCTTCATCCCGTTGATGTCGTACGGGTTCACCTGCCAGGCCTGCTTCAGCTCTTGGGCGGCCCCGGCGAACTCGCTCAGCACCAGCGCCCCGTCGCCGCGCGTGCGGCAGGCGACGTACTCCTTGGCGACGAGGTTCATCCCGTCACGCAGGGGGGTCACCACCATCACGTCAGCCGCGGCGTACAACGCAGCCACCTCGTCGTGCGGGAAGCCCTGGTGCAGGTACTTGATCGGGGTGCGGGCCAACCCGCCCAAAGTGCCGTTGATGTGCCCGATCATCTGGTCGATGTCGTCCCGCAGGCGGCGGTACTCGTCCACGCGCACGCGTGACGGCGTCGCCACCTGGACGAAGACGGCACGGGCCGGGTCGAGCTCCCCGTCACGGAACAGCTCCCCGAATGCCTGCACGCGCTGCCGGATCCCCTTCGTGTAGTCGAGTCGGTCGACGCCGAGGAACACGACGTCGGCGTCCAGTTCTTCGCGGATCGACCGCGCGCGGGCGACCACCTCTGGACGCCGAGCGAGGGCGTCGAACGTGTCGAACGCGATCGAGATCGGGTACGCAGCCGCCCGCCCCCGCGTGCCGTCGGGGCGGATGAACTCCTGGCGCTGGGTGTCCCAGCCGACGAGCCGCTTGACGAGGCGCAAGAAGTTGGACGCCGCCCCCGGCACCTGGAAGCCGACCAAGTCGGCGCCCGCCAGGCCCTCCAGCACGGCGCGCCGCCACGGGAGCTGCTGGAACAGCTCCGCCGGCGGGAACGGGATGTGCAGGAAGAACCCGATCCGCAGATCCGGCCGCAACTCCCGCAGCAGCTTCGGCACCAACTGCAGCTGGTAGTCCTGGACCCAGACCGTGCCACCCTCCTCGGCGGCTTCCGCGGCGGCCTCCGCGAAGCGACGGTTCACGACCTCGTAGGCGTCCCACCACTCGCGGTGGTACTCGGGGAACGCCACCGAGTCGTGGTACAGCGGCCAGAAAGTGGCGTTCGACATGCCCTCGTAGTAGTCAGTCACCTCCTGCTGGGAGAGCCGCACCGGCACCATGTCGATCCCGTCGTGGTCGAAGGGTTCGAGTTCCTCGTCCGGGGCGCCGTGCCAGCCGACCCAGGCACCGTCCTTGGCCTGCATGATCGGCACCAGGGCGGTCACCAGCCCACCGGGCGAAGTGCGCCACGCGGGACTCCCGTCGCCCTCGAAAACCCGCTCCACCGCCAACCGGTTCGCGACCATGACGAAGTCCGCCCGGCGCTTGCCCCGCAGCTGCGTTGTGCTTGACATTGCCTCGGTCATGGTGATCAACCTAGTCGTAGGCACATGAACGGAGAAGGCCATGGAGTTGACGGAGGCTGGTCGCACCGCGTGGGACGCGATCGTCGCCCAGCCGGGCACCACCTTGCTGTGCACCGACTTCGACGGGGTGCTCTCCCCCATCGTCGACGACCCGACGGCCGCGTGGGCGGCGGAGCCGGCCGTGGCGGCGCTGGGTCGCTTGGCGCCCCGGCTGGCCAAGGTGGCGGTGGTCACCGGACGCCCGGCGCGGCAGGCCGTCCACCTGGGGCGATTCGACCAGAGGGAGCGGCTCGGGTCGATGTCCGTGCTCGGCCTCTACGGCTTCGAGCGCTGGGACGCCGCGACGGGGACCTTCACCGAACCCGACGCCCCCTCCGGGGTGGCTGCTGCGCTCGCCGAGCTGCCGGCGGTGCTGGGACGACTGGGGCTGGCCGACGCGCGCGTCGAGGACAAGCGGCTGTCGGTCGGGATCCACACCCGGGAGTTGCCGGACCCGACGGGCGCGTTCGAGCGGCTGCGCGGACCGCTGGCGGCCTTGGCCGAGCGCCACGGGCTGCACCCGGAACCGGGGCGGTTCGTGCACGAGCTGCGCGCCCCCGGGGTCGACAAGGGCGAGGCGATCCGGGGTCTCGTCGACGAGGTGGATCCCCGTGTGGTCGTGTACGCCGGCGACGACTTGGGCGACATCCCCGCGTTCGAGGCGGTGAGGGCGCTGCGCGCCACCGGCCGGGTGAGTGCCCTCCTCATCTGTTCGGGCTCCGACGAGCAGGACGCGCTGGTCCAACTCGCCGACGTGGTTGTCGCCGGGCCCGAGGGGGTCGCACGGCTCTGGGAGGAGTTGGCGGACGCCGTGGCCGGGTGACCACGGGCCCGGCGACGTGGCCGGTGGTCCCGCCTCCCTGGCCGTGCACGGTCGCGCGCGGATCGACAGGTCGCCCACCAGCCAGGTGACGGGCTCTCGACGCGCGAGGGGGGCTGGGGCTACCGTGGACGATCCCGTGAGCGCAAGGAGGCGCCATGACCACCACGACTCGTCCCTCCGCCCAGCAGAACCAGCAGAACCCCAGCGCACGCGAGGCCCGCAAGGTCGCCGAGGCCGCGCGTGAACAGACCTGGACCAAACCCAGCTTCGGCAAGGAGCTCTTCCTCGGACGCCTCAGGCTCGACCTCGTCGACCCCTGGCCCACCCCGACGCCCGAGGACCGCCAGCGCGGCGAGGACTTCCTGGCCCGGGCGCGGGAGGTCACCGAACGCATCGACGGGCAGCGCATCGAGCGCGAGGCACGCGTCCCCGACGAGCTCATCGCCGACCTCGCGCGCCTGGGGGCGTTCGGCATGAAGATCCCGACCGACTTCGGCGGTGTTGGGCTCACCAACCTCTACTACAACAAGGCGCTCACGCTGATCTCGTCGGCGAACCCGTCGCTGGGGGCCCTGCTGAGCGCCCACCAGTCGATCGGTGTCCCCCAGCCGGTCAAGATGTTCGGGACGCCCGACCAGAAGAACCGCTTCCTGCCGCGCACGGCGGCCGGCGAGGTCTCCGCCTTCCTGCTGACCGAGCCCGACGTGGGGTCCGACCCCGCGCGCCTGGGCACCACCGCCGAACAGGACCCCGACGGCGGCTTCCGGCTCAACGGCGTGAAGCTGTGGGCCACCAACGGCACCATCGCGGGGCTGTACGTGGTGATGGCACGCGTGCCGGCGTCCGCCGACGGCAGCAGCAAGGGCGGCATCACGGCCTTCGTCGTCGAGGCGAACACCCCCGGCATCACGGTCGAGAACCGCAACGAGTTCGTCGGGCTGCGGGGCATCGAGAACGCGGTGATCCGGTTCCACGACGTGGTCGTGCCCGCCGAGAACGTGCTGCTCGGCGTGGGCCGCGGCCTGCGCATCGCGCTGGCCACCCTGAACACCGGGCGACTGTCGCTCCCCGCGATGTGCGTGGGGGCGTCCAAGTGGTGCCTGCACGTGGCGCGCGGCTGGGCGGCCGAGCGCGTCCAGTGGGGGCGCCGCATCGGTGACCACGAGGCCATCGCCACCAAGCTCGCCTTCGTCGCCGCGACCACCTACGCGATGGAGTCGATGCTCGACCTGTCGTGCCTGCTGGCCGACGACGAGGGCAACGACATCCGCATCGAGGCGGCGCTGGTGAAGCTGTACGCCTCCGAGATGGCGTGGCGGGTCGCCGACGAGGTCGTGCAGATCCGGGGCGGGCGTGGCTACGAGACCGCGGCGTCACTCGAGGCGCGCGGTGAGCGCCCGGCCGAGGTCGAGCAGGTGCTGCGCGACCTCCGGATCAACCGCATCTTCGAGGGCTCGACCGAGATCATGCACCTCCTCATCGCCCGCGAGGCGGTCGACACCCACCTGTCGGTGGCCGGCGACATCATCGACCCGGACGCCGGACTCGACGCCAAGGCGCGTGCGGTCGGGCGCGCGGCGGGGTTCTACGCGGGCTGGCTGCCCACGCTGGTCGCCGGGGCGGGCGTGGTCCCGGGGTCGTACGCGGAGTTCGGCGAGCTGGCCGGTCACGTGCGCTGGATGGAGCGGGCCTCCCGGCGGCTCGCGCTCAACATCTTCGCCGGCATGGCCCGCTGGCAGGGCCGGCTGGAGCACCGGCAGGCCTTCCTCGGCCGAGCGGTCGACATCGGCGCCGAGCTGTACGCGATGGCTGCGTGCTGCGTGCGGGCCCGGGCCGAGGCGGAGTCGGCCCCCGAGGGCGTGGAGCTCGCCGACCAGTTCTGCGCCCAGGCGCGGGTGCGCGTGGACGCCCTGTTCAGCGCGCTGTGGCACAACAGCGACGCCGGCGACCGGAAGCTGGCGAAGCAGCTCCTCGACGGTCGCTACGTGCGGCTCGAGCTCGGCGTGCGGCACATCCGCGACCACCTGCCGTGGGTGAGCACGTGGGCGCCCGGCCCCTCGACCAAGGACGACGTCCGGCGCCGGCTCCCCTGACCCGTGCGTGGGCCCGCCCCCGGTCGGGGCGGGCCCACGGTGGGCGTTGGTTCAGTCGAGCTCGGGCGAACCCGCCAGGGAGACCGTCAGGTAGTAGATGAACAGCACGGCGGTGACGACGTGGATCACCGTGCACCACAGGCAGATCTGGCCGAGCATCACGAACTCAACCCAGACCAGGTACAGCACGAAGACCATGCCCAGCGCGGTCAGGACCAGGCCGACCAGGCGTCCGCGCCGCAGGCCGAACCGGCGCCCGGCGAAGGCGAAGGCCACGCCCGCCGCGTTGTAGAGCAGGCCGAGCAACGCCATCGGGATCCCCAGCAGGTAGGCCCACGGCGAGCTCGTCACCGACGCGCAGTTCACGAACTCGCCCTCGGGGCAGACCAGCACCGCGGCGGCGTTGTAGTGGTCCCACGTCAGGTAGGCCGACACCAAAAGGTTGACGACCCAGAGCAGCTTGGCCCACAGCGGCGTGGGGTCTCCCCCCACCCGGGGGCCGACCCCAGCCCCGCGGCCCTCGGCCACCGAACTCACCCGAGGACCGCCTTGGCGGCCACGACGCCGGGGGCCGAGCAGACGTCACCGGGCTGGTCGCCGGTCAGCGCGCAGATCTGGGCGGTGGTCACGTTCGCCGCGCCCAGGATCGCCTGCGCCTCGTCGGAGCCGGTGTCCTTCAGCTTCTCGGCGATCGCGTCGCCGGACTTGCCGGGCATCGCGCCGGACTGGAGGAACGGCTGCAGGAACGGCGTCCCGCTCGTGTGCGTGCCCCAGTACAGCCACGGGTAGCCCTGCATGCCGTGGTCGCGGGCGATCGCCTCGTCCTCGGGCGTGAGGGTCTGGATGTCGTTGCCCTGGGCATCCTTGAGCTCGTAGCCCTTGAAGACCAGGTGGTCGCTGGTGTAGGTCGCGTCCTTGTACGACACGGTCGGGATCATCCCGGTGTTCGAGGGGGCCTGGCCCGCCGCGAGGCCGGAGAAGTCGCCGAAGCGCTCGAGCGCGATGGTCAGCGGCCAGCGGGTGTACCCGCAGAACGAGCAGTACTCGGCGCCGATGTAGAGGAGGCGCGGCTTGCCGTCGACCATCTGCACCTCGCCACCCGGGATGGGCTGGGCCGGCGTCACGGGGAGCGCGCCCACGCCCACGGCGTCCAGGTCGGCGGCGGGCACGTTCTGCAGCGCGGCAACGTACCCGGAGCCACCGGTCTCGCCACCGCCGGTGCGGTCGCGGTTCATGCCGAGCGCGATGATCACGCCGACCACCACGAGCAGCAGGGCCACGGCCCCGGCCGCGATGCCGAACATCTTGTTGCGCCTCGCGGCCGCCTCGGCCTGACGACGCTGCTCCGCGAGCTGGGCCCGCGACGTCTGTCCGCTCGGCTTGCCTGCCTTTGCCATGGGTGACTCCTGTGGGTTCGTGTTGCGCACAGACTACCCAGCCCGACGGACGCCCCGCGCCGGGGTCCGCTGGGGGCGTGGCAGGATGGCGCCGTGCCACACCCGCTGTACGGAACCCTCGACGTCGCCCCGGCCCTGGACAAGCCCGGCCTGCTCGCGCCCAGCACGCGCGCGGTGCTGGCGGACACGGGGGCGGAGGCCCTCGTCGCCGAGATCGACCCCACACTGGCGGACACCGAGCAGCTCTGCGCCCACTACGGGGTTCCGCTGGACGCCAGCGCGAACGCCGTCGTCGTGCGCGGCACCCGCGCCGGCGTTGAGTCGCACGCCGTGTGCCTGGTGCTGGCCACGCACCGCCTCGACGTGAACGGCCTGATCCGGCGTCGGCTGAAAGCCCGCAAGGCATCGTTCGCACCGATGGACTTCGCCGTCGAGGCCACCGGCATGGAGTACGGCGGCATCAACCCGATCGGCGTGCCCGACGACTGGCCCGTCTGGGTCGACGGAGCCGTGGCCGACTCCGACTGGGTGTGCATCGGCTCGGGCGTGCGCCACTCGAAGCTGTTCGTCCCGACCAGCACGCTGCTGGCGCTCCCCCACGCCGAGCGCATCGACGACCTGGCCCGTCCCGTCGCCTGACGGGGCCGGGCCCCCGGGGTCACTCCATCGTGTGGTCGGCGCGGGCGACCAGCGCCTCGGGCAGGGTCACCCCCATGCGCTCGGCGGCGCCGAGGTTGATGGACAGCTCGAGGTCCTTGGCCCGCTCGACGGGGACGTCCGCCGGCGACCCGCCGGCCTTGAGCATCGTCGCGGCCATCGTCCCCGTCTGGACGCCCTGCGCGCGATAGTCGACCGCGTAGGCCGCCAGCGCCCCGCGGACGACGGAGTCGGGGTCGGACAGGACGAGCGGGATCTTCGCCGCCTCGGCCACCTGCACGACCGACTCGATCGCCGACACGATGGTGTTGTCGGTGCCGACGAAGAACGCGTCGACGTCGCTGAGGGACTCGGCGGCCTGCGCCACCTCCGACGAGTTCGACACCGTCGCCTCGCGGACCTCCAGGCCCAGGGCCGGGGCAGCCGCCTTCACCATGTCGGCGTGGATGTGGCTGTTGGTCTCGGCCGAGCTGTACAACAGGCCGATGGTCTTCGCCTCGGGAACGACCTCGGTGATCAGCTTGAGCTGCTCGGCCACCGGCGGGAAGTCGGAGGTGCCGGTCACGTTCCCGCCCGGCTCCTCCAGGGACGCCACGAGTTGGGCGCCCTCGGGGTCGGTGACCCCCGCGAAGAAGATCGGGGTGTCGGGCAGGGCCTGCACCATCGCCTGCGCGGTGGGCGTCGCGATGGCGACGACCAGGTCCTTGTCGGCGAACGACGACGCGATCGAGGTCAGGGTCGCCTGGTCGCCGGCGGCGTTGCGGTCCTCGTAGGTGACGTCGACGCCCTCCTCGAAGCCCTCGGCCGCCATGCCCTCCTTGAACCCGTCACGCAGGTCGTTCAGCGAGGGGTGGTCGACGATCTGGGCGATGCCGATCGAGAGCATGCCGCCGGACGCCGTGGCTGCCGCCGAGCCCGTGGACGCCGGGGCGGCCGGGGGCGTCCCCGTCGGGGAGGCGGCGCAGCCGGCCAGGCCGAGGCCAGCGGCAGCCGCGAGGGCGAGCACGGAACGTCGGGTGAAGGATGGCATGTGAACATTCTTCACCGTCGACACACGGGCTTCGGCCCGTGTCTCAGCGGTCGCGCTCCTTGGACTTCTTGTCGGCTCCCGCCAGCACCACGGCGAAGTCGGGCCCGGTCTTGGCGCGCTTCTCCAGCGCGTCCCCGATGGCCTTCCACGTGCCGGGCTCGGCGTCCGCGAAGGCCTGGCCCCGCGCCCACACCAGCACCGTGGACGCCCCGACCTTGCGCAGGGCCTCCCCCAGTGCCGCCGGCGCGGTGACCTCGCCGACGCCGAGCGCCCGGCCGAGTTCGGCCAGCACGGTGCGACGGGGGTCGTTGCCGAGGTCCTCGGGCAGCTGCAGCACCTTCGGCGTCCAGCCGGCCAGGCGCCAGTCGCCGGCCACCGAGGCGGACTCGGCCTTGGTGGTGTAGAACCCGGGAGCGAACGCAGCTGTCATGGCGATCAGCCTAGTGCGAGCTACCCTGAGGAGCATGTTCAGTAGCTGGGGAAACATTCAGCCGCGCATGGTCGACCCGCGCCTGGCGCTCGCCGGGCGCGAGCAGCCGGTCCTGCCGCAGGGGGCCACGCACGACATCTACGGCACCAACGTGGTCGACACCCCCGAGGGGTCCGAGGTCGTCCACCTGGCACTCGGCTGCTTCTGGGGGGCCGAGAAGCTCTACTGGAACACCCCGGGCGTCACCAACACGGCGGTGGGCTACATGGGCGGCTTCACGCCGAACCCCACCTACGAGGAGGCGTGCTCCGGGCGCACGGGCCACACCGAGACGGTCCGGGTGGCCTACGACCCCGCCGTCGTCACCTTCGACGAGCTGCTGCGCATCTTCTTCGAGAACCACGACCCGACCCAGGGCATGCGGCAGGGCAACGACATCGGCACCCAGTACCGCTCGGCCATCTTCACCACCACCCCCGAGCAGGCGGACGCCGCGGCCGCGGCCCTGCAGCGCTACGGTCAGGCGTTCGCCGAGGCCGGCTTCGGGGAGGTCACCACCGACGTGGTGACCGAGCCGACACCGTTCTACTTCGCCGAGGCCCACCACCAGCAGTACCTGGACAAGAACCCGAACGGGTACTGCCCCATCCACGCCACGGGCGTCAGCTGCACCTGACCCCACGGACGCCGAGGGCCCCGGACCGATCGGTCCGGGGCCCTCGTCCTGCGGGGTCAGGTCACCACTGGCGCGGCTCGTCCTTGGCCTCGCCCGGGTAGGCGTCGGTCACGACGTCCTGGGCGTCCTCGGGGGCGACGGCGTCTGCGGCCTCGGCGGTCGCGGAGGCGTCGTCCTTCAGGTCGAACGGGTCGGTCTCGGTGCGGGCATCCTTGGCGGCGTCGCGCGCGGCTTGGACCTGGTGCTGGAAGTCAGCGACGGTCGTGCGGCCACGCTCGGCCATGTCGTGGAAGGCCTTGGTCGCCTCGTCGATGAAGCCCTTGAACTGGTCGGGCATGGTGTCGACGAACTGGCGGAAGTTCGGGTCGACGCCCTCGGGCGCCTTGGCCTCGATCTCCTTGCGCTGCGCCTCGTAGAAGACCTTCGCCTTCTCGGCGAGCACGTTCGCGACGCCGGCGGCCGCGTAGGCGGTCTCGGTGGCGAACTTGATGACGGCGTCACCGAGCTGCTCGGGTGTGAACTTCTCACCGGCAGCCAGGTGCGGCTCGTCGGCCTTCACCTCGAACTCCTCGACGAACTCGCCCTCGGGCTGGGTGTGGTCGTTGGTCTCGTTGAACTGGTCGGACATGGTTACTCCTCGTTGGCTGCCGGAGCTTCCGGCGTCGGTTGGGGTGTGGGGTGGGGCCCACCGTCGGGCTGGACGAACGCCAGGTAGACGGAGATGAGGGCCTGCTTCTGGGCGGCGGTCAGGGCCGGGTCGGCGTGGACGGAGCGCTGCACCGACGTCGGACGCACCTCGTCCGGGTCGATGATGCCGGCGCGGACGTACAGGGACTCAGCCGACACCGACAGGGCGGTGGCGATCTGGTTCAGCACCTCCGCGGACGGCTTGCGCAGCCCACGTTCGATCTGGCTCACGTACGGGTTGGAGATCCCGGCCCGGTCGGCGAGCTGTCGCAGGGACATCTCGGCCGCCCGGCGCTGGGTCGCGATGAAGTCGCCGAGCGACAGCCGCTCGTGCTGCTCGTTGACTTCGACGCGTTCCATGCCGACAAGTCTGCTAGCTGGAGTTAGCGCCGACAACCCCCTCAACCCCGGAGATTGACCCTGAGGCGACCCCGACAAGCCTCGTCAGGGTGCAAACCGCTCGCAAGCACTCGGGGAGACCGCTACGCTCTGTTCCGGTAAATCTGAAGACTGACAGCAAGGAGCCTGCCGTGACGACACCCGAGCACACCATCGAGGGCATGGGGGCAATCCCCGTCGAGGGTGGGACCGCCTTCCGGGTGTGGGCCCCCCACGCGGACGCGGTGGCGGTCTTCGGGGACTTCAACGAGTGGCACAACGACGCCAACCCCCTGGAGTCGGAGGGCAACGGCTACTGGTACGGCTTCGTCGAGGGCGCCGAGGCGGGGCAGGAGTACAAGTACCAGATCGCCAACGGGGACAACTCCTTCGCGCGTGTCGACCCCTATGCGCTGCAGGTCACCAACTCGGTCGGCAACGGCGTCATCTACGACCACGGCGCCTACGACTGGGAGGGCGACTCGGCCAACTGCCCGCCCCACCACGAGCTGGTCATCTACGAGATGCACATCGGTTCGTTCACCGACGAGGGCGACGGCGTCGGGACCCTCGAGGACGCCATCGGGCGCCTCGACCACCTCGTCGACCTGGGCGTCAACGCCGTCGAGGTCATGCCGATGGCCGAGTTCGCCGGCGACATGAGCTGGGGCTACAACCCGGCCCACATCTTCGCCGTCGAGAGCGCCTACGGCGGGCCCGACGCGTACAAGACCTTCGTCAAGGAGTGCCACCGCCGCGGCGTGGCCGTGATTCAGGACGTGGTCTACAACCACTTCGGCCCCTCCGACCTCGACCTGTGGACGTTCGACGGGTGGAGCGACAACGGCAAGGGCGGCATCTACTTCTACAACGACGACCGCAGCCAGACCCCGTGGGGCGACACCCGCCCCGACTACGGGCGCGGCGAGGTGCGCACCTTCATCCGCGACAACGCCCTGATGTGGCTGCGCGAGTACCACGTCGACGGCCTGCGCCTCGACATGGTGCCGCACATGTACACCCACCAGGGCAACTACCTCGAGGAGGGCTGGTCGCTGATGCGGTGGATCAACGACAGCGTCCGCGAGGAGTTCCCCGGCCGCATCATGATCGCCGAGGACCTGCACAAGAACCCGCTCATCACCGAGGAGGACGACGACGGCGCGGGCTTCCACGCCCAGTGGGACGCCGCGTTCGTCCACCCGGTGCGTTCGCAGCTGATCACCCCCAACGACGACGAGCGCTCCCCCGGGGCGATCGCCGACGCCATCGCCCACCACTACGGCGACCCGATGGAGCGCGTCATCTACACCGAGTCCCACGACGAGGTGGCCAACGGACGCGCCCGTGTCCCGCAGGAGATCGAGCCCGACAACGCGACCGGGTGGCCGTCGCAGAAGCGCTCGACGATCGGGGCAGCGCTGGTGATGACGTCGCCGGGCATCCCGATGATCTTCCAGGGCCAGGAGTTCCTCGAGGGCGGCTGGTTCCGCGACGACGTGCCGCTGGACTGGAAGCGCAACGAGAACTTCGTCGGCCTGGCCCGCCTCTACAGCGACCTCATCGACCTGCGCCTCAACCGCGGTGGCGTCACGCGCGGCCTGACCGGTCGTGGGCTGAACGTCCACCACGTCGACGAGGGCGAGAACGTGCTCGTCTTCCAGCGGTGGATGGACCACGGCCCCGGCGACGACGTCGTCGTGGTCGTGAACCTGTCGGCCGAGGCGGTCGAGTACCGCCGCATCGGGCTTCCGAGCGGCGGGCTGTGGAAGCTCCGCTTCAACTCGGACGCCTCGACGTACAGCTCGCTGTTCGGCGACTTCGACAGCTTCGACCTGGAGGCCTACGAGGAGGACGCCGACGGCCTGCAGTGGCACGGCAACGTGTCGGTCGGCCCGTACTCCGTGCTCGTCTACAGCCAGGACGCCTGACCCGGTCGCCCGCTAGCACGGGCGGGCGACCCCACGCGTCGCCCGGCACCGTAGAGTGCGGCGTGTGAACGCTCCGAATGTCGTGCGCGTGCCGCGCGTGCTGTTACCCCCGGCGTCCGTTGACCTGCGCCGCTGGGCGGTGATCGCCTGCGACCAGTTCACGTCGCAACCCGAGTACTGGGACGAGGTCGAGCAGGTGGTCGGCGACGCACCCTCGACGCTGCGGATGGTGTTCCCCGAACTGCACCTCGGCGCGCCCGACGTGGCCGAGCGGGTGCTGGCCTGCCAGCGCACGATGCGGGAGTACGTCTCCAGCGGGCTGCTCCGGCCGCACGAGGCGCTCGTGTACGTCGAGCGTGGGGTGAGCGGGGGCGTCCAGCGGGGGCTCGTGGTCGAGCTCGACCTCGAGGCGTACGACTTCTCGTCGACCGCGACGTCGCCGGTGCGCTCCACCGAGGGGACGGTGCTCGACCGGCTGCCCCCGCGCATGGCCGTGCGCCGCGACGCCGCGCTGGAGCTGCCGCACATCCTGGTGCTGTACGACGACCCGACCGGTTCCGTCCTCGCGCCCGTCGAGGCGGTGCGCGACGAACTCGAGGTCGCCTACGACGTCGAGCTGATGCTCGAGTCGGGCCACCTGACCGGACGCCTCGTGCGCGACCCCGGCGTCCAACAGGCCGTGTTCGCCGCACTCGACGCGCTGGTTGAGCCGGAGGCCTACCGGGAGCGTTACGGGCTGTCGTCCGAGCACCCGATGCAGTTCGCGATGGGCGACGGCAACCACTCCCTGGCCACGGCGAAGGGCACGTGGAACGAGCTCAAGGCCGCGGGCGCGGCGTCCGACCACCCGGCCCGCTGGGCGCTGGTCGAGCTGGTCAACCTGCACGACCCGTCGCTGACGTTCGAACCCATCCACCGGGTGCTGTTCGATGGCGCGGCCGTGGTGGAGGACCTCCTCGTGGCGCTCGACGCGCGCCTCGAGCGGGTCGGCTCGGTGGACGCGGTGCTGGAGGCCGTGGCGTCCGACGACGCGGTGCAACGCTTCGGGGTCGTCGACGCGCAAGGCCTGGCCGTCGTCGAGGTGCCCGACCCGACCCACCAGCTGGCCGTCGGCTCACTGCAGACCTTCCTGGACGTGTGGCTGGGCGAGAACCCCGAGGTCGAGATCGACTACGTGCACGGCGAGGACGTGACGGTCTCGCTGGGCCGGCGCGACGGCAACGTCGGCTTCCTGCTGCCGGGCATCGGCAAGGACGCCTTCTTCCGGTCGATCGCGGTCGACGGGCCCCTGCCACGCAAGACGTTCTCGATGGGTCATGCCCGTGACAAGCGCTTCTACATGGAGGCCCGGGCGATTCGCTGAATCTCGCATCCGGGGTCGAATACGACAGCGAGTCGGACTAGGCTCGGACCCACAGCAACAGACCCTCGAGGAGGTCCTTCCAATGGAGTATGAGATCACCGAGAATCCACTGCGGGGCGTCGAGGCCAAGATCGGCTCGGGGCACTACGGCGTGTTCGACCATGGCGCGCACGTGTGGTCCTGGCAGCCCGATGGCTCGGCCCCCGTCATCTGGATGAGCGCGAAGTCCTGGTTCTCCGACGGCCAGCCCATTCGCGGCGGTGTCCCCATCTGCTTCCCGTGGTTCGGCCCCGGCCGCGCCGGCGACCAGCTGCCCATGCACGGCTTCGCCCGCCTTCACACCTGGCACCTGGCCGACATCAAGAACACCCTCGACCGCGACGGCCGCCTGATCCTGGTGTACACACTGGACAACGCCATGACCGGTGAGCAGCCGGACTGGCCGCACCGCTACGACGCCCGCTACGTCGTCAAGTTCACGCCCGAGTACCTGGGCCTGACCCTCGAGGTCACCAACACCGGCCAGAGCCATGTGCCGCTCGATGGCGCGCTGCACACCTACCTCGCGGTGGGCGACGTCCGCCAGGTGAAGGTCACGGGCCTCGACGGTGCCGAGTACTTCGACAAGGTGACCGGTCAGACCGAGACCCAGTCCGGCGACGTCACCATCGAGGGGGAGACCGACCGCGTCTACCGCTCCACCGAGGAGGTCACGCTCGAGGACCCGGTGCTGGGCCGCAAGCTCGTGATCGCGAAGTCCGGTTCTGCCAACACGGTCATCTGGAACCCGGGCGCCGACAAGGCCGCCGCAATGGAGGACTTCGGCGACGACGAGTGGCAGGGCATGATCTGCATCGAGGCAGCCAACGCGCTCGCCGACCAGCTCACGCTGCGCCCCGGTGAGACCCACACCCTCCGGCAGCGGATCACCCTCGCCTGAGTTCATCTCCCGCAGTGGGGGCCCGCTTCGCTAGGGTGGGCGCCGTGACCACCATCGACCTCTACGGGCTCGGCGTGCACTCCCGCGTCACCGTGTCCGGCGGGCGGGCCGATGAACTCACCGACGCCCTGCACACCGCCTGGTCGCGCTGCCTGGCTCCCCGCGGGGGCGAGGTCCCCGGCGAGGACCTGGAGCTGGCGCTGGAGGACGGCGACGACCTCGCCCCCCTGCTGCAGAGATTCACCCAGGAGGTGACGACCGCCGCCATCAAGGCCCAGCGGGGGCGCCTGTTCATGTTCCACGCGGGGGCGGTGACCGACCCGGCGACCGGTGCGGCGCTGGCCTATGTCGCCCCCGGGGGCACCGGCAAGACCACCCTGTCGGGCGTGCTGGGGCGCACGCACGGTTACGTCACCGACGAGACGGTCGGGTTCACCGCCGACGGGCGGATCAGGCCCTACGAGAAGCCCCTGTCGGTGCGGCCGCACGACTTCCAGGGGGTGAAGGACGAGACTTCCCCCGACACCCTGGGCCTCGGATCCGTGCACCCCGAGCCGTACCTGCGCCGGTTCGTGCTGATCCGCCGCGATACGGCGCTGGCCGAACCGATCGTCGAGGAGCTGTCGGTCGTGGACGCCATCGTGCAGCTGGCCGCCGAGAGCTCGTCGCTGAGCTCGCTCCCCCGTCCCCTGAGGTCCTTGGCCACGTTCCTCGAGGAGCGCCCGCCGGTGCTTCGGGTCACCTACGCCGAGGCGAACCGGGCTCGCGACCTGCTGGTCGCGGCGTTGGAGGAGACATGACCGGGTCCATCCGCGCGCTGCCCGTCGTCGACCGCCTCGAGCGTGACGGCCGCACCCTGCTGCTGCTCGAACACCGGGTCATCGAACTGAGCCCCCTGGCCCTGGCGACGTACGACGCGGCGTCCGAGGGGGTGGCCGGCCTCGAGGACCTCGTTGCGGTGCTGGTGGCGGAGTTCGGGGCCCCACCGGAGGGCGACGCGAGCGAGGGCGTCCGGCGTGTGGTGGACGAACTGGTCGGGCTGGGCCTGCTGGAGCACGCGGAGGGCTGAGCGCGCGGGCCGTCGGCGCGACCCCGGGCACTCGGCGGTCAGGGCACCGGCCCGGGCGGCCAGGCCTTGGCGACGACCTTGCCGGTGATGCGCTCGGCCGGGACGAAGCGGGCGCACTCGCTCGGGCCCGACGACCCGCGGCAGCCGGCCACGGAGTCGGCGGAGTTCGAGCGGTGGTCCCCCATGACGAGGTACTTGCCGTCGGGCACGGTGATCGCGGCGAAGCAGCGGGCCGAGCTCGGGTCGCTCGCGCAGTCGAGCCCGTCGGCGGTGAAGGGGATGTCGCGGTACACGTACGGCTCGTCGAGGGGCTCGCCGTTGACCAGGACCCGTCCCTGTGCGTCGCAGCACTCCACGGTGTCGCCCGGGAGCCCGATGATGCGCTTGACCGTGTAGGTCTTGTTGGACAGGCCGATGCCGGTGACGTCACCGAAGATCCGCACCGCGGCGATGAAGGGGTCGGGTTCGGGGGCCCGCATCGCGTCGTCCCACGTCGGCCCGTGCCCGAAGATGATGATGTCCCCGCGCTCCGGGGGGTTGGCGAGGTAGGGAAGGTTCGAGCTCAGCACCCGGTCGCGGACGCCGAGGGTGGTCTGCATGGAGCCGGACGACACGTTGTGGACGCGCACCACGAAGGCCTGGACCAGCGACACGATGGCCAGGGCGACCACGATGTTGCCGAGCACCACCAACCACAGGGGCGCCGGTTTGCGCGGGGTCGGGTGCGCCGACGGCTGCGGCTGCTCCTGTTCCAGATCGCTCACGACCACCCCTTCCGCGTCCAGTCTAGGGGCCGCGTCCCACGACAGGGCCGTGGGAGGAGGGCCGAGCGGGGATTGGGACACCCTCGATACACACCAGCACGCGGGTATTGGCTAGGGTGTGCCCCAAGAACGTCATTTCAGGGAGGAAATGGATGTCGCGCATCGCCAATGACAAGTACCGTGACAAGGTGATGTCGGCCGAAGAGGCCGCCAAGCTCATCAAGAACGGTGACCGAGTCGGTTTCTCCGGGTTCACCGGCGCCGGCTACCCCAAGGCTCTGCCCGAGGCGCTCGCCGCCCAGATCAAGGCCGCCCACGAGGCCGGCGAGGACTTCAAGATCGCGTCGTACACCGGCGCCTCGACCGCCCCCGAGCACGACGGTGCGCTGGCCGCGGTCGACGGCATCTCGATGCGCATGCCGTACCAGTCCGACCCGATCATGCGGAACAAGATCAACGCGGGTGTCTCCGACTACGCCGATGTGCACCTGTCACACACCGCGCCGCAGGTCCGTCAGGGCTTCTGGGGCAACCTGGACGTCGCGGTGGTCGAGGTCGCCGCCATCAAGGAGGACGGCACGGCGATCCCGAGCTCGTCCATCGGCAACAACAACGTGTACCTCGAGAAGGCCGACAAGATCATCCTCGAGGTGAACGCGTGGCAGTCCCTCGACCTCGAGGGCATGCACGACGTCTACTCGATGAAGCTCCCGGGCGAGAACGTACCCATCCCGATCCAGGCCCCCGGTGACCGCATCGGCTCCACCACGTACGACATCGACTGGAGCCGCGTCGCCGCGGTCATCGAGACCGACGCCGAGGACCGCAACACCCCGTTCAAGCCGCTGGACGAGGACTCCAAGACGATCGCGAACAACCTGCTCGACTTCCTCGCCAACGAGGTGAAGCAGGGTCGCATGCCCAAGGACCTGCTGCCCATGCAGTCCGGCGTCGGCAACATCGCCAACGCCGTGCTCGTGGGCCTCAACGAGGGCCCCTTCGAGCGCCTGACCTCCTACACCGAGGTCATCCAGGACGGCATGGTCGACATGATCGACTCGGGCAAGCTGCTCGTCGCCTCCGCGACCGCGTTCTCGCTGTCGCCCGAGGCCGCCGCCAAGATGAACGACGGGGCTGCACACTACCGCAACCACATCGTGCTGCGTCCGCAGGAGGTCTCGAACAACCCCGAGGTCATCCGTCGACTCGGCGTCGTGTCCTGCAACGGCATGATCGAGGCCGACATCTACGGCAACGTCAACTCGACCCACATCATGGGCTCGCGGATGATGAACGGCATCGGCGGCTCGGGTGACTTCACCCGCAACGCCTACATCTCCTGCTTCGTGTCGCCCTCGCTGGCCAAGGACGGTGACATCTCGGCGATCGTGCCGATGGTGTCGCACCACGACCACACCGAGCACGACGTGCAGGTCATCATCACCGAGCAGGGTCTGGCCGACCTGCGTGGCCTCTCGCCGAAGCAGCGCGCCCGCGTGATCATCGAGAATTGTGCCCACCCGGACTACCGCGAGATGCTCCTCGACTACGTGGCCCAGGCCGAGCGCAAGGCGAACGGCGCCCACACGCCGCACGACCTCGAGACGGCGCACGCCTGGCACCGTCGCTTCCTCGAGTCCGGCTCGATGAAGCAGTCCTGACCCACAGGCACCGTGACGGCCGGTGTGGTGTCCTCGGACGCCGCGCCGGCCTTCGCGGTTGCACCACCTGCCCGTCCCCCCACGGCGCGCGCGGCGCGCCCCCGCCCCCAGATTGGGTCCATGAGCACCACGTCCGGACGCCCCCGTGGCCGACGCCCCGGCCACGACGACACCCGTGGGACCATCCGTGAGGCCGCAGCCCGCCTGTTCGAGGCCGACGGCTACGACGCCGTGAGCCTCCGCGCGATCGCGCGTGCCGCCGACGTCGACCCCGCCCTGGTCCACCACTACTTCACCTCGAAGGCCGACCTGTACGTGCAAGCGGCGTTCGGCACGCAGTGGGACATCGACGAGTTCGTCCGCGACATCCTCCGTGGCCCGCACGACCAGGTCGGACGCCGCGCCGCCAAGGCCTTCCTCGACCGGTGGGACACCGACCAGAACCACCACCAGGAGTACCTCGGCACCGTCACCCGCAGCGCCGAGCGTGGCCGCCACGCGGTGACCGAGCTGTTCGCCCGCGAGGTGTTCGCGCCCATCGCCGCCTCGTTCGGCCACCACAACGCGCCCTACCGCGGGCAGCTCGCGGCCAGTGCCCTGCTCGGGATGATGGTGTCGCGCCACGAGCTCGCCCTGCCGCTCCTGGCGTCGCTGTCGCTGCGCTCGCTCGTCACGCCGTTGGGCGCCACCCTGCAGCACTACCTCGTCGAGGAGTGGTGAGCCGCGCCTAGACTGGCGCGCATGAGTGAGACCGCGGCCCCCGCCATCGGCACGGCGACCCGCACGGTCGACCCCACCATCCACCCGCTTACCGGCGAGCCGCGGCGTCCGGCCGTGGTGTGGACGGCGACCGGGTTGTTCTTCGCCGGGGTCGCGTGCGTGGTCGCCGGGGTGTTGTGGGCGTTCTGGCGGAGCATCCGCGAGTTCCCCGACGCCGCCTGGCTCAACGGGGTCGTGCCCACCGAGCCGGGGGCGCTGCTGCGGGTGCTCATGGTGACCGCGCTGTTCGTCGTCGTGCTGCTGGTGGGGGCGTCCTCGATCATCGCCGGGCACTACGCCTGGCGCGGGTTCGGGTGGACGCGACGGGCGGGCATCGTCGCCGCCGTGGTCGTGCTGCTCGCACTGCTGGTCAACTGGGTGGCCTGGATCGGGATCCCGCTGGTCTGGGTGGGTGCCGCACTGCTGTGGACGCCCCCCGCCCGGCGCTTCTTCGACCAGTGGCACCTGCGCCGCCACCCCGCTCCACCGCCGGTCGAGCCCTCCCGCGACGTCTTCTACGGCCCCCTCCCGAGGTTCCGCTGATGCCCAACAACCCGTTGCTGTCCGCCCTGGGTCGCATCGCCCGCGACGTCCTGCGCACCGGTGTGCGCGAGGCGCTGCGCGAGCGGAGGCGCCGGTCCCCGTCCCCGACTGCATTTCCGGGTGGCAGGACCCCAAGGATTCCGGGGGATGTGCCACCCGGAAATGCCACGGGAACTGCCACACGCTACCCCGGCGACTTCCGCGGGATGCCGCAGGTCGAGTACTCGCCGGTGCGCGGGTCGAAGCCCGACCCCGGCGAGGTCGTCTGGACGTGGGTGCCCTACGAGGAGGACCACGGCCGCGGCAAGGACCGCCCCGTGCTGCTCGTCGGCCGCGATGGAGCCTGGCTCCTCGGGCTGCAGCTGACCAGCAAGGACCACGACTTCGACGAGGCCCAGGAGGCGCGCGCCGGCCGGTTCTGGGTCGACATCGGCGCCGGCGCGTGGGACAACCGCGGCCGCGATTCCGAGGTGCGGGTCAACCGGGTCATCCGCATCGACCCGGACGCCGTGCGTCGCGTGTCGGTCTCCCTGCCGCGGCCGCTGTTCGACGACGTGGTCGCGGGGATGCGGCGACACCTGTAGCACCGGGCGCGGGCCGCTGCGCGAGGACGCCGCCCCAGCCCTGACACAGGCTCTCGGCTAAGTCGACGGGCTCTCCGCGGCGGTTCGCCGGTCGACGAAGTAGCTGTCGTCCATGGCCGGGTCGGGCGCGACCGGCACGAACTGGCGGCGGAGGTGGTCCTCGACCCACTGGCGTCCGGCGACGGCCTCGCGGGCGTCGTTTACCTGGTCGCACTGGGCCTGGTTGAGGTAGAACTCGATGTCCTCCACCGCCCGGTTGGCACGGTCGAACGCCTCGAGGTCCTCCCCCTCGGCCGACCGCGTCACCAGGCGGTCGACGGTCCGCTGCACGGTCTCACGGCGCATCCGCCGCTTGAGCTTGGGCAGCAGGTCGATCTTTCCGTCCTCGCTCACGATGATGACCATGGCGCCGCGACCGTCCCCGGCCAGGTACCGGATGGCGGAGTTGTAGCGCGCACCGCGTCCGGAGTCACCCGTGCCGGTGGCGACCCCGTCGAGGATCACGCCCACCGCGTGCACGCGTCCGTCGGGGCTGACGAGCACCGCCCCGTCGATGCCGGTCGCGGCGGTGAGCACGCGTCCGGTCAGGCGGGTCGGGGCCACCGCGTAGGCCTGCGGCAGCAGGCGCGCGGCCTCGGCGGCGGCGTCCGGGTGGACGACGAGCATCGTGCCGTGGGCTTGCTTGGCGCAGGCGGCGGCCATCTCCCACAGGTGGCGGGCGTTGCGCGCGCTGGCCTCGGGGAACACCCGGTCGACGGTGTGGGCGAACTCCTCCTCGTCGAGGCGTTCGCGCGGCAGTTGGGGCAGGCCGTTGTCCATGCGCAGCAGCGGGGTGGCCTGATGCCACAGCTCCCAGGAGCCGTTGCCGCTGATCGTGGCGGTGAACACGTAGTCGGAGTCGGCGTTGTAGGTGTCGGCGAGCGAACCCAGGCCGAACACCTCGCGCCCGTCGCAGAGCAGGTGCAGGTCGGGCGCCGACATCTCCAGCACCTTGCGGAACGACCGCGTCAGCCCCACGGGCACCGGGTGCTCGAGCGCGACCTCGACCGTCAGGTCGGGGTGGTCCTGCTGGGCGAGCAGGATCGATCCCGAGCCCGCGCGTCCCTCGTACGGTTGCGCCGACACCGAGTCCAGGGCATGCCGGACGCCGTAGGCCAGGTCCTGCCCCGCCCGCTGCACCAGCGTGCTCACGAAGGTGTCGGACGCCGACCGCAACAGGGCGTCCGGGTCGACGCTCACCCGAGCACCGGGGACGCGGCGGTCGAGCTCCCGGCTGGCGGCGTCCAGCACCGCGTTGACCGCGGCCTCGGGGAAGGATCGCGGCGAGTGGTCGGCGGCCGGGGTCCGGCGCAGGCGCGCGAGGTCGTTCCAGTGGTCGGCGTGGATGGAGATGACCGGCACGACGAAGAACTCACCGACGTCGACGCCGATCCCGGCGAAGTGCACGCGCTCGCCGGCCCGTGACGACTCGGCCAGCCGCTCGGCGAGCACCTGGCGCCGGACGAGCGACTCGGCGGCCTGGAGTGCGGTCGGGTCCTCGCCGGCCTCGCGCCGCGCCGCCGAGCGACGGAACCGCTGGTCTGACCGCTCGAGCGCATCGCCGAGCAGGTCGCGGTCGTAGTGCCCGCGCGGGGGCTCGATGCTGATCCGGTCCTCGGTGCGGTGGAACCCCACGAGGTACGCGCGCGGGTCGATGTTCGCGCCCGCACGATCCAGCACCTCGTTGGCCAGTTGCTCCAGCGACCACCGGAAGCCGGCTTGTTGTTCCCACATCCCCACGGGCGAATCGTCGCAGTCGTTCGGCATTTCTGCTAGTCAGGGTGGACGCCGTGCAGGCCCGTTCCCGGCACCCGGCGGGGCAAAGTTGGAGCGGGCGACGGGAATCGAACCCGCGTGTCCAGCTTGGGAAGCTGGCGCTCTACCATTGAGCTACGCCCGCGTGCTGCTCGCGCAACCCCGCCATCATAGCGACCGCGGTTCGCTCTCGCATGTCAGCGAATCCACGGTGTCGATCCGCGCCTGGCCCCCGAAGATCCAGCCGGGCCGTCACGCTCAGGGGTGACCCCGGTCCCTCCCCTGTCAACGCTCCGGCCCCTCGTCCCGGGGACCCAGCGGAGTTAAGTTGGCCGCATGAGCAACGCGTACCCCGAACCCCGCCGCTTCCCGGGCCACATGCGCGCAGCCGACGCCGATCGAGCGATCGTCACCGACCTGCTCTCGGCCGCCTACGCCGAGGGGCGCCTCACCCGCGAGGAGCACGACAGCCGCCTCGCCCAGGCCATGGAGGCCAAGACCTTCGACGACCTCCGCGGCCTCACCGACGACCTGGTTCCCGGCTCCAACACCGGGCGCACCATCGGGGCCTTCTCCTCCGCCGGGGCCCCGCACATCGACCGCTCCGGTGCGGAGACCGAGGCCGAGACCACCTTCGCCATCTTCGGCGGCATGGAGCGCGCCGGCAGTTGGCGGGCCCGGCGCAACATCTCGAACCTCACCGCGTTCGGCGGGTCGAGCTTCGACTTCCGCGACGCGGTGTTCACCTCCGACGAGGTCACGATCAACATCTTCTGTGCCTTCGGCGGCGTCGATGTCGTCGTCCCCGAGGGAGTGAACGTCCGCAACGAGACCGTCGCCATCTTCGGCGGCAGCGACGTGAAGAACATCACCCCTGCCCCGGGCGGTCCGACCGTCATCCTGAAGGGCCTGGTCCTGTTCGGCGGAATCGACGCCAAGGGCAAGCGGCGCCACTGAGGAAACACCGATCTAGGTCTGGCCGGGCGGTGAACGGCGAAGGGACGCCCACGTCCTAGGGTGGACCCCATGCAGTCGCAGTCCCCGGAGTTCATGCCGCCGCCCGAGCCTCGCCCCGAGGTGGCGCCTCCACCTGCTGCGCCCTTCGTCCCCGACCCCGCACTCGACGGCGAGCCCGAGGGCGCGACCGAGCCGTTCGCTCCCCCGTCGGACGCCTGGCGGCGCGTCTCCCCCAAGCTGGCGACCGTGCGCCGGATCTCGATGTCGATCTGGGCGTTCATCTTCTTCGTGCCGGCCTCGGTGGCCGCATGGTTCGTCATCCCGCCCGGGGAGCCGGTGCGCTGGCTCGCCGTCGTGTGGCTCGCCCTGGGCGTCGCGTGGTGGGTGTGGCGCTGGATCCGGGCCCGACGCTACGTGGCCAGCTACGGCTGGGCCCGCCGCGAGAAGGACCTCTGCATCGTCGGTGGCCTGTGGTTCCGCAACCTGGAGATCGTCCCGTTCGGCCGCATGCAGGTCGTCAAGGTGAGCTCGGGTCCCCTGCTGCGGGCGTTCGGGCTGTCCAACGTCGAACTCGTCACCGCCAGCGCCGCCACCAACGGCGTGATCCCCGGCCTGCCGGCCGACGAGGCCAAGGCCCTGCGCGACCTGATCATCGAGCTCAGCGACGCCGAGGGGTCGGGGCTGTGAACCCGGACGCCGCGGGTCCCGGCCCCCAGCCCCCCGGCCAGCCCCTCCCACCCCCGGTCCGGATCGAGGAACGCCTCCACCCGCTGACGCCGTTCGTCAACCTGTGGCTCGGCGTGGTGGCGCTGGCGTGGTTCGTCCTCACCTCCGCGCTGCAGGGCGACCCGATCTGGGAGGACCTCGACCAGTTCGGCGCCCGGCTCCAGGACGTGCCCTGGTGGGTGTTCCTCGTCGGCGGCGGCGTCGTGCTGGGCCTGGGCGCGGGCTACTGGGGCTGGTGGACCACGAAGTTCGTCATCGACGACACCGAGTTCCGCCTCGAGAACACGGGTGCCTACCAGGAGAGCAAGCGGATCGCGTTCAGCCGCATCCAGTCGGTCGACGTCACCCAGCCGTTCGCCGCCCGCCTCCTCGGGCTCGCCCAGGTCAACATCGATGTCGGCGCCGAGGACGGGGCGAAGCTGTCGTTCCTCAAGCGCGCCCGCGCCACCGAGATCCGCGACTACCTGATGACCCGCGCCCACGGGCGCAGCGCCACCACGGGCGACCCGGGGCGCACGGCGTCCGCGTGGGACGACTCGGCCCGCGGCGACCAGGTGCTGGTGCGCCTGACCCCCGGTGAGATCATCCTGAGCGCGTTCGCGACGATGGACATCTGGTTCATGGCCCTCGCGTTCGCCGTGCCGTGGGTGCTGGGCTGGATGTTCGACTGGTCCGTGCTTGCGTGGGGTGGCGGCATGGCGGGCCTGGCCCTGGCGATCCTGGGCTCGCTCTCGAAGCGGCTCTTCGGCCAGTTCAACTACACGCTGGCCCGGACGCCGGCGGGCCTGCGCATCACGCGCGGGCTGTTCACGTTGCGGTCCCAGACGATCCCGGCGCACCGCGTGCAGGCCGTCCAGACGCGGCAGCCGCTGCTGTGGCGCTGGCTCGGTCGGGCGCGGCTCGACATCACCGTGCTGGGCCTGGGCGGCGAGGACGCCGAGGACCTCAGCACGTCCACCATCTACCTGCCGTTCGGCACCCCCGCCCAGGTGCAGGTCGCGCTCGCGGCCATTTGGCCGGGCCTCCGGCTGGAGCACCTGCAGTTCCGGCGTACGCCCGAGCGCGCCCGCTGGCTCGACCCGCTGCAGTGGCGCTGGATGGGCCACGCGGTGGACGAGCGCGTCGTGGCGGTCCGCCAGGGCTGGCTCCACCGGCGCCAGATCATCGTGCCCCACGCCCGGCTGCAGTCGGTGCGGATCAGCCAGGGCCCCTTCGAGCGCCGCCTCGGCCTCGCCAGCGTGGACGCCCAGACCACCGACGCGTTCGGCATGAGCAGCATCAACCACCTGGACGCCCCGCACGCCCGCGCGCTCGCCCTCGCCGAGATGGACCGCGCACGGATGTCCCGGGTGAACGAACTGCTGGACCCGCCGGGCCTGCGCGCGGCGTCGGTCGCGGCTGACCCCGCCGGGGTCGTGCTGGTCGGTGTCCCCGACCTGTGGACGCCCCCCACCGCACCGCTCCCGGCCGCGCTCCCCGGGCCGACGGAGCCCCTCGGTGCCGCCGTGCAGGGGCCGACCCCGGACCAGTAGGGTGGCGCCCATGAAGCACCGGTACGCACTCGGCATCGACATCGGCGGCTCCGGCATCAAGGGAGCGATCGTCGACCTGAAGAAGGGCGAGTTCGCCCTCGACCGGCTGCGCATCCCGACCCCCCGGCCCGCCACCCCTGAGGCCGTGGCGGCCGTGGTGAAGCAGATCGCCGACCACTTCGCCAAGGAGCTCGGTGACGGCCCGATCGGCATCACCGTGCCCGCCGTCGTCACCCACGGCTACACCCGCTCGGCGGCCAACATCGACCCCACCTGGGTCGATGCCCCGGCCGAGGAGATCTTCCGCACGGCCCTCGGACGCCCGATCACCCTCGTCAACGACGCCGACGCCGCCGGCATCGCCGAGGTGTTGTGGGGGGCGGCCAAGGACCACCCGGGCCTGGTGATCGTGACGACGCTGGGCACCGGCATCGGGACCGCGATGATCCACAAGGGCACTCTCATCCCCAACATCGAGCTGGGCCACATCGAGATGTTCGGCAAGGACGCCGAACCGCAGGCCGCGGCGTCCGTGAAGGACCGTGAGGAACTGTCCTACGAGACGTGGGCGACCGAGCGGCTGCAGCCCTACTACGAGCGCCTCGAGTTCTACACCTGGCCCGACCTGATCGTCGTGGGCGGCGGGGTGAGCAAGGAGTCCGACCAGTTCCTGCCGCTGCTGAACCTCAAGACCCCGATCGTCCCGGCGAAGCTGCGCAACCAGGCCGGCATCATCGGCGCAGCCTGGCTGGCCGTCGACGAGCTGGCGAACCCCGACGCGCTCAAGGAGGGGGCGTCCGGGTCGGCCAAGGGCGGCAAGAAGAAGAGCGGCAAGGGCAAGAAGGGCTGACCGGGTCGCTCCCATCCTGCTCCGCTGGGCGGAGCAGGTCGGGAGCGACCCGGGTCACATCTGGTCGGGTGCGTCAATCCCCAGCAGGTTGAGCCCGCGCGCCAGGACCTTCTTCGTGGTGGCGCACAGGGCCAGGCGCGACGAACGCACGTCGCCCTCGCTCTTCAGGACAGGGCACTGCTCGTAGAACGTGCTCATGTGCGTGGCCGTCTCGAACAGGTAGGTGCACAGCT
>DUOQ01000282.1 GCA_012838755.1 Propionibacterium sp. | reverse complement strand
GTCGATCTGGACGGTCACAAGGACATCCTCGGCATCTGGGCCAGTCATGTCCCAAGGGATAGGTCGGTGAGCGGGCCGGGGCAGGTTTGTGGGGTTCCTACAACCGGCGAGCGTTCTGGAGGGGCTATGGATGCCCGTGAGTGTTGCTGGGTCGGCTCAGAATCGTTCCTGGAGAACCGGCCCCCCGTTCCCGGAGGGCGTGGCGGCGGGGTTCAGTGGCCGTGCGGGACGGATTCTTCGGGTGCTGGGGGGAGTCCGCCGAGGCGGCGCAGCTCGGCGATGTTGGCGTTGAGCGTGGCCATGGCTTGGGCGGCTCCGTCGGTGGTGCCGGGGGTGTGGGGCTGATCCGCGGGTCGGGTGGCGGGTGTGGCGGCGAGGCTGCCGACGTGGAGGAGCGCGATGGCGTGCCGGACGGCAGCGTCGGTGGGGTTGGGGGCGGTGGTGAGGGTGTGGCTGATGGCGGCTTCGGTTTCTGGGTTGTGCCCGGTGAGGCTGTCGATGATCCATTGGTGGACGGTGGGGATCTCGTTGGTGAGGTCGAAGTCGTCCACGGTGGGTTGGGGGAGGCGTGGGTGCTGGATGACGGTGCGGGCGTGGTCGTGGCCACGGGACAGGATGGCGTCGCACACGCCGACGGTGGCGGCTTGGAGGTAGACCGCGGCGAAGGCGGGCCGGGTGAGGACCTGGCGGGTGGTGTCCTGGCCGAGCGCGTCGGCGATGCCGTACTCGGTGGGTTGGGTGAGCCGGGTGGCCCAGCTGGTGCGGACGGTGGTGTAGATGTCGTGGCTGTCGAGCGAGTCGGTGGTCATGCGCGTGACCCCTTTCTGTTCTGTCTTAGGGGAGGGGGATGAGGGTGGCGGCGAGCCAGCCGAGGAGGAGCCAGGGGCCGTAGGCGTGGCGGCTGCCGGGCTGGCGGGGTCGGGTGAACGCCCACCCGGCGGCGGTGAGGGTGCCGAGGAGGAACGCCAGCCAGGTGGCTGAGGCGTTGAGGGGGGTGGTGGTGAGTCCGATGAGGCCGGCGAGGCGGACGTCGCCGTAGCCGAGCCCACCCCGACCGGCCTTGTTCAGGACCCAGAACAGGCCGTAGCTGAGCGCCCAGCCGAGTGCTGCGGCGGCTGCGAGCAGCCATGTTCGGGTCAGTGCTGCGGTGGTCACGACGCCGAGGACGCTGGCGACGAGGGTGAGCATGGTGGTGCGGTAGGGCAGGCGGTGCACGTCGGCGTCGACGGCAACCAGCCACGGTGCGGCGATCGCGAGCGGGTACAGGTGGAGCAGGTGGACGGCTTCCCCCGTGGCGGTGTAGCGCAGGGTGAGCGCCCCGAGGACGCCGGCCAGGGCGAGGGGTACCCATCGGCGGGGGCTGGGCTCGGGCCAGGCCTGGGTGGTCTCTTCGGGGTAGCGGTAGGTGAGCGTGGTGAGCCGTCGGCGCTGGTACTCACCCAGCAGGACGCCAGTGATGGTGGCGGCCGCCGTGGCGGTGAGGGTGGGGGCGTCCATGGGGTGTGCTCCTGTGGGGGTTGGTCTGAGGGTAGGTCAGCGACCGCGTCCGCGCGGGTCGTGTCCGGGGCGGGTCGGGATGCGTTCGATGGTCGGTGTGGCGGCTTGGGGCCGGTCGGCGGGGGTTTCGTGGGTCTCTTCTGCGGGGGTGAGCCGCTGCTTGACGTCGTGCAGGCGGGCGAGCTGGCTGTCGGCGGCACGGCGGGCGTTGGTGTTCCACGCGCGCACGTGGTCCTTGAGGGTGCCGCGCAGGAAACCGGCGGGCAGGCCGAGCCGGTCGCCGAGGGCTTGGACGCCGTCCTCCCACCGGTCGGGGGGTTGGGCGGCGAGCACTGCGAGGGCTCCGAGGGCGGCGTCGGGGGTGGGCAGGTTGCTGATCCGCTCGTTGATGAGCACGTCGGCCAACGGTCCGGCCTGGGTGAGCGCGTGGTTGAGGGCGGCGGCTTGGCCGGTGGCCAGCAGTTCGGCGGGATCT
Organism: Propionibacterium sp.; assembly: GCA_012838755.1. Lineage (GTDB taxonomy): Bacteria > Actinomycetota > Actinomycetes > Propionibacteriales > Propionibacteriaceae > Propioniciclava. The sequence goes on along the minus strand of DUOQ01000282.1, from coordinate 2,357 downwards.
GTGCCGGGGTTCAGGATGGCGTAGCGGGGGTCGAGGCCGTGGGGGGTGAGCATCCAGTAGTCGCGTTCGGCGGCGAGGCGTCCGGCGAGGTCGGCGTCGGTGGCGATGATCGGGCTGCGGTCGAGGCTGGCGAGTTGGGTGGCTTGCAGGTTGGTCAGGCTGGTGCCGAGCGGGGCCAGGCCGATGTAGCGGCCGTGGCTGGCGAGGGTGATGGCGTGGGCGTCCATGGGCCCTTCGGCGAGCACGGGGATGCGGGTGGGGTCTGCGGTGAGGAGGTGGGTGGCGCCGTAGAGCTGGTTGCCCTTGTGGAACAGGGGCGTGTCGGGGGTGTTGAGGTACTTGGGGGCCCGCTCGTCGGTGCTGGTGGGGTTGCGGCGTCCGACGAACCCGAGCACGCGGTGGTCGGCGTCTTGGATGGGCAGCATGACCCGGTCACGGAACCGGTCGATCAGGTTCCCGTTGCGGGCGGTGCTGGCGACGCCGGCGGTGAGCATCTCCTGGTCGGTGATGCCGTGGCCACGCAGGTGGTCGACCAGGTTGGTCCAGCCGGCTGGCGCGAGGCCGGGCCGCAGGTCGGGGTGGTCGTGGACGTCGACGCCGAACCGGTCGGTGAGGTACGCGCGCGCCCAACTGCGCGTGAACGTGTGCTGGTAGAAGCGGGCGGTGAGCTCGTTGACCAGTTCGAGCCGTTCCTGGCTGGCGGGGCTGTCGTGCCACTGGTCGGCCTGGTCGAGCAGCCGGATCGTGTCGGCGGGGTCGGCGTCGAGGCGTAGGCCGGTGCGGATGAGCGCCTCCACGGTGAGGTCGTCGCCGTCCCATTCCAGCGGGGGCTCGGGCACGTCGGCGGGCTCGCTGGCGGCCAGTTCGCCCGGGTCGGGCTGTTCGTGGGGGTTGGCGACGAGGATCGGGTTGGCGGGGGTCCAGTCGTCCCACAGGTCGGCGGGCGGCGCCTCGGTCTCGAGGGCGTCGGCGGGGGTGTCGTGGCTGTCGGCGAGCCGGGTGACGTCCTCGATGAGGGTCTGGATGTCGCCCACCGGGTGGGGGCTGATGAGGGCGTCCAGGGGCCAGCCGCGTTGCAGGCCGCGGTCCACGGCGTCCACGAGCGTGACCCACCACGGGCTGGCCTGCATCGCCGCGGCGTGCACCCCCAGCTGCTGGGTGAGTTCGGGCAGCCACTGGTCGGGGGTGCGCCGTTGGCCGGTGCGTTGGGCGTGGTCGAGCTGGCCGGCGATCCGCCACCACAACGCGGCAGCGGGGTGGTCATCGGGCAGCGGCTGCACGCTGGCGGCGTCCAGCAGGGGCCGCACCTGGGTGCCGTGGCTGGACAGGTAGCCGAGCTGGCGGGCCAGTTGGGGCAGGTACGGGTCGGCGGTGATGGTCGCCGACAGGTCGGCCAGCACCGGTCCCCATTCGGCCAGCGCGGGGGAGTGGTCCTCACGCAGCCGGCGGTCCAGACCGGTCTGGTAGCGGCGGATGGTGCGCTGGAACTGCGGGTCCCCAGTGGGCCGCAGGTCGGCGGCGTCGACACCGGTCGCGGCGCGGAACACCTCGACATCAGCCACCAGCGAGAGAGGCGGCGTCCAGCTGGAGGACCGCACCCACGCGGGCTGGCTCGCACCGGTGAGGGTCGCCTGCCGGACGTGGTCGGCCAGCGCGCCGACGAGGGTGCTGCGAGCACTCAGGTAGGGACCCCAGGTGGGGTGGTCGGCCAGTCGGGTCGGGATGCCGGGCAGCCACGGCAACGGTCCCCGGTCGCGGGTGCGCGTCTCGAGGCGGGCGACGAGGACGGAGGCTTCGTCGCGGGCCTCGCCGAGCGGGCTGCTGGTGAGGGCGTGTTGGGTCTCTGCGAAGGGGTCGCGGCCGTCGGCGGCGATGAGGAGGAGCCGGTTGACCAGGGTGGGCCACGCGTCGCAGTCGGTGATGCCGGGCACCATCGCGTTGATGCGGCGGGTGAGGTGGCGGAGGAGGTCGGGGTCGGCGATCTGCGCGGCCGCTACGCCGATCGCGTCGGCGTAGCGGCGGGTGGCATCGGCCAGCTGGGTGGCCGGGTCGGCGGCGATCCGGGTCTGCGTGGTCGCTGAGACGGGGGTGTCGTCGCGGCCGAGGATCTTCTCCAGCATGTCGGTGGGGGTGAGCGGGCTGACCGTCTCCGGGGCGAAGGTGGTGTGCTCGTTGCCATCGGAGACCACGGCCAAATAGGCGTGGTTGGCTTCGCGGCCGCGGGTCATCATCGTGTACAGCAGCTGGCGGGATTCGCCGCCGGACAGGACGCCGTGGGTGGTGTCGACCGAGATGCCCTGGGCGGTGTGGATGGTGGAGGCGTAGCCGAGCTCGACGTGCTCGGCGACGTAGTCGGC
>DUOQ01000281.1 GCA_012838755.1 Propionibacterium sp. | reverse complement strand
GCGGTGCGCGGCCAGCGCCGGCCGACCGGGGCGCCTTCGTGCAGTTCCGCGGCCGCCGTGGGGTCCCACGCCACCTCGGCGAGCACGGGGACGCCGAACTGCTCGGCCACCTCACGCACCCCGTACGGACGCCCCGGGCCCACGACCACCAGGCCGACCCGTCCGGGGGCGCCGGTCTCGACCAGGGGCGCGAGGTGGAGCGGGAGCGCGGCCAGCGAGGCCAGGGAGGTGCGGCAGACGAGGGCGACGGCGTCCGCGCCCGCGACGAGGTTGGCGGGGAGCCCGCGGTGGCCGGTGCGACCGGCGTCCACGATGACGTCGAAGGACGCCTCGCGCGCGGCGTCCACCACCGACGGCCAGGCGCCCTCGAACAGGTCGACGGACCCGAGCTGCGTGAAGCCGGGGACGAACCGACGCTCGCCCGGGGCGTCCGTGTCCGCCGGGCGGGGCAGGGCGGGCAGCGGGCGCCACTCCGACGCCAGCGCCACGGCCATGGGCAGCCGCTCGCGGTGCGCCTGGAGGAGGCCCTGCATGCCGTGGCCGTGGGTGGCCTGCCCGCTGAGGTACCCGGCGAGGATCGACTGGGGGGCGGAGCGGTCGGCGTCCAGCAGGACGGCGTCGCGCGGCCATGCGAGGGTGAGCCCGAGCGCGGTCGTGGTGACGCCGGGCGCCCCGGCGGCCGAGGCGAGGACGAGGAGGCTCATCCGCCGTTGCCCGTCTGCACGAGCGCGACGCGATCGCCGGCGGCGAGCCGGGCGACGGCCTCGGCGGCGTCGCGGGGGACGCTGAGCGCGAACAGGGTCGAGCCGTCGGGCTGGGCGGCGGCCTGCCCGACCAGCGTGGCGGGCACGCTCCCCGGGAGCTCCTCGTCGGTGGCCCCGGCCTGACCGGGCAGGGCGACGACCAGGACGGTGGTGCCGGGCCGCAGGTCGGTGGTCGGGAAACGCCCGGGGCTGAGGCGGACGCCCACCCGGGCGCTGCCCAGCGGGACGTTGGAGTCACCCCACACCCCGTCGACGAGCAGGCTCCCGCCGGGCAGGTCGGTGAGGGCCGCCTGGCCGACGACCTCCCCGGCCCGAGTGTCGGGCACGGTGACCACGTCGAGCCCGGCGCGCACCTGCACGATCGAGAGGTCGGCGGCCTGGATGACCTCGCCGCGGTGGATGGTGCGGTTGACGCGCAGCACGGGGTCGGACGCCGCAACCTGCAGGTACACGAAGGCGGAGGCGAGCCCGCCGAGGCAGACGGCGAGGATGCCGGCGACCAGCCAGAGCGGGCTGCGGCGCAGGCGAATACGCGGACGCGAGGCGTCCGGAACGGGGGTGGCCATGGGGGTGGTGTCCTTGTTCCTGGGGGTGTCTCACCCCGAGCGTAGGCAACGCGACCCCGCGATGGCACGACATCCACCATGTGGGCCTGTGGAAAACCCACCGAATGGGACGCGTCGACCACGTGGTGGGACGGTTCCTCCCACGCTCCGGGATCTGGTGCAGGGCACCAATTCGAGGGGTAGTGTGATGGATGAGATTCCTCGACATCGACGTCTGAGAAGGAAGAATTGATGGGTCGCCAGCCAACCTCCGCCGTTTCGGTCGACGCGATCACGCTGAGGTACAACAACGAGACGCGGCACGTGGAGCTGGGGGTGTCCCGGCGCATCTCCGAGCCCTTCATCGACCAGCTCGCCCTGCCGGGCGTGACGCTGTGGGAGGGCGAACGCCTCGCCGACGCCGCCGAGCGCGCGGTGCAGACCAAGCTGGGCCTGGGCGTCCGGGGCCTCGGGCAGCTGACCGTGTTCGACGAGCCGCACCGTGACCCGCGCGGGCAGACGCTGTCGGTCGCGATGTGGGCGGTCGCCGACCACCCCGAGGACGCCCCCGACTACGTGCAGTGGCACCCCGTCGAGGACGTTCCCCCGCTCGCCTTCGACCACAACGCGATGGTCGAGTTCTGCCGCCCGCTCCTGGTCGATCGCCTGTGGCGCGACCTCACCTTCACCCGCGCGCTCACCGGACCGACGTTCCCGGTGTCGGCCGCCGTGGCGATCACCCGCTCGCTGACCGGCACCTCGCCCGACCGCGGCAACCTCAACCGTCGCCTCGCGTCCGTGCGCGGCCTGGGCATCAGCCACAAGCGCGTCGTCCTGGGCCGCGGCCGCCCGGGAACCCTGTGGGAGTGGCAGAGCACGCACATGGAGCCCGAGTCCGCGACCGGCTCCGACTGAGGTGATGTCGTTCGGCGACGGCCCCCACAAGCTCTCGGGCAACGCGCTGGCGATCCACGAGTCCCCATCCTGCTCCAGCGGCTGCCGCGGCACGACGTGCGCGTCGTGCGGGAACCGACCCTCCCGTACTCAGCGCCCCCGCAGCAGGCCCGCGCGCTCGGCCAGCACGGCCACGCCCACCCGGTTCCGGACGCCGAACTTGTCCTGCGCCGAGCTGAGGTGCACCTTCACCGTCGCCTCGGAGATGTAGAGCCGCGCCCCCACCTCGGCGTTGCTGAGGCCCTCGGCGACGGCGATGACCACGTCGCGCTCGCGGTCGGTCAGGGTCGCCGCGGCCTCCTCCGCCGAGCGGCGGGCGGACGCGTCGGTGCTGCGCCCCAGGTGGTCGAGCAGCTGGCGGGTGGAGCGGGGGGACAGCACCGCGTCCCCGTTCACGACCGCGCGCACGGCGCCGATGATCTCGGTCGGGGCGGCAGTCTTGAGGAGGAACCCGGACGCCCCGGCATCCAGCGTGCGCACCACGGCGTCGTCCACGTCCCACGTCGTCAGCGCGACGACGTGCGGCGGGTCGGGCAGGGCGCGGACGAGGCGGGTGGCGTCCACCCCGCTGAGGCGCGGCATCCGCAGGTCCATCAGCACGACGTCGGGGGTGTGGGCCCGCACGGCCGCGACGACCTCGTCGCCGTCACCGGCCTCGGCGACGGCCGTGATGTCGTCGGCACTGTCGAGCAGGAACCGCAGGCCCGCACGGACGAGGGGGTCGTCGTCGACGAGCAGGACGCGAATGGTGGCCACGAGCCGCATCCTAGGGCGAGGCGCTGACAGTTCCCGTGATCAGCGGGACGCCGGGGCCTCACGCCACGGCAGCTCGACCCGCACCCGGAACACCGTGTTGCCCTCGTCGAGGCCGAACTGGAGCCGCCCGCCGAGCAGTTCGGCCCGTTCGGCGATGCCCTTGAGTCCGCGCGCCGACCCGGCCGGGGTGACCGGCCCGGGCACGTAGCGGTTGCGCGCCTCGATGACGACGCCCGTCGCGGGGTCGCCCTCGACCGTCAGGTGCACCGGCTCGCCGGGGGCGTGCTTGCGCGCGTTGGTCAGCACCTCCTGCACGATGCGGTAGACCCCGCGGGACAGCTGGGGGTCGGCCCTCTCGGCCTCGGAGATGAAGATCGACGAGTTGACGACCTGGCCGGCGCCGAAGGAGTCACGCACCACCTCCGGCAGGCGCGACAACGGGATCGCCGGCGGTTCGTCGCCGAGCGGCTCGCGGAGCACCTGGAGCAGCCCGCGCAGGTCGTCCATCGCCTCCCCGGCGCTCTGCCGCACGAGGTGGGCCGACTGCTGCAGGCGGGGGTCGTCGCCGGCATTGAGTTCCAGCGCACCCGCGTGCAGGTTGAGCAGGGACAGCCGATGCCCCATCGCGTCGTGCACCTCTCGGGCGATCCGCTCCCGCTCCTGGCGGCGGGCGGCCTCGTCGCCCAGCCGGTCGGACGCCTCGCGCTCGGTCTGGGCGACGGTCGAGACGGTGGCGTTCTGGCGCCGCAGGCGGATGAGGAAGCCGGCGCCAATGGTCACCGCAAGACCCACGAGGGCCACCGTCACGACCACTCCGGGCGCGAGGTCGATCGCTGCCCGCGGGTCGCCGCCCGGGGGGCCCAGGATCGTCTTGGAGACGGAAGCCTCGCGCGGCTGGGCCAGGGCATCAGCGATGACCACCCAGGTCGAGGTCGCCGTGACGAGCGCCGTCGTGGCCCACACCGCGGGGCCGCGTCGGCGGCCGATGAGGGCGGCCAACGCACCGAACGCCAGGAGGTTGCCGATCGGGATGACCACAGCGACGAGGGCTGCCACGACCGTGATGAGGAACGGGAAGCGGTGGCGCCAGAAGAGCACGACCGGGCCGAAGAAGGCCAGCGTCAGGGCGCCTGCAGCGGCCAGGACAGTGGCGCCGTCCGGGTTCTCGGCCGACATCGCGGAGCCCAGCGGGGAGAAGACAACGCTGGCCAGGCTCAGCAGGCTGATGGGCAGCACGAGCAGCAACGTCCGCCACCACGGGGGACGGGCACCGTCGCCGACCAGCTCGTACTCCAACACAAGACTCATCGTAGGGAGCGCGGCAGACATTTCCCCTCCCCCGTTCGGCTCGGGGACACAGCCCCGGGCGAGCCGATCGGTGGAGGCCGGTGCAGCCGACCCGTCGATGTGGCGGACCCCTTGGTGCCAGTGGGATGGAGTCATCCCCTACGACAAGGAGTCCTCACTCATGAGCACCGACCCGGCCGACCGCACCGGCCACCCGCAGTACGCCGCCCCCGGCCAGCCGGCCACGCCTCCGGCGAACGGCAAGCCGCCACGGAACACCGTGGGCCTGGTGGCCCTGGTGACCGCCATCGTCGGATTCGTCTTCGCGCTCTGGGAGGGCGCCTACATCATCGGCTGGATCCTGCTGCCCATCGCGTTCGTCCTGTCCCTGGTGGGGCTGTTCCAGCGCGACCGCTCGAAGAGGGCTGCCATCGTGGCCCTGATCATCTCGATCGTGGGCACCGTTGCCGGCGGTATCGCGTTCGCGGGTTCGATCGGGCGGGCGTTCGAGTCGGCCGCGGGTGGGCCCGTCACGGCGGCTGCGCCGGCCCCGGTCCAGGGTGGGCAGACGGAGGCTCCTCCCGCCGAGCAGCCCGCCGGTGACTCCTCGGCGCAGGGCACCCGCGACAACCCGTACCCGCTCGGCGGCACGATCGCCAACAACGACTGGGAACTCACCGTGAACTCGTTCACCGCGGACGCCACCCAGGCCGTCCTGGCGGAGAACCAGTTCAACGACGAGCCCGCCCCCGGCCACCAGTACGCACTGGCGAACGTCACGGTCGCCCGCCTCGCCGAAGAGGCCGCGAGCCCACTGTTCGAGGTCACGGTCGAGTACGTCACCGCGCAGGGCAACGTGGTGGGCAGCAGCGACGCGATGGTCGTCGCGCCCGACGCCATCAGTCCCAACGAGCTCTACAAGGGCGCCAGCACCACCGGCAACGTGGCCCTGCAGGTGCCCGAGGGCGACGACGGCCTCCTGCGTGTCCGGCTGGGGTTCCTCGGGGGCGACGACATCTTCTTCGCCACCTCGTAGCCCACCGGGTCTACCCACCCCGAAGCGCTCCCACTTTGATGCACACGTGCATCAAAGTGGGAGCGCCTCATGTCGTGGGCTCAGGACCCGCCAACACGGGGCCGGAGGCCCGAGCCATCAGCCCTTGTGGCGCGGCTTCTTGAACTTCTTGTCGGCGTTGAAGCCGCCCTTCTTGAACGGCTTGTCGCGGAACGGCTTGTCGCGGCCGTCGCGGTCGCGCGTCCGGTCGCGGACGAATTCGGGGCCGTCGTCGGGGCGCAGTTCGATGAGCTTGCCAGACACCCGCGTGCGGCTGAGCTTCTCGAGCACGGACTCCGGCAGGTTCGGGGGCAGCTCGATGATCGAGTGGTCGGCGCGGATGTTGATCCGGCCCATGTCGGCGCTGGTCAGGCCACCCTCGTTGGCGAGGGCGCCGACGATCTGGCGCGGGGTGATCCGCTGGCGGCGCCCGACGGAGACGCGCCACGGCGCCAGGTCGCCCGTGGGGCGCGGACGCCGTTCGCGCGCGAGACCGTCCCGGGGGCCCTCCTGGCCACGGTCGGCGTCGCGCCCGCGGCGTCCGGCCTTGTCCTCGCGGAAGCGCTCGCCGCGGGGTTCGCGCTCGGGGTCGAGCAACATGGGCTCGTCGCCCTGCATGACCGCGGCCAGGGCGGCGGCCACGTCGACCTCGGGCACATCGTACTCGTTGACGTAGTGGGCGACGACGTCGCGGAAGAAGTCGATCTTGTTCTGCTCGCCCAGCGCACGAGTGATCGCGTCGTCGAAGCGCGACAGGCGGGTGGCGTTGATGTCGTCGGCGGTCGGCAGGGGCATGTGCGTGAGCTCCTGGCCGGTGGCGCGCTCGATCGCCCGAAGCAGGTGCCGCTCGCGCGGGGTGATGAAGGAGATGGCGTCGCCCGAACGCCCGGCGCGGCCGGTGCGGCCGATGCGGTGCACGTAGCTCTCGGTGTCGGTCGGGATGTCGAAATTCACCACGTGGCTGATGCGCTCCACGTCGAGGCCGCGGGCGGCGACGTCGGTGGCGACGAGCACGTCGAGCTTGGCCGCCTTGAGCTGGTTGATCGTCCGCTCGCGGGCCGCCTGGGGCAGGTCGCCGTTGATGGCGGCCGCGCTGATGCCGCGGGCGCGCAGCTTCTCGGCGACCGTCTCGGTCTCGTTCTTGGTGCGGACGAACACGATCATCCCGTCGAAGTTCTCGACCTCGAGGATGCGGGTGAGGGCGTCCACCTTCTGCGGGTAGCTGACGATCGTGTAGCGGTGGGTGACGTTCGTCGCCGTGGCCGTCTTGCCCTTGACCTGGATCTCGACCGGGTCGTTGAGGTACGTCGAGGCCAGCTTGCGGATCGAGTGCGGCATCGTCGCCGAGAACAGGGCGACCTGCTTGTCGGACGGGGTGTCGGCGAGGATCTTCTCGACGTCCTCGGCGAAGCCCATGTTGAGCATCTCGTCGGCCTCGTCGAGCACCAGGTACTGCAGGTGCGTCAGGTCGAGGGTGCCGCGGTCGAGGTGGTCCATGACGCGGCCGGGGGTGCCGACGACCACGTCCACGCCGCGGGCGAG
>DUOQ01000280.1 GCA_012838755.1 Propionibacterium sp. | reverse complement strand
TCCAGACCGCTGTCGAGTACGGCGCCGCCCACGGCGCCCTGGCCATGACCACCCCCGGCGACACCAGCATGGCCACCCGCAACGAAGTCCTCAAACTCGCCGGCGGAGGAACCGCCCGCGTCGACCGCTGAACCCCACGACACAGGAGTGAAGAACATGACCCAGGTCGCCCTCGTCACCGGCGGCAACCGCGGCATCGGCCGCGGCATCACCCAGGCCCTGCTGCGCAACGGCTGGCGTGTCTCGATCATGGCCACCCGCCCCGCTCCCGAGGACGTCCTGGCCGAGCTCGGCGAGCTGGGCGAGGTGCGCTACACCCAGGGCAGCGTCGCCGACCTGGACGACCACGCCCGCTACGTCGACGAGACCCTCGCCGAGTGGGGGCGGATCGACGCGCTGGTCAACAACGCCGGCGTCGCCCCGTCCGAGCGGGCCGACATCCTCCAGGCCACGCCCGAGAGCTACGACCGCGTGATGGACATCAACCTGCGCGGCCCGTACTTCCTGACCCAGCGCGTCGCGAACGTCCTGGTGGGGCAGGCGCGCGAGGGCGAAGGCGTCCGCGGCACGATCGTGAACGTCAGCTCGATCTCGGCGGAGGTCGTGTCGACCAACCGCGGGGAGTACTGCCTGTCCAAGGCGGGCGTCGGCATGGCCACCCGACTGTGGGCCGTCCGGCTCGCCCCCGAGGACATCGTCGTGTACGAGGTGCGACCGGGCATCGTCGCCACCGACATGACCTCGGGCGTCACCGAGAAGTACGACGCCTACTTCGCCTCCGGCGCGGTACCCATGCCGCGCTGGGGCGTCCCGTCCGACGTGGGCGGTGCCGTCGTCCAGCTCGTTGCCGGGGCCATGCCCTACTCGACCGGTGACGTCATCACCGTCGGCGGCGGCATGCAGATCCCGACCCTGTAGGAGGAAGCCATGAACCAGTCCGAGTGGATCGACTCCCACGCCTCCGGGCACCTGACCCTCGACGGTCAGGACATCCCTGTCGTCACCGCGAACACGGTCGTCGTCGGCACGGGCGCCGCCGGGTTCTGCGCCGCGGACCGGCTCGTGATGCTCGGCCAGCGCGATGTGGTGATGGTCACCGACAAGCGCAGGGCCGGGGCGTCCCGGAACGCAGGGTCGGACAAGCAGACCTACTACAAGCTCACCCTCGCAGGGGCCGAGCCCGACTCGGTGCGGGAAATGGCCGAGACCCTGTTCTCGGGCGGTTCCATGGACGGCGACATCGCACTCGCCGAGGCGGCGTGGAGCCCGCGCGCGTTCTTCCACCTGGTGGAGTCCGGCGTCCCGTTCCCCCACAACTCCTCCGGTGAGTTCGTCGGCTACAAGACCGACCACGACCCTCGCCAGCGCGCGACGTCGGTGGGTCCCTACACCTCCAGAACCATGGTCGAGTGCCTGGAGCGCAAGATCGACGACTACGGCGTCCCGGTCCTCGACCTCTGCCGCGTCGTCGACCTGGTGGTGCGCGACGGCAAGGTCCTCGGCCTGTTGTGCGTGCGCCTCGACGTGCACGCGGATGCCCCGAGCCGGTTCCTGCTGCTGCGCTGCACCAACCTCGTCTACGCGACCGGTGGGCCCGCCGGCATGTACGCCGACTCGGTCTACCCCAACGGTCAGTGGGGGGCCAACGGTGCCGCGCTGCGCGCCGGGGTCAAGGGCAAGAACCTCACCGAGTGGCAGTTCGGCCTGGCCTCCATCCGCCCGCGCTGGAACGTGTCCGGCACCTACATGCAGGCACTCCCCCGCTTCGTGTCGACGGATGCCGACGGTGGCGACGAGCGCGAGTTCCTCACCGAGTTCCTGCCCGACTACGGCGACCAGCTCAGCAGGATCTTCCTCAAGGGCTACCAGTGGCCCTTCGACGTCCGCAAGGCGCCGGAGGGCTCTTCCCTGATCGACCTGCTGGTGTACCAGGAGACCAAGCTGCGCGGGCGCCGTGTCTGGCTCGACTTTCGTTCCAACCCGGTCCGGGAGGACTTCGACGCGACGGCCCTGTCGGAGGAGGCGCACGACTACCTCGACGCCACCGGCGTGGTGGGGCTCGGCAACTCGACCCCCATCCAGCGGCTGCAGCACATGAACCACCCGGCCTACACCTTCTACCTGGAGCGGTACCCGGGCGTCGACCTGGAGACCGACATGCTGGAGGTCGCCGTGTGCGCCCAGCACAACAACGGTGGCCTCGAGGTCGACCAGTGGTGGCACTCCAACGTGGAAGGCTTCTTCCCCATCGGCGAGGCCGCCGGTGCCCACGGTGTCTACCGGCCGGGGGGCGCGGCCCTGAACTCGGGCCAGGTCGGCGCCACGCGCGCGGCCTCCTACATCGCGCAGGTACGTCGCGACGACCCCGTCGACACGGACACGTTCAACGAAGCCGCGCGCGGGGTGGCCGAACGGGCAGCATCCCTGCTCGCCGAGGCCGGACGCCGCGCCTCGGAGGGCGAGGACACCACGGACGGCCTGCTCACCCACATCCGCCGCCTCATGAGCGACAAGGCGGGGGTCGTGCGCTCCCGCACGTCAGTCGCCGAGGCCCGCCGGGAGGTCACCGATCTCCTGGCCCAGTACGAGACGACGGTGGCCGCGGACGCCGAGTCCCGCCGGTCCGTCTCCCGCCTCTTCCTGATCCGGGACATCCTGACCAGCCAGTACGTGTACCTGCACGCCATGGAGCATTACGTGGGGACGGGCGGGCTCTCCCGCGGTTCGGTGCTCTACTCGGACGCCGAGGGCTCGCTCCCCGTGCTCGACGCGTCGGTGGGTGCCGAACTGCCCGACCTGTTCCGGCTCCGGCTCGATGGCGGCACGCTGGACGAGGTGATCCAGGTCACCACGTGGGACGGCGAGGCCGAGCCGACGTTCGAGTGGCGCGAGCGGCGTGCCATCCCCGAGGATCTCGTCCCCTTCGAGACGACCTGGCGCACCTACCGGGAGACGAAGAACATCGCCTGAACCCCCCCGAGACCCGACACGAACCTCCGGGTGGCACGAACCCCAGGATC
>DUOQ01000279.1 GCA_012838755.1 Propionibacterium sp. | reverse complement strand
GCACGCCGGCCCCGCCCGCCCCGATCGTCGTCGTGGTCCCGTCGGGGGCCACGCGCAGCAGTTCGCCGCGCCCGCGGTGCTCGCGCACGACCAGGACGCCGTCGGCCCCGGCCGGGGACAGGGGGCCGGTGAGGTCGAGGTCCTCGGGGTCGGTGAGCCGCACGGGGGCGCCGCCGTCGGCGCCGACCACGAAGACCGACGCGTTGGTGGCGACGAAGTCGAGGCCGTCGTCGCCCAGGTCGGAGCCCAGCACGTACAACCAGGCACCGTCGGACGAGGGGCACGGCGCCGTGAACGTGTGCCGGGTGTCGGAGACGACCGGTGTGGTCGCGCCCGAGTCGACGCACACGCGGTGGACGCCTGCGCGCAGGTGGCCGTCGGCGTCCTCCCCGGCGCGGGTGGCGACGAGCACGGCGTCACCCGCCGGCGCGAACACGGGATCGGCGACATCCCACTCACCGTGGGTCACCTGGCGTGCCTCGGGGACGGCCCAGGACGTGTCGGGCCCGGCGTCCTTGGCGGCACGGCCCACGGGCTTGACCGGCGGGGCGCCCCACGGGTCGGGTGCGGCGACGACGAAGAGCTGGCGGACCCGGTCGGTCCACCACCCCAAGCCGTTGGACTGGGTCTGGAAGCCGACGAGGTGGCGCGGGTCCTCCTGCGGGGCGGGGACGCCGTCGAGCGTGCCGTAGCGCCCCTCCTCGGGCACGCGGGCGGTGAAGGCCAGCGTCGTCGAGTCGGGCGACCAGCAGAACCCGCCGACGCCCAGCTTGGCGTCGGTGGCCTGCGCTGCCTCGCCCCCCTCGGCCGGGGCGACGAACACCTGCGCCGGCTCCCCGGGGGAACGACGCAGGAAGGCGACCAGGCGACCGTTGGGGCTGAACTGCGGCGATGAGTCGGCGAACCCGCGGGTCGCGCGCCGCGGCGCGCCGCCATCGAGCGGGACCCGCCACAGCTGACCGGTGTACCCGTCGGCCTCGAAGCTCGCCGCCGTGGCGGCGACGAGGGCGAAGGAACCGTCGGGGTGGACCGTCGGCCGGCCGACGGACGTGAGCAGCGGGATCTGGTCAGGACGCATGAGCAGAGGTTACTGCGCCCGCCCGACAGTTCTCAGCGGACGAGGATGCGGGTGATCTCCTTGGCCACGCGCCCGGGCACGGCCAGCGGGATGCCGTGGTCGACGCCCTCCAGCGCGACCTCGGTGACGGTACCCCCGGCGGAACGGTAGGCGTCCAGCACCGCGCGGGTCTGCTGCACCATCGGCTGCGGGGGCATGACGTCCGCGCCCGGCCACCCGGGGACGGCACCCAACTGCCCCAGCGTGGCCAGGTCGAACATGGACGCGTCGGAGACCACCTTGTCGTCGCTGCCGTGGATCCACGTGACGGCCGGCTTGCGATCGAGGTCGACGATGGCGGAGGCGTCGTAGTACTTGGGGCTCATCGTGTTCAGGAGGCCGCGATCGCCCGTCGCCCTGCCGGGCCACGACTCGGACGCCACGGCGGTGCCGGGGTAGAAGTCGTCGCCGGTGCGGGTCTTGACGAGCTCGGTGGTGAGGAAGTCCTCGTCGAGGTTGGCCGCGTTGGCGCCGCCGCCGTAGAAGGTGCGCATGATGATGCGCGGGCTGGTCTGGGGGTCGTCGGCCGAGGTGTCACCGGCGGCGAGGCGCTCCACGAAAGCGGCGTTGGCGCTCGCCGCACCGCAGCCCGCGGCGTCCGGGGTGGTTTGCTCGCCGTCGGCGCCCCTGGTGCCGCCGAAGCCGTAGGGCGCCATGGGGGCGATGAGGGTGACGGCGCCGAGGTCGTCGGGGTGTTCGAGCATCATCTGTTGGAGGACGCCCGCGCCCATCGACCAGCCGGCAGCGTTGACCCGCTGCTGGCCCGCGAGGCCCAGGGTCTCGAGGAGTGCGTGGACGTCGTCCACCATGTCGCCCAACCCGCGGGTCGCGTCGATCGGCTCGGGGTCGGTGTCACCGAAGCCGCGCAGGTCGGGGGCGATGACGCGGACGTCGTCGCCCAGCTCGTCCGCCACGTACTTCCAGAAGCCACCCGAAGACAGGTTGCCGTGGACCAGCAGGACCGGCGTCCCGTCCTCGGGGCCGGAGGACCACACGTTCTGGGTCAGGCGGCTGGTCTCGATGCGCTGGGGGGCGAAGTCGCTCATGGGGCTCCTCGTGGTTCGTGGTGACCCAATACTGAATGGTGATTCAGGTTTTGGCAAGCCCTTGGTCGAGCCTGGGGAGGGTCAGGCGTCCGCCAACTCGCCGCGCTCGCGCAGGTCGGCCACGATGCGCGCGTGGAACTCCTCGTCGATCTTGTAGAACCTCAGGTACACGAGGTAGCTGGCGAGCATCAGCAGCATCGGGAAGCCCATCATCATCAGCCGCATCCCGAGCAGACCGGCCTCGGTGACGTCGTCGGGCGTCCGCGCCGCGTTGATGCCCGTCATGATCAGGGTCGACCCGACGATGGCGGTGCCGAGGGCGCCGCCGATCTTGTTGATGAACGGCTGCAGCGCGAAGGTGACCGCGCCGTTGCGGTGGCCGAGCTTCCACTGGCCGTACTCGATGCAGTCGGTGAGGAACACGATCATCAGCACGATGACGAAGGAGGCCCCCACGAACAGCAGCAGGCCGGCGATGCCGATCGGGATGATGTTCATCGGCGAGAAGAAGAAGACCACGTAGCCCAGCGCCACCAACCCCATCGCGACGGTGAACAGGCGTCGCCGGCTGAAGCGCTTGCGCAGCAGGGGGAAGAGCGCGAACCCCAGCAGTTGGGCGACGCCCAGGATCGCGGCGAACGGCGAGAACATGTTCTCGTCGCGGTAGGCGTACTTGAAGAAGTAGACACCGAACGACGTCGTCGTGTTGTACCCGACCAGGAACAGCACCATCGCCAGGGCGGTCCACAGCAGTTGGTCGTTGCGCCCGATGGCCCGGACGACGTCGCCCACGGTGGTGTGGGGGACGGGCCCGGTCCGGGCGGGTTCGCGGACGCCGACCAGGGTCACCAGTTGGCCCAGGATCATCACCACGACGGCGCCGATGGTGAACAGCTGCCAGGCCAGGACGTCACCGCCGAGCATGTTCGTGACCGGGATGATCGCCACGACGATGGTGAACAACCCGATCGTGGCGAACACCTTGGCCAGGGCGCCGAGGCGTTCGCGCTCGCGCTGGTCGAGCGTCAGCGAGGGCAGCATCGACCAGTAGCCGATGTCGTTCATCGTCCAGGCCAGGCCCCAGGCGATGTAGACCACGGTGAACAGGGCGACATAACCCGGGCCGCGCAGACCGAGGTCGGTGAAGAGCAGGATGGTGACGAGCGCCGTGGCCATCATGCCCGCGACGATCCAGGGCTTGAACTGGCCCCAGCGGGTGTTCGTGTTGTCGATGACCCCGCCCATGATGATGTCGGTGAACGCGTCGAAGATGCGCGCCGCGAGCAGGATCCCGTTGACCCACCACAGGGTGGCGTCGTCCAGGTCCAGCACCTCGGTGAGGTACACGATCAGGAACAGCGCCATCATCGAGTAGACCATGTCGCGGCCGATGGTCCCGATGGCGAAGTTCCACCGGTTGCGGCGGGTGGTGGCGGCGTCCATGGCCGCAACCTAGTGCCTGTCGGGTCCAGGCGGCAGGCTGTCGGCGCCTCCGCGGCGGGCTGCCGGCGTCAAACGCCGGGCCAGAGGGCGAAGCAGACCAGCAGCAGGGTGCTCATGCCGACCTCGAGGAAGCCGATGTGCTTGGCCGACCAGCGCCGCCCGGGGATGAGCCAGGCGCGCACCGTGCACAGCAGGAAGAACAGCGGCCACCACCAGGCGCTGAGCCCGGCGAACGCCATCGGCACGGTCAGGATCGCCCAGAGGCCGTGGTAGGCGATCGACGCGGCCAGCCACTCGGGGCGTCCCCGCTCGCGGATGTTCGTCTTCACGTACAGCACGGTGCCGAAGAAGTAGGCGAACACCAGCAGCGTGAGCACCCATGTCAGGCCGGCCTCGGGGCGCAGGGCGTCCAACGCGTCGGGGTAGCGCGCGATCGGCACCATGAGGGACGCCGCGGCGATCGTCAGCGCGCCGCCGACCGTGGCGCGTTCGTTGTGCTGCGCCGCCAGCCAGAGGGCGGGCAGGAGCAGCGGCACGAACGCCGGGGCCCACGTGACCAGCGGCCAGCCGGCGAGGGCCAGCGCAACCAGTCCGGCGACGACCGAGGACGCCCCGTACACGGCCAGCGGCTTCACCCACTGGTGCTTGCGCTTCTCGGGGGCCTTCAGCCAGCCGGAGGCGGCGTTGAACGCGAAGTAGCCCAGCATCCAGCAGGCGAACAGCGGGACCAGGAACCAGCCCGGCTCGCCGTCGCGCAGGCGGAGGTAGGTGCCCATGAGGAACGGCACCACGAGCATGGCCCACGCCCCGTGTTGGTTGGGGACCCAGCCGGGGTTCCTCTTCTTCTTGCGAGGCCGACGAGAGCTCGTGGCCGGTGATGTCACGTCCCGTTCTCCTTCAGGGCTCGGGCCACCACGTAGTGGCGGTCCTGCGCCTCGACCGTGGTGACGCCGATGTGGCGCCGCAGTTCGCGCAGGTAGGGCAGGTGGGTGTTGAACACGATCCAGAACTCGCCGCCGGGGCGCAGCACGCGCCGGGCGTCCTCGATCATGGCGAGGGTGGGTCGGGAGTCCTTCGCCGCACCCACGTGGAAGGGCGGGTTGGTCACGAGCAGGTCGACCGAGTGGGGCCGGGTGCCGAGCAGCATGTCGGCCCGCCGGGCGTACACGCGCACGTGGTTCGCCCGGGCGGTCAGCCGCGTGGAGACCACCGCGGAGGCGGAGGTGTCCACGGCGGTCGTCGTCCAGCCGCGCTGGGCGAGCCAGGCGGCGATCACCCCCGAGCCGGACCCGAGGTCCAGGGCCGAGCCGCGGGCGACGCGTCCATCGGCGGCCGGGTCGCCCGCCGTCCGTGACAGGGTGCGCAGCAACAGGTGGGTGCCGTCGTCGAGCCGGTTGGTGTTGAAGACGTTGCCGTGGGAGACGACGGTCACGCCGACCTCGGGCAGGTACCGGCTCATCGGCCAGCGCCGGTGTGCCGGACGGGCGCCCGCGACGTGCAGCACGCGGGACTTCTGGCGCCCGCGGCTGGCCGTGACCGTGGTGAACTGCCGGGCCAGCGCGGCGTTGAACGCCACGGTCATGTGCTTGGTGCGGCCACCGGCCACGATGCGCGCGTCGGGGCCGAGGCGTCCAGCCAGGAACTCGGCGTAGTCCTCGACCGCCGCGAGCGCGCGGGGGAGGCGCCACAGCACGAGGTCGGGCGTCCACGTGGCTTCCGCGCCGCGGGGGAGGCGGTGGGACAACGGGACGTCCTCGAGGTCACGCAGGTCGTCGCACCACGTGCGAACCTCGGAGCCGGCGTCCGCGACCGCGCGGGTGAGGGCGCCGCCGACGTCATCGAGGACGAGGACGCGACCCGGCAGCGGGCCCGCCTCGTCCAGCATGAGCGACGCAACGGGATCGAGGGGCATGCCGGCCATCGTATCGGCCGTTCCAGCACGTGGACCGGTCGCCCTTGGTCGGCCCAACCCTCCGCGACCCACTACGGTGGTGGTGGACCAAACCGGCCGGACCGCTCCGCCGTCCGGGGCCCGACGGCCAGCACGTCGACGTGTACGGAGCACATGAAGGAGAAGCCTGTTCATGACTGACCAGACGAAGTACGTCTTCGACCTCAACGAGGGTGACGCGTCGCTGAAGAGCCTGCTCGGCGGCAAGGGTGCGAACCTCGCTGAGATGAACCGCATCGGCGTCCCCGTTCCCGACGCCTTCACGGTGACGACGCAGGCCTGTGTGGCCGCGATGAACAACAACGGCGAGTGGCCGGCGGGCCTGCGTGAGCAGGTCGAGGCCGCCCTGGACCGCCTCGAGGAGCGCACGGGCAAGGAGCTCGGCTCGACCGACAACCCGCTGCTGGTCTCGATCCGATCCGGCGCCGTTTTCTCGATGCCCGGCATGATGGACACCGTCCTCAACCTCGGCATCTCCGACGAGACCGTGGGTGCGGTCGCCGCGCTGGCCGACGGCAACGAGCGCTTCGCGTGGGACTGCTACCGCCGCTTCATCCAGATGTACGGCGAGGTCGTCGAGGGCGTCGACCAGTACGTGTTCGAGGACGCGCTGACCGAGGCCAAGGAGGCCAAGGGCGTCGAGAACGACACCGACCTGGACGCCGAGGACCTCAAGGCCCTCACCATCCGCTTCAAGCAGCTCGCCAACGAGGCGCTCGGTGGCCACTGGACCACCGACCCGCGCGAGCAGCTGATGCGCGCCATCAACGCCGTGTTCCTGTCCTGGAACAACCCGCGTGCCGAGGTGTACCGCAAGGCCAACGGCATCTCCCGCGACCTTGGCACCGCCGTGAACGTGCAGCAGATGGTGTTCGGCAACCGCGGCGAGACCTCCGCCACCGGTGTGTGCTTCTCCCGCAACCCCTCCACCGGCGCGAAGGAGCTCTACGGCGAGTTCCTGACCAACGCCCAGGGTGAGGACGTCGTGGCCGGCATCCGCACGCCGCGCAACCTCGCCGAGATGGAGGACGTCCTCCCCGACGCGTTCCACGAGCTGCTCGCCACGATGGACAAGCTGGAGCTCCACAACAAGGACCTCCAGGACATGGAGTTCACCATCGAGGACAAGAAGCTCTACATGCTGCAGACCCGCAACGGCAAGCGCACCGCTGCCGCCGCGGTGAAGTCGGCCGTCGACATGGTCGACGAGGGCCTCATCACCAAGGAGGAGGCGCTGCTGCGCATCGACCCCTCCGACCTCGACGCGCTCCTGCACCCCGGCATCGACCCCGACTTCAAGGGCCACGCGATCGTCAAGGGCCTCCCGGCGTCCCCGGGTGCCGCGGTGGGCACGCTGTCCTTCAACGCCGACGACGCCGCCGAGCGTGGCGGCAAGGGTGAGAGCGTCATCCTGGTCCGCTACGAGACGACCCCCGACGACATCCACGGCGTCATGGTCTCCCAGGGCGTCCTGACCGCCCACGGTGGCATGACCTCGCACGCTGCCGTCGTCGCGCGCGGCATGGGCATCACCTGTGTCGCGGGTGCCCCCGGCATCAAGATCGACCCGAAGGCCAACACGGTCACCATCGGCGACAAGACCTACGGCACCGGCGACACGCTGACGCTGAACGGCACCACCGGTGAGGTCTTCGAGGGTGCGGCCCCGCTGGTCCCGCCGTCGATCAACGAGAACTTCGAGCAGGTCGGGGCGTGGGCCGACGAGTACCGTCGCCTGGGCGTCCGGGCGAACGCGGAGAACTTCGAGGACGCCTCGAAGGCCCGTGAGCTCGGGGCCGAGGGCATCGGCCTGGCCCGCACCGAGCACATGTTCATGGCGGCCGACCGCCTGCCGAGCGTGCGCAAGATGATCCTCGCCACCAACGAGGACGAGCGCGCCGCGGCGCTGGAGGAGATCCTCCCGCTGCAGCAGGCCGACTTCGAGCAGATCTTCACCGCGATGAAGGGCCTGCCCGTCACCGTGCGCCTGCTCGACCCGCCGCTGCACGAGTTCCTGCCGAACATCGTCGACCAGTCGCTGCTGGTGCAGAAGCTGGAGCTGACCGGTGGTTCCGAGGAGGACCTGGCCCGTGAGCGCAGGCTGCTGGCCCAGGTGAAGTCGCTGCACGAGCAGAACCCGATGCTCGGCACCCGCGGCTGCCGCCTCGCGATGCTCTACCCGTCGATCCCCGACATGCAGGCCCGCGCCATCATCCGCGCGGCCCTGGCCGTCCAGGAGCGCGAGGGCGAGACCGCCGGCGTCGAGATCATGGTCCCGCTCGTGGTGATCAAGAAGGAGCTCGAGGTCCAGCGCGACATCGTCGTGAAGGCCGTCGAGGACGAGTTCGAGAAGGCCGGCAAGCGCCTCGACTACACGGTCGGGACGATGATCGAGATCCCGCGCGCGGCGCTGACCGCGAACGAGATCGCCGAGGTCGCGGACTTCTTCTCGTTCGGCACCAACGACCTGACCCAGACCGCCATCGGCATCAGCCGTGACGACGCCGAGGCCGGCTTCCTGGGCCACTACGTCGACGACGAGGTCATGAGCAAGAACCCGTTCGAGTCGCTCGACCAGGGTGGCGTCGGCCAGCTGGTCGAGATGGGCGTCCAGCGTGGTCGCTCCACCAAGCCGGGCCTGAAGACCGGTGTGTGTGGCGAGCACGGTGGCGACCCCGAGTCGGTGGAGTTCTTCCACCGTGCGGGCCTCGACTACGTCTCCTGCTCCCCGTTCCGTGTGCCGATCGCCCGCCTCGCCGCGGCGCGCGCGGCCCTGCGCGAGCAGCAGGCCTGACCTGAACACTGAGGGCCCCGGACGCGACGCGTCCGGGGCCCTCGGCGTTGGGCCCCGGGGTCTGGGCCCGGGCCTGGCAGTCGGTGGGCGTGCACTGGATCGGGACGATCCAGTCAGGGGGTCGAATCCTCGGATCGGCTGTGGACAGGTCGACGGCTTGTCCCCAGATCGTCCCCGTGCCGACCGGATGCCGCCGTGGGTGCCTAGGACTCCACGGCATGAACCCACTCCTGTCGGCCGCGCTGGCCGAGCACGACGGCGTCCTCCGCCGCGCAGACCACCGCCCCCTCGCCCACCTGATCGACGTCGCCCTGCGGCGCGGTGACCTGGTCGCCCCCTTCCGCGGCGTCTACACAGCACCGGACGCCGACCATGCGGTCCGCCTCCGTGCCCTGACCGCCGCAGACCCGGACGCCGTGGCCACCGGCGCGTCCGCCGGGGACCTCCACGGCTGGGTGCCGGACCCGCCCGCGGCGGTGAGTGCGGCGTCCCGGCTGCGGTCACGCCAGGGCTTCGCGCTGAGTCGGCGTACCATCCCTCGGTGGCTGACGACGCGGGCCCGCGGCGTCCGGTACACGTCGCGGGCGCTGACCGCGATCGACCTGGCCGCCGAGCGGGGTGTCGAGGAGATCGACGCCGCCCTCCGACGGGGCATTCCCCTGGCCCAGTTATGGCGTGCCCACCTCGCCACCCCGAACCGCCCCGGGCGCGGACGGGTGCGCCAGTGGCTGGCCGATTCGCGCACCGAGGCGTGGTCGCCGTTGGAACGGGCCGCGCACGCCGCGTTGCACCGGCGGGGTGTGGGCGGCTGGGTGGCCAACCACGTCGTGGTCCTCGACGGCGACGGCGGCAAGGCGTACCCGGACATCGCGTTCAGGTCGCTGAGGTTGGCGATCGAGGTCGACGGCTGGCGTTGGCACCAGGGCAAGCCGGCGTTCGAGCGTGACCGGCTCCGGGACGCCGAACTCGCCTGCCTGGGCTGGCAGGTGGTGCGCTTCCCGGGGGCGTGGGTCCTGCGGCACCCGGGGCGGTTCGCGGCACAGGTGGAACGGATCGTGGCAGCCAGGGAGGCGTCGTTGGCGTAGATCGGGTGATCCTGGGTGGGCATCGTCGACCTGTGCGCAGCAGATCGCGGGTCCCGGGCCCCTGACTGGATGGTCCCGTTCTGGTGCACCTCCACCGACAACGCACGGAGCGGAGGACCCAGGTCGCCGGGGCTGGGGCGAGAACGGCCGACGGGCGGGATGCGCTAACCTGCGCTCGGAGGGGTGAAGCCGTGCCGGACTATCGGATCCAGCCCCCGCAGCACTCGCGGGGCGAGCAAATCGCTACGGCGTGGGACGCCGTCAGTGAGCACGTCATCAGCCTGAAGGGGCTGTGGCCCACACGCGAGGACTACGCCGCGCTGCCCCGCACCTGGCGCCAGGACCTGCTCGCCGGGCTCACCGTGGGGATCGTCGCACTGCCGCTGGCCCTCGGCTTCGGTGTCGCCTCGGGGGTCGGCGCGACCGCCGGCCTGGTGACCGCCATCATCGCCGGCATCGTGGCCGCGGTGTTCGGCGGCAGCCACCTGCAGGTGTCGGGCCCCACCGGGGCGATGACCGTGGTCCTGCTGCCCGTCATCGCGGCCTACGGCGTCGAGCACGTGCCGACGCTGGCGATCATGGCCGGGCTGATGGTGATCCTGATGGGCATGACGGCGCTCGGGCGCGCGGTCGACCTCATCCCGCTCCCCGTGGTCGAGGGGTTCACCGCCGGCATCGGCGTCATCATCTTCCTGCAACAGTTGCCGCTGATCCTGGCCGCGCCCAAGGGCGAGGGGGAGTCCTCGCTCGTCTCGGCCTGGCGCACGATCGAGGCGACCGACTGGTCGAGGGCGGTGGCACCGCTCGGGATCATGGCGCTCGTCGTCGTGCTCCACCTGGTGGGGGAGAAGGTGGCCCGGGGCGTCCCGGTCTCGCTGGTGGCGATCATTGTCGCGACCGTGGTCGCCCACCTGCTGTCGCTCGACATCGAACGCATCGGCGCGCTGCCGACGAGCCTCCCGGCGCCGAGCCTGCCCGACCTCGACATCCGCACGCTGCAGGGGCTGTTCGCCCCCGCCCTGGCCGTGGCCGCCCTGGCGGCGCTGGAGTCGTTGCTCTCGGCCCGCGTGGCTGACGGCATGGTGCCCGAGGTGACCAAGACCAAGCCCGACCGCGAGCTGGTCGGACAAGGGCTGGCCAATGTGGCGTCCGGCCTCTTCGGCGGACTGCCGGCCACCGGTGCCATCGCCCGCACCGCCGTCAACGCCCGCACGGGCGGCCGGACGCGCCTGGCGGTCGTGTTCCATGCCGTGGTGCTGCTGCTGGTCATGATGTTCGCCTCGCCGATCGTGGCGCACATCCCGATGGCGGCGCTCGGCGGCGTGCTGGTGATGACCGCGATCCGCATGGTGGACATCCCCCAGGCCCGCCGCGTCATGCGCGCCACGCGTGCCGACCGCAACACCCTGCTGCTCACCTTCGCGGCCACCGTCGTGCTCGACCTGGTCATGGCGGTGCTGCTGGGCTTCGCCATGGCCGCCGTGATGAGCCTGCGCCACATGGCCTCGTACTCGGCGGTGTTCCGCCAGCACCTGCCCGCCGACACCCGCGAGGGCTGGATCGACCTCGTCCCCGAGCAGGAGCCCCTGCGCGAGAGGATCGCCATCTACCGCATTGACGGCGCCCTGTTCTACGGCGACGCCCGGCGCTTCGTCGAGGAGCTCGAGTCGGTCGAGGAGCCGGTCAGGGCCGTCATCGTGCGCTGCCACCGGATGAACGTCTTCGACGCCTCGGGGTCCGAGGCGTTGGCCGACGTCACCCGGGCGCTCGGACGCCGCGGCATCGGCCTGGTCGTCCAGGGCATGACCCCGGCCCAGGTGCGCACGTCGCTGCTGATGGGCACGGTCCCTCCCGAGCACCACGTGCGCGAGCTCTCGCAGGCCCTCGACATCGCCGTGGGCATGGCCGCAGGACGCGACGAGCCCCGGGACGAACACCAGGCGGACTGATTCCGACCGAGGGGTGGACCGAAGGGCCCCAACCCGGCCCGGGAGTGCCCCGCGTCCCTAGGCTGTCACCAGGTTCGTGCGAGGAGGAGTCATGGTCCGCTCCCGGGGGTGGCTGACGATGGTGGCGGCGCTGGTGGCGCTCGGTGTGGCCGGGTGCTCCGCGCCCGTGGACGCCCCGCCCCCGACGACCGCGCCGCACCCGGTCACGACGGCGGCGACACCGACCCGTCCGACCTCCGCGGTCCCGCACGCCGGGACGGGGACCGCCCGCATCGACGCCGGGTGGGTCACGGCCATCGCGCCGGCCCAGACCCAGCGCTGGCGGATCGACAACTCCTTCGCCGACGGCCACGACGTCGGTCAGGTCGCCTTTGCGGGGCTCCCCGGCGACGGCGTGGTCCGCGTCGAGCACGACCCCGAGGTCACCTCCCGGGAGGCCGCGGCGTCCCGCCTGGAGGGCCGGGCTGCGGCCGCCCGCCCGCTCGGCGAGGAGACCCACGGCGGGACCACCTACCGGGTGTACCACGTGGTCGACGGCCGCTTCGACGTCCGGGTCTACGTGGGGTACGACGAGACGACCGGGCTCGTGCTCGAGCACCGCTTCGAGGTCGACCGCACCGGTGACCTCGTGGCGCCGGACGCCGTGGCCAGGATCCTCGACTCGCTCACCCTGGCGCGCCCTTCGCGCTGAGGGGTCAGTAGCCCTCGGACGCCCCGCCGTCGAGCACCGCACGGGTGCCGGACAGGCCCAGGCGGGTCGCCCCGGCGTCCACCATGGCCTGGGCGGCGTCCCAGTCGCGCACGCCACCGGACGCCTTGACCCCCAGTCGTCCGCCCACGGTCTTCGCCATGAGCGCGACCGCGTGGGTGGACGCCCCACCGGAGGGGTGGAAGCCCGTGGACGTCTTGACGAAGTCGGCGCCCGCGGCCTC
The DNA here is from genome assembly GCA_012838755.1 of Propionibacterium sp. Classification (GTDB taxonomy): domain Bacteria; phylum Actinomycetota; class Actinomycetes; order Propionibacteriales; family Propionibacteriaceae; genus Propioniciclava. The sequence continues at coordinate 3,689 of DUOQ01000279.1, read as the reverse complement.
GGCGGCCCGGCAGGCGGCGACGACCTCGTCATCGGTGAGGGCGGCCGACTCGATGATCACCTTGAGCACCACCGGGGCGGGACAGGCCTCGCGCACGGCGCGGATCTCGGCCTCGGTACGCGCGGCGTCGCCGGCCTTGAGGGCGCCGATGTCGATCACCATGTCGACCTCGTCGGCGCCGTTGCGCACCGACTCGGCGGCCTCGGCCGCCTTGGCGGCCGGTGTGTGCTTGCCCGAGGGGAACCCGCACACCGTCGCGACCTTCACCTGCGGGGTGAAGGGCAGCGGCAGCATCGAGGGCGACACGCAGATGGAGTAGGTCCCCAGCTCGGCCGCCTCGGCCGCGAGCGCCTCCACGTCGGCGGGAGTGGCGGTCGTGGCGAGCAGGGTGTGGTCGACGAGACCGGCGAGTTCAGCGCGTTCAAGCATGCGCTCACCCTAGCGCTCAGATCCAGCCGCGCGACCGGGCCATCCGGACCGCTTCGTGCCGCGTCGACGCGTGCAGCTTGCCCATGGCGGAGCTCAGGTAGTTGCGCACCGTCCCCCCGGAGAGGTGCAGACGCGCGGCGATGTCCTCGACGGGCGCCCCGTCGGCTGCCGCTGCCAGTACGTCGGCCTCGCGCGGGGTGAGCGGGGAGTCTCCCGCCGCGATCGCGTCGGCGGCGAGTGCGGGGTCGACGTGGCGCCCGCCCGCGTGCACCGTGCGGATCACCGCGGCCAGGCCCGACCCCGAGATCGTCTTGGGCACGAACCCGCGCACGCCGACGCCGAGGGCCTGCTTGAGGTGCCCCGGCAGCCCGTGCGAGGTCACGATCACGCACGCGCACTCGGGCAGCTCGGACGCCAGCGCCGCGGCCACCTCGACCCCCGACAGCCGCGGCATCTGGAGGTCGAGCACGGCCACGTCGGGCGCGTGCTTGCGGGCCACGGCGAGCGCCTCGTCGCCCGAGGCGGCCTGGGCCACGACCTCGAGGTCGTCCTCGAGCCCCAGCAGGGAGACGAGCGCCTCGCGGATGAGGTGCTCGTCCTCGGCGACGATGATCCGGATCATGCGGGGCCCCCCTCGGCGGTGGCCAGGCGGTCCAAGCACTCGGCGTCCACGGTGGTGGTCACGACGAACTGGTCCCCGCGGCGTCCGGCGGACAGGGTGCCGCCCACCTCGCGCAGGCGTTCGGTGAGGCCGCGCAGCCCCGACCCCTCGGCACCCTCGGGGGCCGCGCGGGGGCCGTCGTTGGTGACCTCCAGCCGCGCGCCAGACGCGTCGCGGTGGATGGCGAAGTGGGCCATGGTGGCGTCCGCGTGGCGCAGGATGTTGGTGGTCGCCTCGCGCACGGCCCAGGCGAACGCGCGGGCGACGGGGGCGGGCAGGGCCTCGACGCCGTCGGCGAGCGTGGTCACCTGCACCCCGGCCGCCTCGAGCAGGGCGCGCGCCCCGGCGACCTCGGCGGCCAGGTCGGCGTCGCGGTAGCCGCGCACGATGTCGCGCACCTCCTGTTGGGCGGCCACGGCGATGGCCTGCACCTCACGCATGGTCGCCGCCGCTTCCGGACGACCCCGCTCGGCCTGCGCCGCCCCGAGCTCGGCCTTCAGGGCCACCGCCGACAGGGTACGCCCGAACACGTCGTGCAGGTCGCGGGAGAAGCGCAGGCGCTCCTCGGCGACGGCCAGCTTCGCACCGGTCTCGCGGGCACGCTCGAGTTCGCGGGTGGTCTGCAGGACGTTGCGGAACATCACGGAGAACCCGACGAACATCGCCGCGAGGTAGGCCACCCAGAAGGCCGCGCTGGAGCGCAGTCGCAACTCGGCGTCGTCGGCGACGGGGAACGCCCACAGGGACGTCTCCGCGAGCGCGACGGCGACCAAGCCGACGTGCAGCGGGCGGGTCTGGGGGCGTCCGAGCAGGGGCAGGGCGAGGACGGCGCCGAGGAAGGCGGGGAGTGCGGAGGCGATGAAGAGGTCGCGCCAGCCCTGGGCGCTGGTGAGCGCGACGGTGGCGAGCGATGCGACGACCCACACCCCGCGCACCACGGGCAGGTGGGCGGTGCGGAAGAGGTCCCAGCCGCTGGCCGGCAGCAGGTCGCAGTCCCGCAACCGGGTGTGCAGCACGCTCAGCCCCGCCCACGCTGCGACGGTGGCGAGCGCGAGGTGGGGGAGCGAGATCCACAGCGGCGCCGGCCCGACGACCAACGCCAGCGCCACCACGGGGACTAGCGGGAACGCCCAGTGCAGGGCGCTGTACACGTAGCCCTCGGTGCGCCGGACGCCCTGGCTGACGGTGCTCATCGTCGTCTCCTCCTCCCGATGGCTGAGCCTAGCTGCGGGCGTCCCAGCGGAAACCGCGCAGGCCGAGGTTCAGGGTGGCGACGGTCCACAGCAGCAGCGGGATGAGGATGTCGATCGTGCCGGTCAGCAGGTCGCGACCGACCAGGACCGAGCCGTCGACACCGGTGCCGTGGAAGGCCAGGTTGACCAGGTCGATGACCGGCGTCATCGGCAGCCAGTGGGCGATGCGCTCCACCAGCGGTGGGAACATGCTCAGCGGCAGCGAGAAGCCCGACAGCAGCAGGGACACGATGATGAGCGGCATCGTCGTCAGCTGGGCCGACTCGACGGTGCGCGTCCACGTGGCGCCCCAAACGGCCAGCGCCGTCCAGACCGCGGAGCCACCCGCGACGGCCAGCGCCAGGGCCCAGGGGTGGGCGATCGAGGTGCCGAGTGCCACCGCACCCACGATCGCGAGCCCCGACTGGACGACCAACAGGGCCCAGAGCGGCGCGGCCGGGGCCAGCAGGATTTCGATCGGGGTGGGTTCCCCGGCCAGCAGGCGCTTCAGCACCAGCTGCTCGCGCCGGGCCACCAGCGAGGTGACCAGCGTGTAGTAGACGACGAACATCAGCGCGCTGCCCAACAGCATCATCGTCAGGATGACGCCGAGGGAGCCGCGGTCGATCGACAGGCCGGAGAAGGCGAAGGCCATGACCGGCGGCATGGCGACGGCGGTGAACAGGGCCGTCTTGTTGCGGACGAGGATGCGCGTCTCGGCCGCGACCAGCGCTCCGAAGCGGCGTCGCGCCGGGCCACGCCCGGCGGGGGCGCCGGCGTCCGGGCGGGTCTTGGTGGGGGCGAGGGTGGTCATGACAGCTCCTGGGTGGTGTCGGCGATGGACAGGAACACCTGCTCCAAGGAGGCGGAGCGGGCGTCGAGCTCGGGCAGCGGGGTGTCGCCGGCCCAGTCGAGGACGGCGCGCAGGGTGGCCTGCAGGGTGGGGGTCTCGACGAGGACGCGCTCACCCGCGGTCACGCTCGCGCCCGGCAGGCGCAGGTCGGACAGTGCCCGGTCAGCGGGCCGGGCGAACGAGACGCGGGCGGGGGAGTCCGCGACGATCTCGGCGAGCGTGCCCTCGCGGGCGATGACGCCGTCGTGCATGATCGCGATCCGGTCGGCGAGCTGCTCGGCCTCCTCCAGGTAGTGGGTGGTGAGCAGGACGGCGCTGCCGCGCTCGACCAGCCGGGTGACCAGGCCCCAGATGGTCCGGCGGCTCTCCGGGTCGAGCCCGGTGGTCGGCTCAGCGAGCAGGCGAATGGGGGGTAGGGAAGGAAGACCTACCTCATGTCTATGAACGTAACGATGAGCCGGCTGCTGGAGATGCCGTTGCTGCCTGTGGAGTTGCAGGCGTCGATCGAGCGGCT
>DUOQ01000278.1 GCA_012838755.1 Propionibacterium sp. | reverse complement strand
GGCCGGGCCGGGGCCGATGGGGGAGGGTGCCGCGGCGCCCGGGGTCACCGGGGCCGGGGTGGGGTCCGTCGGGGTCGTGGTCGGGGTGGTGCATCCGGCGAGGGCGACGGTTGCGACGAGGGCGGGGACCAGCCAGCGGGAGATGTGCATGGTTCCAGCTTCTCCGGGGTGACTGCCCGGCGCCTGTGCCGTTCCTGTGCAGGGGCTGTGAACCGGGGAGGCGCGACGTGGGGTCGTCGCCTCCGACATGGCGGCGGCAGGGCCCCGTAACACGGTTCGTAGCGGGCCTCGTTGGCCATATTCTTGGCATCGACGAAGGAGCGCCATGGGTACCGAGGACACGGCCATCACCGGTGAGGGCTCCTTGCCCGAGGTGAGCATGGAGAATGATGAATCCCTTGCAGGGGACCCCACCCAGATCCTCAAGGACGTGACCGTCGAGCAGCAGAAGGCAGCAGAGCAGTTCGCCCTTGAATTCCTCAAGGAAGTCCTGCGACTGAGAGGTGTCCGGATTGATCGTGCGCAGTTCCTGAAGGCGGAGTTACACAAGCGAGGGGTGGGCCCCGAGGTGCTGGAGCGGGCGATCGCAGAGACGCCGGTGGCTGCAGGCATCTCCCTGTCGATGCTGGACCACATCGCTGTTTCGTCGATCCGCTTCGAGACCCAGAAGTCGTCGGCCATCTCCTTCGCTGCCGGACTGCCTGGTGGATTCGCCGTGCTGGGGACGATCCCAGGGGACATCACCCAGTTCTACGTCCACGCCTTCCGTGTGATGCAGAAGCTTGCCTACGTCTATGGCTGGCAGGCGCTCCTCGAGGATGCCAAGGATGTTGATGACGAGACCCTGGGCGTGCTCGCTTCACTGCTGGGCGTCATGATGGGCGTTGGCGCGGCATCAGGTGCCGTGACCACCTTCGCGGCGAACGTCGCACGACCAGCAGTGCAGAAGCAGATCACCAAGGTCGCCCTCACGAAGACTGCTTGGTACACCCCGATGAAGCAGGTGTTGAAGATCGTCGGTGTCAAGATCACAAAGCAGACGTTCGCCAACGCGGTGGCGAAGGTCGTCCCGGTCGTGGGTGGCGTGGTGTCGGGCAGCATGACCATGATCACGTTGGACAGCCAGTCGAAGCGGCTCATGCGCCACTTGCGTGAGATCCCCCCGCCCAACGTTGCCGCGGACGTCTACCTCGAAGCACTGAGGGCACTCGATGAGGACCCGACGGAGTCGTTGGGTGGCAAGGTCGGTGCGGTTGCGACAGGCGCGGTGGGCTTGTTCCGGCCCGTCGACCGCGATGGTGATGGCGTCCCGGACGGGTCCCAAGCCGTGGAAGCGGTGAAGGGTGCCGCGTCCGCTGTCAGGAAGGGATTCGGGTGGGTCAGGGGGCGCATTCGTCCTCGCTCCGGTGAAGGCGAGGATCCGGCCCAGTCGACAGCGCCCACAAACGATGAGCACGGAACGGGCAGCTGAGTTGCCGGCAGGACCCAGTGGTCCTGTTCGTCACGAGGCGAAGTCGAGTACGACCTGGGCGTCCGGGTCCACGCTGCGGATGATGCCACTGTAGAAGGCTGTTGCCTGATCCTGCAGCACCTCCCTGTGCTCGGCCACGTACCGCGCCTGGGCTTCGTCGTTGAGGATCTGGTTGATGGTATCCACGGTGTCGATCTTCGGTGTGATCCAACTCAGGACCCCGTTGTCCTCGGCGGCCATCCGGAAGCTCACGTTGTCGTGTCCGATGAAGATGAACTCAGGGATCGAGAGACGGTAGGTGTTGTCGTCGGTCCGTTCGATCGTGACGTCCTCGCCCTCAACACCCAGCTTGGCGTTGAAGTTGTACTGGAGGAAGGACGCCCGTGCGCTGCCGGGGATGTCCACGCCGAGGAACTGGCGCCCTTCCTTGCGCTCGGAGATCCCTTGGATTCCCAAGCTCAGGAGCACGACTTGCTCCTTTCGCTCGATCGCGTTGATGACTTGGGTGTTGCGACTCTCCGACGTGGACTGGAGCAGTGACATGTTCGGCAGGAACTGAAACGCACCGAAGGCGATGACTGCTCCCAGCAGCAGTGCCGCCAACGGGACGACCACTCGCCTGAGGAACCTTCCCATGGGTCTCCCTTCCGCTCAGCCGAGCGTCACCCGTGACGCCGGCCACACGCGTGCGCCCCCTCGCGCATCGTGTGCAGGCAAGGGTAGTCAGGAATCGAGCGCCCCGCGCGCAGGATGGCACGCCCACAGGTGACCGGCCGAACCCGGTTACCGCTGCATGTCCACGAAGCGACTGAGCGCACCCTGGAAGGCGACCGGCAGGGTGTCGGTGGCGCCGTTGCGGTGCTTGGCGACGATGAAGTCGGCCTCGCCCTGGCGGGGGGACTGCTTGTCGTAGGCGTCCTCGCGGTGGAGGAGGATCACCATGTCGGCGTCCTGCTCCAAGGAGTTGTGCACGGTGATGCCGTCCGCGATGAAGTTGTGGGTGTCGAGCACGGTGGCGTCGTAGACCTCTTCCTCGCCCAGCAGCTCGATGGAGGCCACGGCGTCCCAGAAGACATCACTGGTCGCCTCGCGTTCGAGAAGCGTTGAGCCGACCGCCCGCGCTGCCCTCGCCAGCCGCTCGCGGCTGGGGGAGTGCTTCCACATCGTCGAGCCGCAGAACTGCGTGTCCATGGCTGTTGCGAACTGCCGGTGCGTCATCCCCACGGTGGCCAGCTGTGCACGAACCTTGCCCCAGACCTCGCGGGGAACGGTGTCCAAGTTCGTGTTGGGCAGCACGCCCTCGAGGTGGTGCATCACCTCGTTCAGACCCTCACGGCGAGCGCCCCAGACGCCGATCTCCCACCCGAACACCCGCTGGGCAGCGGCACCGCTGACGAGCACGTGGTAGGTGTCGCGGTAGCCATCCTTGCGGGCCGTCTTGAGCCGGGCGACGATGCCGAACCGGTCCAGGAGGCGCATGACATCGTCAGCGAGGCGACGGCTGCTGGCGGCGTAGTAGATGCGGGCCTGGTTGGCCTTGGCGTCCCAGCGCACCGACCCATCCGTTGCCCACAGGTGGCTCAGGAACAGGCCGACCTGCTCGCGCGGGAGCTGGAACACCCAGTCGGGCACGAACTTCTCGTGCGAGCGCCTCCCGAACAGGCCCATGTCGTCGAGCCACGCCGCGATCGGGTTGCCGCGGCCGTGCGTCAAGTGGAACGGGTCCGGCAGCCGCAGGGTGGTGACGCGGGCGGCGGCGTACTCGTCACGGACCGCGGTGATGCCGAAGCGCCGCTCGGCGGCCTCGCTGACCGCCTGCAGGTTCAGCTCATCGATCGACGCGTACCGGATCGGCTGGCCCTTCACGAAGGACCCGTCGCCGAGCAGGTGGGCGAGCAGGACCACGTCGTCATCGTCACGCTGGATCGGGTTCAGCGGCTCGGGGACGACCCGTGGGATCGCCACCCGCGTGCCCTCCGTGAGCTCGCCCAAGGGAAGCCAGCCGTCATAGGTCAGGAACGGGTGGTTCGCCGACGCCTTGACCTCGCGTCCGGACGTCAAGGTGAGGCGGTAGACCTTCTTGACCCCCGAGCTGAACACGTGGGTCATGGGGCGGGCGACGAGTCGGTGGTCCGCGTCCAGCGACCAGACCGGGACATCGCGCTCACCCGTGGCCAGCAGTTCGCCCATGGTGACCTCGGCGCCGGTGTCGGCGCGCAGCACGCGGGTGTCGGCGGTGAGGCAGCCCGACTCACGCAGGTCGGACAGCATCGGCTTCTTGTCCTGGCGCGCCTCGGGACCACGGTTCAGCTGAGACAAAGCGACGACGGGAACCTCGAGTTCCTTGGCCAACAGCTTGATCTGGCGAGAGAACTCCGACACCTCGAGCTGACGCGACTCCACCTTCTTGCCCGAGGTCATCAGCTGCATGTAGTCGATGATGATCAGCTTCAGGTCGTGGCGCTCCTTGAGCCGGCGCGACTTGGCTCGGATCTCCATCATCGTCAGGTTGGGGGAGTCGTCGATGAACAGCGGCGCCCGCGACACCTGCGCGGTCTTGTTCGAGATGCGCTGCCAGTACTCCTCGGTCATGTCGCCCTTGCGGATCGCGTTGAGCGGCACACCCGACTCGGCCGACATGAGGCGCATCACGATCTCGGACTTCGTCATCTCCAGGCTGTAGAAGACCGAGCACAGGCCGTGGCGGATCGCCGCCGAGCGCGCGAAGTCGAGGCCCAGCGTCGACTTGCCCATACCCGGACGCGCCGCGATGATCACCATCTGCCCCGGGTGCAGGCCGTTGGTGAGGTGGTCGAGGTCGATGAACCCGGTGGGGACGCCGGACATCTGCCCGTGCTGGGTCAGCGCCTCGATCTCGTCGAGGGTGAGCTCCACCAGCTCCGACAGCGGCTGGTAGTCCTCCTTCGCCCGGTTCTCGGCAACCTCGTAGATGGTCTGCTGCGCCCGGTCGACGATCTCGGTGACGTCACCCTCGGCCTGGTAGCCCATCTGCGAGATCTTCATGGACGCGTCGACCAACCGGCGCAGCACCGCCTTGTCGCGCACGATCTCGGCGTAGTAGGTGGCGTTGGCCGTCACCGACACCGAGCTCAGCAGTTCGTGGAGGTAGATGTGCCCGCCGACCTGCTGCAGGTGGCCCTTCTTGCCCAGGTGGTCGGCCACGGTGATGGCGTCCACCGGCTCGCCCGAACCGTAGAGGTCCATGACCGCGTCGTAGATGTACTCGTGGGCGGGGCGGTAGAAGTCACGCCCCTTGAGGACCTCGGTGACCTCGCCGATCGCCTCCTTGCTCAGCAGCATCGCGCCCAGCACCGACTGCTCGGCGGCCAGGTCCTGCGGGGGCGTCCGGTCGGCATAACCGTTCGACCGCTCGAACGGGACGACATTGCCCGACCACTCGCCACGCTGGTCCGTCGTCGTCATGTCCGCCGAGCTCCTTCCGTCCACGCTCCAGACCGTAGGCGCCACCTCCGACAATCCTTGTCGGACTTCGACAGGCTTGGGCCGGACCAGGGGTCCCTCTCTGGGGGTTCTCGTGACGGTAGACCCAAGCTGAGAGCTTCTCAAACTGCCCATCCACCACTCCTGTGGACGCAAATGTGGATATCTGTGGACCCAAGGCGGACGCCCTGTGAACGACACGCCGTCGTAGTTGGGGATTCAGAAGCACTTCTCCGTTGAACATGAGTTCCACTAGGGGTGACGGTGCGTGCCGGCTGTGGGTTTCTCGTAGTTTTCACTTCGTGGGACAAGTGGACTTGGGGGTTGACGCGTCCTCGGTGTGTGGTGGTATAGCAACGGGTCATCCACCGTTTGTCCACAGGTGCAAGCGGCTGGCAACTACCCCCAGGGGTATGGAATTAAACCCCCAGGGGGTATCGTTGGGTAGGCGAGGAGGAAGCATGAGCGAGCGGGTCCTGATGGACATCCCCGTGGTCGGTGCCGAGGCGGCGCCCGCGGCGTCCGGTCGTGGCTGCGGTGGCAGTGACAACTGTGGCTGCCACGCGGGGGGCGACCACCAGCACGGCTACATCACCGCCAAGGACAACTACATGCGTCGGCTACGCCGCATCGAGGGCCAGGCGCGTGGCCTGCAGCGCATGGTCGACGAGGAGAAGTACTGCATCGACATCCTCACCCAGATCTCGGCCATGACGAAGGCCCTGCAGTCGGTCGCCCTCGAGCTCCTCGAGGACCACCTCGCCCACTGCGTCGTCGGCGCTGCCCGCGAGGGTGGGGCGTCCGCCGAGGAGAAGATGCAGGAGGCGTCGGAGGCCATCGCCCGCCTCGTGCGCAGCTGACACACTTTCCCCAAGAGCCAGAAAGCAACGAAGGAGAACACTGATGGTTGACCTCTCGATCAAGGACGCCAACGCGGCCGCCACCTCCGGCGGCTGTGGCTGCGGCAACTGTGGCTGCGGTGGCGGCGCCGAGGCGCAGGCCACCGAGGTCGTCGCCCCCGCCGGCGCGACCGTCGCCCAGTACACCGTGTCCGGGATGACCTGCAGCCACTGCACCAACGCCGTCACCGAGGAGGTCTCCGAGATCCCCGGCGTGACCGGCGTCGACGTCGACCTCGACAGCGGGTCGCTGAAGGTCACCTCCGACGCGCCGATCGACTTCGACCGCATCGTCGAAGCCGTGGCCGAGGCCGGCGACTACACCGTTTCCTGACCCGTGCGACACATCTGAGTGCGGCATCTGTGCGCCCGTGCGACAAATCTGAGTGACGGATTCCGCCCCTGGAGGGCACATCTGTCACTCAGACATGCAACACGGACCGCAGAACCCGCACTCAGATCTGCCACACACCCCAGTGACCCCCACAACTGAATACGCAAACCCTTCCGCCAGGACCTGTTCGTCCTCGGGCCCAGCCCGACCACACGCCGGTCCTCCGCACTGAGGAGTGATCCACCGTGGCTGCCCAGCCCACCACCGACGAGCGGCGCGAGTCGCTCGAACTCGACATCGACGGCATGACCTGCGCCAGTTGCGCGGCACGCATCGAGAAGAAACTCAACAAGGTTGACGGCGTCATCGCGTCGGTCAACTACGCCACCGAGAAGGCCAAGGTCCTGGTCCCGCTCGGCACCACGGCCGACGACCTGATCAAGGTCGTCGAGGCCACCGGCTACGGGGCGAAGACCCCCGACCCAGCCGCACCCGAACTCGACCGGGCGACCCCCCTCAAGCGCGACCTCGTCCTGAGCGCCGCGCTCGCCATCCCGGTCATCGCGATCGCGATGGTCCCCGCCCTGCAGTTCCCGGGCTGGACGTGGGCCTCGCTCGCCCTGACCGCCCCCATCTACTTCTGGGCCGGACGCCGCTTCCACCACTCCGCGTGGGTCAACCTCAAGCACGGCGCCACCACGATGGACACCCTCATCTCGCTGGGCACGTCCGCCGCGTTCTGGTACTCGGTGTGGGCCCTGCTCTTCACGCACGCCGGCGACCTCGACTACACGCACGCCTTCGAGTTCACGATCGGCCGATCCGACGGGGCTGCGGTCTACTTCGAGGCCGTCGCCGGCATCACGACGTTCCTCCTGGCCGGGCGCTGGTTCGAGGCGCGCGCCAAGACCCAGAGCTCCGAGGCGCTGCGCGCCCTGCTGACGCTCGGGGCGTCCGAGGCCACGGTGCTGCGGAAGGGCGTCGAGGAGCGCGTCCCGATCGACTTCCTCAAGCTCGACGACGAGTTCGTCGTCCGCCCCGGCGAGAAGATCGCCACCGACGGCATCATCACCTCCGGCACGAGCGCCGTCGACGAGTCGATGATCACCGGTGAGTCGGTGCCCGTCGACAAGCACCCGGGCGACAAGGTGCTCGGCGCCACGCTGAACGCCAACGGACGCCTCGTCGTCCGGGCGACCGCCCTCGGCGGCGACACCGAACTGGCCCGCATGGCACGCATGGTCGAGGATGCGCAGACCCGCAAGGCGCCGGTCCAGGCGCTGGCCGACAAGATCTCGGGCATCTTCGTCCCGGTCGTGCTGGTGATCGCGCTGCTGACGTTCGTGGGCTGGCTGCTGGTGGGGGAGCCGGTGCTGTTCGCCGCGACAGCCGCCGTGGCCGTGCTGATCATCGCCTGCCCCTGCGCGCTCGGCCTGGCCACCCCGACCGCCCTGCTCGTCGGCACCGGCGTGGGCGCCCGCATGGGCGTCATCATCGCCGGACCCGACGTCCTCGAGCGTGCCCGCGCCGTGCGCACCATCGCCCTCGACAAGACAGGCACCGTCACCCGCGGCGACCTCCGTGTCGTGGGCGTCCACCCGGCCGACGGCGTCGCCGAGGCCGACGTCGTGAGCCTGGCCGGCGCCGCCGAGTCGGGCTCCGAGCACCCGCTGGCCCGCGCGATCGTGGCCGCGGCGTCCGAGGGCGGGCATGCCCTCGGCGAGCTCGACCACTTCGAGAACGTGCCCGGCGAGGGCATCCGCGCGGTCGTCGACGGCACGCAGGTCTCCGTCATCAGGCCGGACGCCGTGGGCTCGCTCCCGCAGCCCCTGGCGTCCGCGGTCGACGCGGCGCAGGGACGCGGTGAGACCCCCGTGGTCGTGCTGCGTGGCGACGACCCGGTCGGCGTCATCGCGATGGCCGACACCATCAAGGAAAGCTCGGCCCGGGCCATCGCCGAGTTCCGGAAGCTGGGCCTCAACCCGGTGCTACTCACGGGCGACAACGAGCGGGCCGCCCGCGCCGTGGCCGAGCAGGTGGGCATCACCCAGGTGGTTGCCGACGTCCGTCCCGAGGGCAAGGTCCAGGTCGTGCGCGAACTCCAGCCGAAGGGCCGCGTCGCCATGGTCGGCGACGGGGTGAACGACGCGGCCGCGCTCGCGGCGTCCGACCTCGGCATCGCCATGGGGTCGGGCACCGACGCCGCGAAGGAGGCCGCGGGCATCACCCTGATGCGCGGCGACCTGATGCTGGCGGTCGACGCACTACGCCTGTCGCGGCGCACGCTGCGCACCATCCGGACGAACCTGTTCTGGGCCTTCGCCTACAACGTGGCCGCCATCCCGCTGGCGGCGCTGGGCATGCTGACCCCGATGATCGCCGGCGCCGCGATGGCGTTCAGCTCGGTCTTCGTGGTCGCGAACTCGCTGCTGCTGCGCGGGTTCCGCCCCCAGACCCGCTGACACCCCGCCCCGCAACCGCCAGGCGGTGGCCAGCAGCAGGGCCACGCCACTACCGTCTCGGACGTGGCTTGGATCGGAACCTCGGGATGGTCGTACGACCACTGGGACGACGTGCTCTACCACGGCGCCCGACCGGCCGACCGGCTGGGGATCTACACCGCCGAGTTCTCCACCGTCGAGCTCAACGCCAGCTTCTACCGCTGGCCGCGCGACGCATCCTTCACGTCGTGGCAGCGACGCCTGCCCGAGGGGTTCCGGATGACGGTGAAGGCCCCCCGCGCGCTCACCCACGCCCGCAAGCTGTACGCCCCCGAGTACTGGGTGGGCCGCATGGCCGCAGCCTGGGACAAGCTCTACGACAAGCGCGGTCAGTTGCTCGTCCAGCTCCACCCGGCCCTGGCCCGCGATGACGACCGGCTCGACTACTTCCTGCGTCAATTGCCGTGGTGGCTGCCCGCGGCGGTGGAGTTCCGGCACGACTCGTGGGTCTGCGACGAGGTGTTCGACCTCCTCGAGCGGCACCGCGCCGCCTACGTGGTGATGTCGGGGGCGCGCCTGCCGTGCGTCCTGCGGGCGACGGCCCGCGTCGTCTACCTGCGCCTGCACGGCCCCGACCGCGACTGGCTCTACGGGGGCTCCTACAGCGACGACGACCTCGCGTGGTGGGCCGACCGCATCCGCGAGTGGGAGGGCCAGGGTCGCGAGGTCTACGCCTACTTCAACAACGACGGCGGCGGCAACGCCGTACGCAACGCGCGGACCCTGCGCTGGATGCTCGGGTGAGGCCGGTCACCCCGCCCCGACGGTGACGGTCGTGGTGGCCGTGGCCGTGTTACCGGCGAGGTCCCGGGCGACGGCGCGGTACTCGACCTCGGTGCCCTCGGGCAGCGGCGGCAGCGCGGGGAACACCCGGTAGGGCGCGTTGTCGTCGACGCCCAGCGGCTGCCACTCCTCGGTGCCCACCGCGCGGAACCCGAAGCTGACGTGCGCGTACTCGCCGCTCACCTCGGCCTCCACCTTGAACCGCGGCCCGGTGACCTGGCCGCCCTGCTTCGGGGAGGTGAGCGCGAGCTGGGGTGCGCCCTCGGCGTCCGGGATGGGCTGGTCGGCCCGGTACACGACCGCGCCCAACGCCGGGACGGTGAGCGCCAGGGCCGTGTCGTCAGCGGTCAGCGGTCCGGTGCCGGCCAGGACCGGCTGCCAGGTGCCGGGGGAGTGCGTCGTGACCGTCACCGGCTGGTCGGTGGTGGTGTTGTTGAACGCCACCAGGTACTCCGTGCCGGTCCCGCCGTCGATGCGGCTGAACGCCAGGATGCCGTCTCCCGCGTGGAGCATCACCTGGGCGCCGTCGGCCAGCGCCGGGTGCTCGCGCCGCAGCGCGGCCAGGTCGCTGACCTGTCGGTACAGGGGGTGCTCGGTGTCGAAGCGGTCGACCGCGCCGGACGGCCCGCCGAGCACGTCCTCGCCCGCGTACGAGGCGACCTGGGTCGCGAACATGTCCTGGCGGGCGTCCTTGTCGCCGCCGGCGCCGATGAAGCCCTGCTCGTCGCCGTAGTAGACCACCGGTTGGCCGCGGCTCAGGAACATCAACTCGTTCGCCAGCCGCGCGCGCTGCAGCAGGTCCTCGCCGGACGCCCCGGACCCCCGCAGGTGCAGGGCCACCCGACCCATGTCGTGGTTACCCAGGAAGGTGGGCAGTTGGTACGCGTTGCTGTCGGCGTCGGTGTAGTGGTCGTCGGCCACCCACAGGTCGCGCAGCGGCTCGGCGGGCTTGCCCGACGCGTAGGCCACCGCGTGGCGCTGGAAGCCGAAGTCGAGGGCCGCGGGCAACCGGCCGGCGGTGGTGTAGGCGCTCTTCACCTGCGGCAGGGCGTCGTAGACCTCGCCGAACATGAAGAAGTCGTCGTTGCCGGCGGCCCGCGCGTGCTCGAGCAGGCGGGGCCCGAACTCCTGCCAGAACTCGATGTTGACGTGCTTGACCGTGTCGATGCGGAAGCCGTCGATACCCAGGTCGACCCAGGCCTCGTAGATCTCGGCCATCCCGTCGACGACCTCGGGGCGCTCGGTGAACAGGTCGTCCAGGCCCGCGAAGTCGCCGTAGGTGTCGGACTCCCCGTCGAACGTCGAGTTGCCCCGGTTGTGGTACATCGTGGGGTCGTTCAGCCAGTCGGGCACCTTGACGGTCGCGTCCTCCGGTTGCGCGAACACCGGCGGGTACGGGAAGGAGGTCGCGGCGTCCAGCGGTGGGAACTCCTGGCCCACCACGTCACGGTCGTCGAACTCGGCCCCGGAGGCGTCCCGGTAGGGGGCCGCGCTCTTGGGCCGGTACGCGGTGGCACCCTCGGCGTTGGTGATCACGTCGGCGGTGTGGTTGGTGATGATGTCGAAGAACACCTTCATGCCGCGCGCGTGGGCGGCCTCGATGAGTTCCTTCATCTCGTCGTTCGTGCCCAGGTGCGGGTCGATCTGGGTGAAGTCGGTGATCCAGTAGCCGTGGTAGCCGGCGGACTCGCTGCCCGGCGCCCCCTGCACGGCACGGTTCTTGAACGAGGGCGTCAGCCAGATCGCCGTGGTGCCCAGCCCCTCGATGTAGTCGAGTCGGTCGATCAGCCCGCGCAGGTCACCCCCGTGGTAGAACCCCTTGTCGGTGGGGTCGAAGCCGTGCGCCAGCCGGTCGCCGGCGATGCCGCCGGTGTCGTTGGACGGGTCGCCGTTCGCGAACCGGTCGGCCATCACGAAGTAGAACTGCTCGCGCGTGAGCGCCGCCCGCAGCGGGGCGGAGACCGGGCCCGTGGCGGCCGGGTCCGCGGCGTCCTGATTCGGTGGCGGGGCCATTTGGCAGCCCGTCAGGGCGAGCGCCAGCGCGGCCAGGGCGACGGGCACCCGCGAGAGCTTCGACATGCCCGCGACGCTACCGCGCGGTGCGCGACCACACGGCGAACTACGCCGCGAGCACACCGATCCCGTGCCGCAACCGCCCGCACACCCGCCTGGCCACCCTCAGCGAGTTGGAGCGCGCGATGGCCGTGATCGAGGCGGGCCCGGCCGGCTGATCGGGGCCCCCGTGGCACTACCCTGTCGCGCATGTCCACGACGCGATCCCTGGGTGCGCTCGTCCTCAGCAACGTGCTCGGCGGCGTGGGGGTCGCGTCCGGGATCGCGGTCGGCGCCCTGCTCACCGCCAGCCTCGGCGGCACCGCGCTGGCGGGGGTCGGCCAAGCCCTCAGCGTGTTCGGCGCCGGCCTCATGGCCGTGCCCCTGGCCACGCTGGCCGCCCGGCGCGGCCGCGGCCGGGCACTCTCGATCGGCTACGCCGCTGCGGCGACCGGGGCCGTGGTGGTCCTCGTCGCCAGTTGGCTGGGCTGGCTGTGGCTGCTGTTCGCCGGGCTCCTGCTGTTCGGTGCCGCCCAGGCGACCAACCTGCAGACCCGCTACGCGGCGTCCGAGCTCGTGGACCCGGCCCGCCGCGGCCGCACGATGTCGGTGGTGGTGTGGGCCACGACCATCGGCTCGGTGGTCGGCCCCAACCTGAGCGCCGCCGGGGCGCAGCTCGGACGCCCCCTCGGCCTGCCCGACCTGGCCGGGCCCTACCTGTTCTCGGTCACCGCCTTCGTGCTGGCCGGCCTGAGCGCCGCCCTGCTCTACCGCCGCCCCGCCGGGTGGGCACCCCCCGCAGAGACCGGACGCCGCCCCCGCGGCGCGCTCGCGGCCCTGCGCTGGGCGTTCGGCCACCCCGTCGCCCGGTTCGCCGTCGTGCTGCTGGTGACCGCGCACGCCGTGATGGTCGGCCTGATGTCGATGACGCCGGTCCACCTGGGCCACCACGGCCAGCACCTCACGGTGATCGGCTTCGTGATCAGCCTGCACATCCTCGGCATGTACGCCCTCAGCCCCGTCTTCGGCTGGCTCGCCGACCGGGTTGGCCCCATGAGGACCGCCCTCCTGGGGATCATCCTGCTCGGCATCTCGGCCGTGGTCGCGTTCGGCTGGAAGGACGACCTGGGCCTGGTCACGTTCGCGCTGTTCCTGCTCGGCGTGGGCTGGTCCGCGAGCACGATCGCGGCCTCGGTCCTGCTCGCGGCCGTGGACGCCGGGGACGTGCGCGTCCCGCTGCAGGGCGCCACCGATGCCCTGATGAGCTACGGCGGCGCGGCCGCAGCCACCCTCAGCGGGCCCGTCCTGGTGCTGGTCGGCTACGAGGGCCTCGCGGTCGCGTGCGCGGCGCTGCTGGTACCGGCGGCCGCCGTGGGGTGGGT
>DUOQ01000277.1 GCA_012838755.1 Propionibacterium sp. | reverse complement strand
GGCGCAGTTCCGGGTCGCCCCCTGCGAGGGAGGACTGGAAGGTTTCGCTGATGGCATCACCGGGGACGACCAAGACCATCACCTTGTAGTCGGCCAGCAGCTTCATCTCGACCGCTTCACCGAACCCGAGTCGGTGGAACTCGGGACCGTAGGTGTCCTCGTCGTCCATGCTGGTGAGGATGGCGGCGGCCTCATCAGCCTTGGCCTTCACCGCGTCACCGTAGATGCGGGGGGTGGCGGTCATGTAGAGCCGCTTGCCCGCCGGCAGGTAGGTGTTGTCGTGGACCTTCACGAACGCCGACTCGGTGGTGTCCCCCGACAAGGTGACGCCCGTGGTGCGGTGGGCCTCGTCGCAGAGGATGAGGTCGAACGGCTGGCCTGATTCGCGCTGGGCTTGGGCGACGACGTCGATGGACTGGTACGTGGAGAACACCACGACCATCTGCTTGCCGCGCCGGCCAATGTTGGCCAGGTTGTCGGCCAGTCGGGCGGCATCGGTGGTGGGCAGGGGGATGTCATGGGTGCTGATGTCCTCAGCCTGACGACCCGCCTTGGTGTCAGAGCACACCACCAGAGGGCGAATGGTCGTCTGCGTCTGCGCCATCCACTCGCGCAGCGATTGGGAGACGAGCGAGATCGAAGGCGCCAAGAAGAGAACCTTCAGGCTGCCGCCGTTCTCCTCGCACAGCTGCTCGGCCAGCTTCAGCGAGGTGAAGGTCTTGCCCGTGCCGCAGGCGCTGATCCACTTGCCCCGGTCGTGCTCGGTGAACCCGGCCTTGATCGCTGCGATGGCGTCCTTCTGGTGCGGCCTCAGCCCGTACTTCACCGCCCGGCGCAGCTCGAACTCTCCCCGGCGACTGCTGCATCCAGTCGATCGGCGACTCGGCCAGATCGGGGACGCCGATGCGTTGGACGGGGATCTGCTGCTGGGAGAGCGCGGTCTCGGCGTGGGAGGACCAGCGGTCGGTGGTGGAGATGATGATGCGGTTGACGAACCGGACGCCGTCCCAGGAACGGCCCGAGGCGGTGAAGAAGGAGTCGATCTGCGCCTTCTGCAAGGTGCTCTCGGGGTCGAAGAACTTGCACTGGATGGCTGTCCACTCGCCCGTTGCGGTGATGCGTGCCACCAGGTCGATGCCTGAGTCGTGGGTGCCCTCGTTGTGGTTCCAGTTGGGCCAGCGCTCCACGAGGTCGTACTCGGCCGCAAGGGTGGGGTCCAGCCGGAAGTAGGCGACCATCAGCTTCTCGAACGCTTCCCCGCGTTCCACGTTCGTGTCGTACGTGGTGCGGAACTCGTCGATGACCTGTTGGACAGTGGTGCGGGTCGCCACGGGGTGTCCTCTTCGGTATAGGGGTGGGAGCGCCGCTGCTGTGCGTGCCCCGTGCTTGGCAGCCTATCGGCGGGCAGGAGCCTCCGCGTGGCACTCCCCCTCGGCCTAGTAGATCCTGTCGCCGAGCCTGCACCATTCAGCCACCCACTCATCAATCGATCAGCTGGACCATTTGTTCGTATCCTTGCTGCATGTCCTCGCGCATCACCTCGGAGTTGGGCACTCTGGGCGACCGCATTGCTCGGATGCGCGCCACAGAACCAGCCAGGACGGTCCGTCACGTTCTGGCCCGGGATGATGCGGGCCTGTGGCAGCCAGCGCTTCTGGTTGGCTGGTTTCGCGCTCAGGACCGCTGGTGGGGGCGCGTCGCGATGCTCGACGGCGACCACGACGCCGCCCTCGTGGATCTGGCGGCCGGCCGGCTGCGTCCTTCCGATTGCAGCTGCTGCCAGTCCGGAACCGCCACCACTTAGACCGCCGAGTAGCTGCCCCTGCCCTCCAGCGCCGAGTAGAGGGTCTGGCGGCTCACGCCGAGGTCCTTGGCCACCCGCGCCTTGGGCACCCCGACCTCGATGCGCAACCGCGCGGCAGCGATCTCCTCAGCGGTGAGCCTTCGGGCCTTGCGGTACTTGCCCGCAG
>DUOQ01000276.1 GCA_012838755.1 Propionibacterium sp. | reverse complement strand
TTTCTATCGCTCCAGCGATAGAAACGCCGCCTCGAAGTGCAACAAGGGGGTGGGTGGCGGACCGGGCCACGGGCAAGCTTGCGCAACTGCCCCCCACGTGTCGGGGGAGTGCCCTAGCCTGAAGTCGTCACTTTCCTGACGAACAGTCACCGCTACCAAGGAAGGGCCCATGAACGCTCTGACATGGACCGAGCAAGACTCCCAGGCCGTCGACACCGCCCGCATCCTCGCGGCCGATGCCGTCGAGAAGGTCGGGAACGGTCACCCGGGTACCGCGATCTCGCTGGCGCCGATCGCCTACCTGCTCTACCAGAAGGTCATGAACGGCGACCCCGCCGACGAGCGCTGGCTCGGCCGCGACCGCTTCGTCCTGTCGGCGGGCCACAGCTCGATGACCCAGTACTCCCAGCTCTACCTCGCCGGCTACGGCCTGGAGCTCGACGACCTGAAGGGGCTGCGCACCTGGCAGTCCCAGACCCCGGGTCACCCCGAGTTCGGCTGGACCAAGGGTGTGGAGTGCACCACCGGTCCGCTGGGCGCCGGCGTCGCCAACTCGGTCGGCTTCGCGATGAGCGCGCGCCGCGTCCGCGAGATGCTCGACCCGTCCGCCACGCCGGGCGAGTCGGTCTTCGACCACTTCGTCTACTGCATCGCCGGCGACGGCTGCATGCAGGAGGGCGTGTCGTCCGAGGCGTCCTCGCTGGCCGCGACCCAGAACCTGGGCAACCTGATCCTGATCTACGACGACAACCGCATCTCCATCGAGGGCGACACCAAGATCGCCTTCTCCGAGGACGTGCAGGCCCGCTACGACGCCTACGGCTGGCACACCCAGCACGTCGACTTCACCAACGGGTTCACCACCTACGAGGAGAAGGTCGCCGAGCTGTACGCCGCCATCGAGGCCGCCCAGCAGGTCACCGACAAGCCGTCGTTCATCAAGGTCACCACGATCATCGGCTGGCCGCTGCCCACCAAGGCCGGCGACCACAGCGTCCACGGCTCGAAGCTCGGTGGCGAGGAGATCACGGCGCTGAAGAAGGAGCTCGGCTTCGACGACGAGCCCTTCGCCTTCGACCCGGCGATCGTCGAGTACACCCGCAGGAACGCCGCCGACCGCGCCGCCGAGGCGAAGGCCGAGTGGGAGCCCCGCTACCAGGCCTGGCGCGACGCCAACCCCGAGGGTGCCAAGACGCTCGACCGCATCCTGGCCAAGGAGGCCCCCGAGGGCCTCGACGCCGCCCTGCCCGTCTTCGAGCCCGGCTCGATGGCCACGCGCGCGGCGTCCGGCAAGGTGCTCGCGGCCCTGGCCGACGTCGTCCCCGAGCTGTGGGGCGGTTCGGCCGACCTCGCCGGCTCGAACAACACGACGATGGCCGGCGTGAAGTCGTTCCTGCCGCCCGAGCGCAGCAGCCACGACTTCGAGGGCGCCCCCGGCGGCCGCACGCTGCACTTCGGCATCCGCGAGCACGCGATGGGCAACATCGTCAACGCCATGGCGATGGACGGGCTCACCCGCCCCTACGGCGGCACCTTCCTGGTGTTCTCCGACTACATGCGGACGCCCCCGCGCCTGGCCGCGCTCAGCCACGTCAACCCGGTGTACGTGTGGACGCACGACTCCGTCGGCGTCGGCGAGGACGGCCCGACCCACCAGCCGGTCGAGCACGTGATGAGCCTGCGCCTCATGCCGAACCTCAACGTCGTCCGCCCCGGCGACGCCAACGAGACGGCCCAGGCCTGGGCGCAGATCCTGCGCACCAAGGACAAGCCGTCGGCGCTGATCCTGTCGCGGCAGAACATGACCACCATCGACCGCTCCGAGGGCTCCGGCTTCGCCGCGGCCGAGGGCGTCGCGAAGGGTGGCTACGTCCTGAAGGAGGCCTCGGCCGACCCGAAGGTCGTCCTCGTCGGCACCGGCTCCGAGCTGGAGCTCGCCGTCACGGCCGCCGAGCTCCTCGAGGCCGACGGCGTCCCGGCGCGGGTCGTGTCGCTGCCGTGCGTGGAGTGGTTCAAGGCCCAGGACGACTCCTACCAGGCCGACGTGCTGCCCGCCGACGTGCCCAAGGTCGTCATCGAGGCCGGCGTCCCGGTGGGTTGGAAGGACCTGCTGGGCGCCAACACCGAGGCGGTCGGCATCGACCACTTCGGCGCCTCGGCCGACGCCAAGACCCTCTACAAGGAATTCGGCATCACCGCCGAGGCCGCGGTCGAGAAGGCCAAGGGCCTCCTCGGCTGATTTCCCGCACCCCACCTCCCGGACGCCCGCTCGCCCTGCGCGCGGGCGTCCGGCTGTCGCGGGGTGGGGTGGCCGGCGTTGCCAACCTGTGACCCCGGAGATTCGGAACTGTTCGCCTGCTCAAATACCATGCTCCGAAGGACCAACCACCCAGGAGCGCCATGACCGACACCCCGACGCAGACCCTGCCGCCCGACGAGCCCCGCAGGCGTGGAGGCGGCAAGGTCGCTGCCATCGTCGTCGGTGGGCTCGTCCTGCTTGGGGGCGGCGCCTACGGTGCGGGCTACGCGCTGGCCGGCGAGACCCTGCCCCCGAAGACCACCATCGAGGGCGTCGAGGTCGGTGGCAGCACCCCGGCGGAGGCCGAGACCAAGCTCGCCAGCGAACTCTCCGCGAAGTCGGACGCCCCCATCACGGTGACGGCGGGGGAGCACGCGCTCACCAAGACGCCGGCCGAACTCGGACTCGGCGTGGACGCCGCGGCCTCGGTCGACCAGGCGGTCACCGGCAAGTCCTTCGACCCGATGGTGATCTGGGACAACCTGACCGGTGGCTCCGCCCACGAGGCCATCGTCACGCGGGACGACGCCAAGCTGGAGGCCACGGCGTCCGAGCTGGCCCAGTTGGTGAACACCGAGCCGGTCAACGCCGAGCTGGCGATGGTCGAGGGCCAGCCCAACCTGACCGAGGGCGTCACCGGGCAGGCGCTCGACGTCGAGGCGACCCACAACGCCCTCTTGGAGGCCTACCTGACCAGCACCGAGGTCGAGGCCGTGGTCGAGGAGCAGGAGCCCGACATCACCACCGCCGAGGCGCAGCAGGCGCTCGACGAGGTGGCCGGGCCCGCGGTGTCCGCCCCCGTCACCGTGCAGGCGGGGGACAAGACCTTCGAGGTCACCCCCGACATGATCGCCCCGGCCCTCAGCTTCGAGGCCGCCGACGGCACCATCAAGACGAACGTCGACCAGGACGTACTCATGGAGCGCGCGACCAAGGCGATCGCCGGCCTGGGCATGGACGAGCCGAAGGACGCCCGCTTCACCTTCGAGGGCGGCAAGCCCAAGATCATCCCGTCGGTCGACGGCATGGGTGTCGACGCCGAGGAGTTCGCCAAGGTCGTCCAGGAGGCGATGGTCAAGCCGTCCGAGCGCAACGCCACGGTGACGGTCGCCCAGCAGAAGGCGAAGTTCACCACCGAGATGGCCGAGAAGCTGGGCGTGAAGGAGATCACCGGCGAGTTCACCACCTACTACCCGGCCACCGCCTACCGCATCACGAACATCGGCAAGTCGGCCCAGCTGATCAACGGGGTCTTCCTCAAGCCGGGTGAGGTCTTCGACATGAACCAGGTGCTCGGCCCCCGCACGCTCGCGCGCGGCTGGGCGGCCGGCGGCGCCATCGACGGCGGCAAGGTCGTGCAGCGCATGGGCGGCGGCATCTCGCAGACCACGACGACGACCTTCAACGCGATGTTCTTCGCGGGCCTCGAGGACATCTACCACAAGCCCCACTCGCTCTACTTCAGCCGCTACCCGATGGGGCGCGAGGCCACGCTCGACTACAACTCGGTCGACATGAAGTTCAAGAACGACACCGAGTACGGCGTGCTCATGCAGGCCTTCACGAACAACCCCAAGCCGGGTGCCCAGGGCTCCATCACGGTGCGCGTGTGGTCGACCAAGAAGTACGAGATCAAGGCCACCAAGCCGGTCCAGAGCAACTTCAAGGACCCGGGCCCCGCGATCAAGGACAACTCGGCCGTCTGCAGCCCGCAGAGCGCCATGCGCGGCTTCACGGTCAACTACAGCCGGCAGTTCTTCCAGAACGGCAAGCTGGTCAAGACCGAGCCGTTCAAGTGGACGTACAACACCCTGACCCCGGTGGTGTGCACCAACCCGAACGCACGTCCCGACCGCAT
>DUOQ01000275.1 GCA_012838755.1 Propionibacterium sp. | reverse complement strand
TTTCTATCGCTGGAGCGATAGAAACGCCGCCTCGAAGTGCACACTAGGGGCCGGCGCGGGTCATCCAGGATCATCCCGGGGTAGCACCCGCACCCGCCCACAACCGGACGCGCCAGGCCCCGCAGGGGTCCAGACTGGGTGACATGACGACGTCCGAGTCCCCGGTGCGGATCGAACCGCACACCGGCACCCCTGTCTCCCCGTGGGTGGCGCGCCTGCGTTTCGGTCTGCTGGCCCTGTTCCTGGCCGTCTCCATCGGCATCGTCACCCTCGGCGTCCGGCCGGCATCCTTCACCGAGCTGGTCAGGGCCCTGGGTACGGGGACGGTGGCCGAGGTCACGGTCGTGGGTGGCCTCCACGCCGGGGCCACCGGCACGGCCCGGGCGGAGATCCACTGGCACGACGGCGTCCTGCCGCGCTGGACCGAGGTCCAGCAGGAAGTCCCGGACGAGGACGTCATCACGCACACGACGTCGGAGGTGCCGATCATCACCGGCTCGCTCACCGACCGCCTGCAGGAGTACAGCCCGCAGCCGATCACCATCACCGAGGTGGACCACCGGGGCGGCCCGACGTGGTACCTCGCCGGGTGGCGCGTCCCGGCGTGGCTCGGGATCGCGGGCATCGTCTCCGGACTGCTGACCCTGGGGCTGCTCATCGGCGGGCCCGAACCGCTGATGGCCACCCGCTGGGCCTGGTTCTGGGCGATCACGAGCGTCGTGGCCGTGGTGACGATCCCGGTCTTCCTGCTCTGGGGGATGCCGCGCACCGGCGCGATCGAGCAGCCCTACACCAAGCAGGGACGCCTCACCGGCGGCTGGTCGTTCCTGCTGTTCAGCGTGCTCGCGGCCACCGCGTTCCAGGGATTGCGGCCCTAGCGGCTCTTGCGACGCCGCTCGCGGAGCGCCTCGAGTTCCTTGCGCTCGGCCGGCGTCAGGCTGTGGATGCCCTGTTCGGAGATCTTCTCCAGCAGGGCGTCCATGCGTTCGGCGTCCGACTGGCGGCGAGCCGCCGCCTTCTGCTCGGCGCGTGAGGCCCGCGGCCCGCGGGGAGCCGCGGCCTGCGGCGTCCGGACGCCCCCACCCTGGCTGTGCGCCGGCCGGGACCGGCGGCGTCCGGGGAGCCACGACAGGTCGGAGAGCAGCCCGAAGCGCCGGGCGACCAGCGCGACGACGGCGAAGGTGATGAGCAGGCTGATCAGGCCCGCCCAGTCGCGGGCGGCGATGTAGCTCAGCACCTGCAGGGCGACGAGCACGGCGCCGATCACCCAGGCGCGGATACCGAAGAAGAACGGGCGCGAGGGGTTCTCGAGGATCCAGAGCAGCAGGATGATGAACTGGATGTTGCGCAGGCCGGCCATGGCCCCGCCCCCCAGCGCCAGGCCGATGACGAACCCGACGGCGGTGAGGATCGCCCACAGGGCGATGTACAGCGACATCATCGGGCGGCGCCCGATCTGGTTCTCGAGGTCGCGGCCGAAGTACCACAGCAGGGCGAGGGTCAGGATGCTCCACAGGGAGATGCGGTCGACGAACGGCCACGTGAAGGCCCGCCAGACGTGCCCCTGCAGCACGAGGCGGGGCTCGAAGATGCCACCCTCGGCGAGAACCGGGGCGAAGGCCGACGCCACGACCCCGAGGGCGCCGATGAACACCAGCAGCACGGTGCTGGTGACGTCGAGCCGGCCGAGGCGGAACCAGGCATCACCCGAGTGGTCGCGGGACACGTTGAAAGGGGGCACGGGACCAAGGGTGCCAGATCAGCCGAGGTGGGGGTCGCGGGGTGTCTCGTCGGACGCCACGCGCTGGCCGGTGTAGACGACGGGCTGCGCCAGCGAGCGGACGAAGAGCATGCCCGCGGCGAGCACGATCGCGAACCCGAGCAGCATGTGCGGCCAGGTGATCGCCATCTCGCCCAGGCCGTACTGCACGACGCCGAGCCCAAAGACGACGAAACCCAGCAGCGCGAGGCCCTTCGTGTTGGACTGCTTGCCGTACCGCATCCCCGTCAGCGCCGAGATGAGCGAGGTGCCGAGGAAGATGATCGCCAGCACCGCGTGGATCGCGCGCAGGTCGGGGTTGCCGCCCAACGTGGTCCCGAGCACTCCCAGCGCGAGCGCGATCAGGGCGTTGATGCCCGATGCCCAGCGGAACACGGCGTGCGACAGCAGCGGTTCGAGTTTCGAGGTGGCCACGGCGCAACCCTAGCGCCGCTCGAGGTACTCGGCGATCTCATCGCCGCGCACCGTCCACAGCGAGTCGATCAGCGCGACGCGGAACGAGGCCGGGCCGCGGCCGTGCTCCTCCGCGCGCTCGGACGCCAGCGCGAGCCAGGCCGCTCCGGCCAGGGCGGCCTCGAGCGGGCCGGTCACCGCCGAGCAGGCGGCCATCAGCGCCGACACCGCAGCGCGGACGCCCGCGACCTGCGCGAGCATCGGCGACCCGGTGAGCACGGCGACCTCCTCGCCCTCGAAGAGCACGCGCTCGGCGGACTCGCCCAGGGCGAGCGCGCCGTCGGTCACGTCGAGCCGGACGCCGTCCACCTCGGTCGAGGAGGCGCGCACCACGGTCGGCCGGTGGCCGATCAGCCCGCGGATGCGGTCGGCCCGCAGGGGGGCGCGGCCCAGCGGCGTGGCGTCCAGCACCCACGGCGTGGACTCGGAGCGGAGCTGGGCGGCGATCGGGTTCACGGCGTCGGACCACTCCGACACCAGGGTGCTCAGGTCGAGCATCGCGGCATCGGCGGTCAGGGCGGCGTTGAGGGCGTCGGGGCTGGTGCCGGTGACGACCGAGCGGGCTCCGGCACCGTGCAACACGTCGGCGACGAAGGAGGTCGCGGCGCGCGGCGCGCAGCAGTGGACGAGAGGGGCACTCTCGCGCACCGCTTCGGCGGCGAATCCGACGGTGAGAGCAAGTCCGGAACGGGGCATGGGCCCAGTATGACGAACCCGGCGCGTCCTCGTGGGTGAGGACGCCCCGGGTTCGGGTCGATCGGTGTTCCGGAACGGGTCTCTCAGGCGGCCGTGTCCTTGCGGCGCAGGGTCAGCGTGAACAGCGACACCGCGGCCAGGAGGTACGCGAAGCCGAGGATGATGTGGATCATCGTCAGGTGCATCTCGCCCAGGGCGATCTGGATGACGGCCAGCACGGGCAGCGAGAGCGCGTGGTACATGAGGCCCTTGTTGCCGCTGGAGCGGCCCCACAGGATGCCCGCGATGCCGGCGACGATGGCGAGGACGAAGTTGAGGTTGCCCAGCATCCCGTGCATCGCGTGCAGCGGGCCGGAGTTGGTCAGCGGGCCGAGGGCCAGGATCGGCGAGAGGATCGCCCCGATCGAGGCCAGGACGGCCGCAACCCGCAGGAAGGTGAGCTTGCCGTTCGAGGTCGTTGCAGTTGTGGTCACGGGCACCACTCTATCCAATCTTCAGGAAATGAAATTCTCGACCCCGCGAGACCGCGGGAGTTCCCGCCGGGGGCTGCGACGGGCCATGATGGGACGCATGACCGCCGACGGCCAGCACACCCACTTCGCGGAGGCGTTCACCTCCTTCCGGATCCCCGCCACCAACCGGGACGAACGCGTCGACCACGGCAAGTCACTGCGCACCGACACCCCCTGGGAGTCCCTGGGCGACTGGCTCCCCACCCCCGACCGCCCCGACCCCGTGGCGATCATCGAGCGCTCCCACCAGGGCCGCCTGCCCTGGCTGATGGGCGTGCGGATCGCGCGGATGGCGGCGTCCCCGTTCGGCTTCCTGCGCGGCACCGCCAACCTCATGGCCCATGACGTCGCCCACCTGCCGGCCACCGGCGTTCAGACCACCGCCTGCGGCGACGCGCACATCGGCAACATCGGCTTCTACCGATCCCCCGAGGGCAACCAGGTCATCGACCTCAACGATTTCGACGAGGCCCACACCGGCTCCTGGGAGTGGGACCTCCGCCGGCTCACGGCGTCCATCTGGGTGCTGGGCCGCGACAACGGCACGTCCGAGGAGCAGTGCGCCGACGCGATCCGGGCGTGCGTGGCCGCGTACCGGGACGAAGTCAGCTTCCTGAGCAAGCAGCCGCTGCTGTGGCGCGCGTTCAACCACCTCGACGTGGACGCCCTGCACGAGACCGCGACCGAGGCCAGCCTGCGCGAGGAGATCCAGCGCGCGGCGAAGGCGGCGCGCAAGCGCACGTCCGACCGCAAGCTGCCCAAGCTGGCGGGGGGCTCGACGAACGCCACGCACATCGTCGACGACCCGCCCCTGGTCACCCACCCCGACGAGGCCGAGTTCGAGGCCATCGCGATCGGGCTGGACGCCTACCTGCCCACCCTGACCCCCCAGTGGCGACGCATCGTCGGCGGCTACACGCTGGTCGACATCGGCCACAAGGTGGTCGGCGTCGGGTCGGTCGGCATGCGCGCCTGGGTGGCACTGCTCGTGGGCTCGCGGCCCGACGACGTGCTGTTCCTCCAGCTCAAGCAGGCGCAGCGCTCGGTGCTGGCCCCGTTCGTCCACGGCGAGACGGCCTGGCACGCCCACCAGGGCCAGCGGGTGGTGGAGTACCAGCAGCAGTTGCAGACCGTGTCCGACCCGCTGCTGGGGTACACCACCGTCGGCGCACACCAGTACTACGTGCGCCAGTACCGCAACATGAAGGGCGGCGTCCCGCTCGACGCGATGACGCCGGAGGCGCTGGTCGACTACTCCGGGATCGTCGGCCACCTGCTGGCCAAGGGGCACGCGCGCACGTCGGGGGCGTCCATCATCTCGGGCTACTTGGGCAAGAAGGACGCCGCCGTCGAGGCGTTCGTCCGCTGGGCGCGCGCCTACGCCGACCAGACCGAGGCCGACCACGCGCAGCTCGTCGCGGCCGTGGAGGCCGGCAAACTGCCCTACGAGCCGGGCGTGTGAGGGGGCTCAGCCCAGCCAGGGGGCCGGGTTGGAGTTCGCGCCGTTGAGGTACACCGAGAAGTGCAGGTGGGGGCTGGTCGACAGGCCCGTGTTGCCCACGGTCCCGATGACCTGGCCGCGCCTGACCTTCTGGCCGGCCTTCACCGAGATCTTGCTCATGTGCAGGTAGGCGGTCTCGACCGACTTGCCCGACAGCTTGCCGTGGTCGATCCGGACGTTGTTGCCCGAGCCGCTGTTGTGCCCGTGCGCCGCCTTCGTGACGACGCCGTCCTCGGCGGCGTAGATGGGCTGCCCGACGCGGCCGCCGATGTCGACCCCGCCGTGCATCCGCGTGTAACCGAGGATCGGGTGCTTGCGCATGCCCCACCGCGAGCCGATGCTGCCGGCCGTGGGCCACTGCAGCTTGCCGCTGGTGCGCGCGGTGGCCTGACCGGAGCCCCCGGCCGCCTCCTTCGGGGCCTCCTTCACCGGCGCCTTGGCGCCGAGCAGCTCGGAGCGGATCCAGCCGACCTGGGAGTTGAACGCCACCTGGGTCCAGCCGTCCACGACCTTGTCGGTGACGCTGACCTTGTCGCCGGAGGCGAGCTTGCCGAGGACGGCCGCGCCGTCGCCGGACTGCGCGCGCACCTCGAGCGCCTTCTGGGCGAACTGGGTGCCGGTGACCGTGCCGAACGCGTCGGCCCAGGAGCCCCCGACGAACGCGTCGTCGGCGGTCGGCTCGGGGGTCGGGGCAACGTCCTCGGTGGTCCCTGCCTCGGCGGGCTCGCTCGCGGCCAGCGCCTCGCCGGACGCCTCGGACGGGGTGGCCGAGGGGGTCGGTTCGGCGGCGGTGCGGGCCTCACTGCGGCTCGTCGTGT
The DNA here is from genome assembly GCA_012838755.1 of Propionibacterium sp. GTDB lineage: Bacteria > Actinomycetota > Actinomycetes > Propionibacteriales > Propionibacteriaceae > Propioniciclava. The sequence goes on along the minus strand of DUOQ01000275.1, from coordinate 33 downwards.
CGACGGCGCGCACGGGCACGGGGACGGCCCGGG
>DUOQ01000274.1 GCA_012838755.1 Propionibacterium sp. | reverse complement strand
GTCGTCGGCGTCGCAGAAGGCGATCCAGTCACCGGACGCCGCCGCCCAGCCCTGGTTGCGGGCGCCGGCCGGGCCCGCGTTGGTGGCCAGGTGCAGCACGCGCAGCGGGGGGCGGTCGGTCGGCCAGCCCTCGGCGAGGGCGTCGAGCGCCTGCGCCTGGTCGGGGCTCGAGGCGTCGTCGATGACGACGACCTCGAGGGGGGAGTGGGTCTGTGTGGCGAGCGAGTCCAGGGTGCGCGCGATCGTCGCGCCGTCGTTGTGGAACGGCACCACGGCGGACACGGTCTGCATGGCGCCCCTTCGTCTCGTTCATCCCGGCTGGCGGGCCTGGGGCCAGCATAGAGTGGCGCTGAGCGGGGCGCGGTCGTGCCCCGCGGGAGGAGCGGGCATGCGGATCGTCTTCGTGGTCAACAACTACCCCCCGCGGGTGGGGGGCCTGGAGAACCACGTCAGCAGCCTCGCCCGCCACCTCGCCGCGGCCGGTCACGAGGTGGTGGTCCACACGATGTCCGACGCCGGGACCCGGCGCACCACCGCCACGGAGCAGGGTGTCGAGGTGCACCGCTGGCCCGAGGCGTTCCAGATCGGCGGGCTGCTCGGCTTCCCGACGCTGGGCGCCGCACGCGGCCTGTGGCGGGCGATCACCCGCAGCGGCGCGGACCTCGTCTCGACGCACACGCGCTTCTTCCCGCTCACCTGGCTGGCCGTCGCCGCCGCGCGGGCCGCCCGCCTCCCTGTCGTGCACACCGAACACGGCAGCGGCCACGTCGCCTCGCCGAGCCCGGTGATCAAGGTGGGCAGCCGGGTCGTCGACGAGACGTTCGGGCGGCTGTCGCTGCGCGGCGCGGACGCCGTCCTCGGGGTGTCTGAGGAGGTCGTCGCGTTCGTTCGCGCCTTGTCCGGGGTAGGTGGCCATGTCTTCTACAACGCGATTGAGGCCCCGGAGGTAGCGGGTACTCCCCCCCACCTCCGGCGGCACCTCGTGTTCGTAGGACGGATCGTGCCCGGCAAGGGTTGGGAAGACTTCCTCAAGGTCGTCGCCAGCGTCGACGACGACGTGACCGCCGAGGTGCTGGGTGACGGGCAGGACCTGTCGGAGCTGCGGCGTCATGCCGCTGCCTTGGGCTTGGGCGGGCGGCTGGCCATCCGCGGGCGGGTGCCGATGGCCGAGGTCTTCACGGCGCTCGCCGGGGCCATCCTAGTGAACCCTACGCGGCTCTCGGAGGGCTTTCAGACGACGCTGCTCGAAGCGCTCGCCGTCGGTGCGCGGGTGGTGACCTACCCCGTCCCCGGTACGTCGCTCCTCGCTGCCCAAGGGGCCCCCATCACGGTTGTGGATCGCTCCACCAACGCACTGTTGGCCGGGGTGCGGTCACGCTTGGCCGACGCCCCAGAAGCCGTCTGGGGGGCCGAGGAGATCGCCGCCTGGACTTGGTCAGCTCGCAGTCGGGAGTACGTGGAGCTGGTTTCGGGCGTCCGCAGCCGTCGGGCGCGCTGAGCCCGGCCTCAGGTCCGAGGCGGCGTACTCTCGTCGGCTCTCTGGCCTTGCAGCCGGTCGATGCGGAGGTGCAGCAGTGCGACCTCCTCGGCCAGCGTGCGGGTCTCGTCCTCGAGCTTGGACGCCTCGACAGACAGGTGCAGGCACACGCCGAGCAGCAGCAGGATGGCCAAGAAGAACAGCAGGTTCGCCGGCAGTTGGAAACCCAGCAGACGGGTCAGCCCACTGAGCAAGTCGGGCCAGATGGCCAGCACCACGCCAGCGACGCCGATGAGCCCCCACAGCGCGACGTACTTCTCGCGGATTCGCCCACTGCGCAGCACCCAGAACAAGACGAGGACGAACAGTGCACCGACGACGAGGAACGTGATGGTGACGTTCATGCGACCGAACTCTTTCTGCGCGTGGTGGAAATGAGGAGCGCGAACGCAGACCGGAACAGGTAGATCATCGCCTTCACCGGACTGGCCGAAGGCGTGCCCCCCTGCCGGGGCCGCATGGCGACCGGCACCTGGGTCACGGTGTAGCCCATTCTGATCGCGGTCATCAGCGAGTCCACGGTGTCGCCGAGATACTCCGCGGGATAGTGGTGGGTGTATTGCCGGATCGTGCGGCGATTAGCGGCTCGGAAGCCTGAGGTGACGTCCGACAGGCGGGTGTGCGCGGCGGCCGACAGGGCGGTGGCGAGGAGCCGCATCGCCCAGCGGCGAGGTCCGCGGGCCTCGTACGCGCCCTCTCCGGCAAAGCGAGCTCCGATCGAGATGTCCGCGTGTTCGAGGCCGGCCAGCACCTTCGGGATGTCTCGCGGGTCGTGCTGGCCGTCGGCGTCTACCTGAATGACCTGCTCGTAGCCGTTGCGCCACGCATACTTGAAGCCCGCGCGCAGAGCGCCGCCCACGCCCATGTTGTAGGGCAGCGTGAGCACGGACGCCCCCGCCGCGTGCGCGAGGGCCGCCGTATCGTCTGTCGAACCGTCATCGATGACGAGCAGGTCTGCCTCGGGCATGGCGGTGAGCACCTCGGTCACCGTGGCGGCGATGACATCGGACTCGTTCCACGCCGGCATCACCACCAAGGTAAGGGGGATTGGCCGTTGCTGTTCGTCGTGCTGCACCCGTTGATCGTATCGGCCCCACCTGGATCCCGCCTGCCGGACCTCGGCGTCCGGATGGCGGAAGCGGCACGGCCAACAGATGGAATTATTGGTTACCACGACGACATGTAGTAGGCGCCGTGGCAGGATGTACCCATGAGCCCACGAACCATCGGCGTGACTGAACTTGCTCTGCGCGATGCGCACCAATCCTTGATGGCGACCCGCATGGCCATGGAGGACATGGTCGACGCCTGTGAGGACATCGACAAGGCCGGCTTCTGGAGTGTGGAGTGCTGGGGCGGCGCCACCTACGACGCCTGCATCCGCTTCCTGAACGAGGACCCCTGGGAGCGCCTGCGCACCTTCCGTGAACTGATGCCCAACAGCCGCCTGCAGATGCTGCTGCGCGGCCAGAACCTGCTCGGCTACCGCCACTACCAGGACCACGTCGTCGACAAGTTCGTCGAGAAGTCCGCCGAGAACGGCATGGACGTCTTCCGCGTGTTCGACGCCCTCAACGACCCGCGCAACATGGAGCGGGCCATGAACGCCGTCACCAGGACCGGCAAGCACGCCCAGGGCACCATCTGCTACACCATCTCCCCGCTGCACACGACCGAGGGCTACATCAAGCTCGCCGGCCAGCTGATCGACATGGGCGCCGAGTCCATCGCCCTGAAGGACATGGCCGCCCTGCTGCAGCCGCAGCCCGCTTACGACATCGTCAAGGGCATCAAGGACACCTACGGCGACGTCCAGGTCAACGTGCACTGCCACTCGACCACCGGCGTGACGCTGGTCAGCCTGATGAAGGCCATCGAGGCCGGCGCCGACGTGGTGGACACCGCGATCAGCTCGATGAGCCTCGGGCCCGGCCACAACCCGACCGAGTCGCTCGTGGCGATGCTCGAGGGCACCGAGTACACCACCGACCTCGACATGGACCGCCTGCTGAGGATCCGCGACCACTTCGCGAAGGTGCGCCCCAAGTACGCCGAGTTCGAGTCGGCGACGCTGGTCGACACCGACATCTTCTCCAGCCAGATCCCCGGCGGCATGCTCTCGAACATGGAGAGCCAGCTCAAGGCCCAGGGTGCGGGCGACCGCATCAAGGAGGTCATGGAGGAGGTGCCGCTGGTCAAGGCGGCCGCCGGCCACCCGCCGCTGGTCACCCCGTCGTCGCAGATCGTCGGCACCCAGGCCGTGTTCAACGTCCTGATGGGCAAGTACAAGGTCCTGACCGGTGAGTTCGCCGACCTGATGCTCGGCTACTACGGCGAGTGCATCGGCGAGCGCGACCCCGAGGTGATCGAGATCGCGCACAGCCAGACCAAGAAGGAGCCGATCACCGACCGCCCGGCGGACCACCTCGAGCCCGAGTGGGAGAAGCTCGTCGCCGAGGCCCAGGAACTCCCGGGCGCCAACCGCAGCGCCGAGGACGTCCTGACCTACGCCATGTTCCCCTCGGTCGCCCCCGGCTTCTTCGCCACCCGCGCCGACGGCCCCAAGAGCGTCGGCAAGACCCCCGAGCAGATGGCCAAGGCCGCCGAGTCCGCCAAGGACGCCGCGGGCGCGGTCAAGGGCCCCATCTCCTACACGGTCACCCTGGGTGGCCGCGAGCACAACGTCACCGTCGAAAGGGCATGAGCAACATGGCCAAGAAGACGCCCGCCATGGGCAAGCAGGTCGAGAGCCTGAACGAGGCACGCGTCACCACCCGCCTCGGCGGTGGCGAGGCCCGCCTCCAGAAGCAGCGGGACGCCGGCAAGCTGACCGCGCGCGAGCGCATCACCGCGCTGGTCGACGAGGGAACGTTCCAGGAGATCGGCCTGTTCCGCCGCAACCGCACCACGGCGTTCGGCATGGACGCCGCCGACATGCCCGCCGACGGCGTCGTGACGGGCACGGGGGCGGTCTTCGGCCGCCCGGTGCACATCGCCAGCCAGGACTTCACCGTCGTGGGCGGCTCGGCCGGTGAGACCCACAGCCTCAAGGTCGTGCAGATGATGGAGGCCGCGATGAAGTGCGGCACCCCCTTCGTCTTCATCAACGACTCCGGCGGCGCCCGCGTGCAGGAGGGCATCGACTCCCTGCACGGCTACGGCGCGGTGTTCTACACCAACGTCGAACTGTCCGGCGTCGTGCCTCAGATCTCGATCATCTCGGGCCCCTGCGCCGGCGGCGCGGCCTACAGCCCGGCGCTGACCGACTTCATCATCCAGACCCGCAAGGCCCACATGTTCATCACGGGCCCGGGCGTCATCAAGCAGGTCACCGGCGAGACCGTCACCCAGGACACCCTCGGTGGCGCCGACACCCACCAGGCGATCTCGGGCGTCAACCACTTCGTGGTCGACGACGACGAGCAGGCCCTCCTCGTGGCCAAGAAGCTGCTGAGCTTCCTGCCGCAGAACAACACCGAGGACCCGCCCATGGTCGAGCCCGACCCGTACGTCGAGCACGACGAGACGCTGTACGACCTGGTGCCGACCGACGGGAACAAGGGCTACGACGTCCGCGACGTCATCGGCCGCCTGGTCGACCACGGCGACTTCCTCGAGGTGCAGGCCGGGTATGCCAAGAACCTCGTGATCGGCTTCGGCCGCGTCATCGGCAAGACCGTCGGTTTCGTGGCCAACCAGCCGATGGCGGCCGCGGGCGTCCTCGACATCAACGCCTCCGACAAGGGCAGCGCCTTCATCCGGTTCTGCAACGCGTTCAACATCCCACTGGTCACGCTCGTGGACGTCCCCGGCTTCCTGCCCGGCGTCGCACAGGAGCACGGCGGCATCATCCGCCACGGCGCGAAGATGCTGTACGCCTACGCCGCCGCCACCGTGCCGAAGGTCACGGTCGTGCTGCGCAAGGCCTACGGCGGCGCCTACCTGGCGATGTGCGCCAAGGACATGGGCGCCGACACGGTGTTCGCCTGGCCGACCGCCGAGATCGCGGTGATGGGCGCCGAGGGCGCGGCTGCCGTGGTCTTCCGCAAGGAGATCGAGGCGTCCGACGACCCCGACGCGCGCCGCGCCGAGATGGTCCAGCAGTACAAGGACACCTACAGCACGCCGTTCGTCGCCGCTGCCCGCGGGCTCGTCGACGACGTGATCGACCCGGCCGACACCCGCCGCTACATCGCGATGCAGCTGGAGATCCTGGTCAACAAGCGCGAGCTGCGGCCCGCCAAGAAGCACGGCCTCGGGCCGGTGTGATCGGAGAGCCATGTCAGACGACATCAACGCCCAGTTGCTCGACGCCGTCCGCCGGCTGACCGAGCGGGTCGAGAGCCTCGAGACCGAGATCAAGGGCATCAAGCTCATCAACGCGCAGAACGTGCCCGAGGAGACGGTGGTCGCGATCGCCGCGGCCGTCGCCGCCTACCTCGGTCACCGCGCCAAGCGCCGCCAGGCGCACTTCACGCGGTCGTCGTCGTGGCAGAGCACGACCCGCCGTTCCCAGCACGTCCACGCCCCGCTGCACCTGCGCTGACCCCGAAAGGCACACCATGAAGCTCAAGGTGACCGTCAACAACATCCCCTACGACATCGAGGTCGAGGTCGCGGAGGAGGAGAAGCCCGCCGTCGGGTCGATCGTCATCGGGGGCGCGGGCGGCATGAACACGCCCGTCGCCGCCACCGCGTCCGTCCAGGCCACCTCCGCCAACGCGGTGACCGCCCCCCTGTCGGGATCGGTGTCGCGCATCCTGGTCGAGGAGGGCGACGAGATCACGGCCGGCCAGGTCCTCTGCGTCCTCGAGGCCATGAAGATGGAGACCGAGATCACCGCCCCGTCCGACGGCAAGGTGGCGCGCATCCTCGTGAGCAAGGGCGAGTCCGTCGCCGGTGGCGAGGCGCTCATCGAGCTCGGCTGACCGAGGCACCGCGCGCGGCCCTGCGTGGCCGGGAACCGATCACCCTGCCCTAGACTCGTGACCCACACTGGGGGCGGGGGCAATCATGCGCGTGGCGGTCGTGGCCGACATCGGCCAGCCGGTCTACCACGTCGGCGACGAGGCGATCGGGCACGCCGTGCGCGACGCACTGCGCGCCCGGGGCGTCCGGCCCGTGATGCTGACCCGCAACATCCGGCACACGCAGCACTACTTCGGCCCGGTCGACGCCGCCCCGACCCTGGCGTTCCCCTGGGCGCCGGCCGCGCGCGAGCGGTACCTCGAGGCCATCACCGCCGTGCTCGACGGGGACGCGGGAGCCCTCCCGGCCGGTGACCCGGCGTTCGCGTTCATCGACACCCTCCGCGGGGTCGACGCCCTGCTCGTCGCCGGTGGCGGGAACCTCAACACGCCGTACGGCTGGCTGTTGTACGAACGCCTGGCGGCCATGGTGGTCGCCCGGCGCCTGGGCAAGCCCGTCGTGGTCACCGGGCAGACGGTCGGGCCCACGCTGTCGGGGCACGACGCCGAGGTGCTCGGCGACGCGCTGCGCGGCGCGGCCCTGGTCAGCGTGCGCGAACACCACTCCGTGGCCCTGGCCCGCAGCCTCGCGCCCGGCCACCCCGCCATCGTCGGCGGCCTCGACGACGCGGCCGCGTGGCGCCTCGACGCCCCGACCCCGGTCGCAGCCGAGGGCGACCCGCGGATCGTCGCCACCTTCGCCCCGGGCACGGGGCCCCTCGCGCGCGAGGACGCCGTGCGTGCTCTGGCCGCCCTTCTCGACCGCGTCGCCACCCATGCGGGCGCACGCGTCGACCTGCTGCCGCACATGGCGCACCCCGGCGGGGCCGACGGCGACTTGGGCTTCCACGCCGAGGTGGTCGCCGCGTCCACCTCGGGCCGGGTGGTCGAGCTGCCCCTGCCCACGGCCGAGCAGGGCGCCGATGCCGTCCTGGGGGCCGACCTCGTCGTCACGAGCCGCTACCACCCGGTGGTGTTCGCGGCGACGCGCGGCGTCCCGGTGCTCGCCCTGGTGCCCGACCGCTACGCCGACGTGCGGATCGACGGTGCCCTCACCCACCACGGGCTGGAGGGCTGGGCGGTGCCGATGACCGCGCTGACCACCAGCGAGGCGGCCACGGCGGCCGAGGCGGTCTGGGACGACCGCGGGCGCGTCGCGGACCATCTGCGGTCCACGGTCGGGTGCCTCCTGGCGGCGCACACCCGTCGCTGGGACGAGATCGAGACCGCCCTGTCCGGGCGGTCGTTCGCGGCGTCCGACTGGCAGCCCGCGCCCGCGC
>DUOQ01000273.1 GCA_012838755.1 Propionibacterium sp. | reverse complement strand
CGTTTCTATCGCTCCAGCGATAGAAACGCCGCCTCGAAGTGCAACAAGGGGGCGCCGCAGCTCAGGCCACGTCGATGCGGCAGGCGCCGGGCTCGGCGAACGGCAGCAACCGGACGCCCGTGCTCCCGGACGCGCCGGAGACGAGGCCCTGGTGGATGGCGCAGACGACCTCGGGGTGCTCGGTGGCGGCGTCGAGGATCGGGCAGGCGCGCAGGCGGATGGTGTCGCCGTCCTCCTCGGGGTCGAAGCCGAGGTCGGCCAGCACGCCGATGAGTGCTTCGCGGGACGGGTCGTCCACGCGCTCGGTGCCCCAGGCCACGCCGATCGAGTGCGCCAGTTCCTGTGACTCGGGGACCTCGGCGAGGTGGCTGACCATGACCTGGACGATCTCGGCGTAGGCGGCGGTCGACGGGTCTCCGGCGATGGCGCGGCGTCCGTCGGCGGTGAGCGTCCAGCCGAGCGCGGGGCGTCCGGGGCCGGAGCGGGGGAGGGGCTGCGCGGTGGCCCGGCCGTCCTGGACGAGGGCGTCCAGGTGGGCCCGCGTGGCGTTCGGGTGGCCGCCGACCCGTTCGGCCAGGGCCGCCAGCGTGGTGTTGGCCCCGAGCTCGTCGAGCAGTGCGGCCACGCGGGCGCGCGCCGGCGGGAGTGCCGGTTGGGTCGACGGGCGGCGGGGCCCGGGTTGTGCTGCGGTCACGACGTCCATGGTAGTGGACCCACTGGAATAGTTACAGGGAATGCTGTATAAATAGGGACACAGGGTGGCCCCGAACCCGGACTCACGGGGCCACCCTTTCATCCCGGAGGGCCCGACAGGGGCCTTTTCGCAGAACCGTCCCCGAGGAGTACACCCATGACCGACCTGCCCGTCGTCGAGAAGCCGACCTGCACCTGCGGCCACCACGACGAGGACCTGCCCGTGCTCGACGCGCGCGCGATCCCGCACGCCATCCGCCACGCGGCGATCCTGGGCGCGGTCGCGTCCCTCACCCCCGGCAAGGCGCTGGCGCTCGTGGCCCCGCACAACCCGCTGCCGCTGCTGGCCCAGGTGCGCGAGGCCCACGGCGACGCCATCGAGGTCAGCTACCTCGAGGAGGGTCCGGAGGCCTGGACCCTCAAGCTCGCCCGCGCCTGACGGCGCACCTCGCACGTACCCCATGACCGCCCCCGCCAGCGCCGCGCCGAGGCCGGGAGACCTGGAACCTCGCCCGAGTGAATCCTCCCGGCGCTGGCGGGTGGCGATCCTCGCGCTCGGTGGGGCGAGCCTGCTCGCCGGCCTCGACGCCGCCCTCGTCGCGCTCGGCGTCTGGGCCCCCGTGCCGGCCGCGCACCTGCCCGGCGTGCACGGGATGGTGATGGTGCTCGGGTTCATGGGCACCCTGATCTCCCTCGAGCGGGCCCAGGCCCTGCGCCAACCCTGGGCCTACCTCGCGCCGGCCCTGCTGGGGTCCGGCGGCATCACCCTGGCCGCCGGCCTCCCCGTCCTCGGGCAGCTGCTGCTCGTCCAGGGCGCGGTCGCGTTCCTCGCGGTCTACCTGGCGCTGTGGCGGCGCGCGCCGCTGCCGCTCGTCGCGGTGCAGGTGCTCTCGACCATCCCCGCGCTGGCCGCCGCCGCGCTGTGGTTCCGCGTCGACCTCGCCGCGCTCATCCCGCTGTTGGCCGCCTTCCTCGTGCTCACCATCGCCGCCGAGCGCGCCGAGCTGGCCCAGCTCGCCCTCGGCCCGCGCGCCGTCCCGATCCTGCTGGTCCTGGCCGCGTGGGTGACCGGGGCCGCGGCGTCCGCCCTCGTCTGGCCGGACGCCGGCGCCCGGCT
>DUOQ01000272.1 GCA_012838755.1 Propionibacterium sp. | reverse complement strand
GACCGCGTCCGCGCCGTCGCGACGGAGCGGGGGCTGGCCCCGACCGACGCCCCCGCCTGGCTCACCTCCCGGCTCGCCGTCGAGCGAACCTTCGGGCGCTGGCGGCTGCAGGGTGTCGACGGGCCGGCCCCGGCGTCCGCCCTCGTCGACGTGCTGGACACCCGGCTGGCCGAGCGCGGCGTCCGGGTCGTGCCCGACGAGGCGGCCGTCGCCGACGCCGAGGCGGTCATCGACACCCGCGACCCGGGGATGACGTGGCACCGGCCGTCCCGGTGGAGCCGCCGGGACACGTTCGTCGACCAACTCCTGGCCCGGCCGGGGACCCGGGACCCGGGGCGTCCGGACCGGTTCCACGCCTCGGCGTCATCGCCCGGGGGCTCCGAGCCGTGGGCGCAGTTGCTCAGCGGCGCGCTGGCGACGTACGCGGCGCACGAGTTCCTGACCGGGGAGGACATCCGGCCGACGAACCGGGCTCTCGCCCGTTGACCACCGCGAGTGGACCCGGTGGCCAACAGGAGTAGAGTTGGTCTCTGGTCGAAAACAGACAGGGAAACTCCGCCTTGAACGACTCTGAACTGATCGCCCACGAACTGGCCCACGAACAGGCCCACGTGGACGCCGTGTACGCACGCCTCGACGAAGCGACCCGATCAGCCCGCAGCGCAGCGGCCACTGGTCAGGAGATCTTCCGCTCCGATCGCGGGACCTGGGTCCGGGAGGAGGACGGCACGGCCCTTTTCGAGCGCGACGCCTTCACCTTCCAGGCCGCCAAGCGGCTCGCCGTGCTCGACGCCGAGCACGAGGGCCTCGTGTTCGGACGCCTCGACCTCGAGGAGCCCGAGGAGCGCGAGGTGCGCTACATCGGTCGCATCGGGGTCCGCGACGAGGAGTACGAGCCGCTCGTGATCGACTGGCGCGCCCGCGCCGCCGAGCCGTTCTACCGGGCCACCCCGCAGCAGCCGATGGACGTCGTGCGCCGCCGTGTCCTGCGGTGCCGGAACGACCTCGTCATCGGCATCGAGGACGACCTGCTCGACGCCCAGGCCAACACCGACGACCTGCCGATCATCGGCGAGGGCGCGCTCATGGCCGCCCTCTCCCGCTCGCGTGGCACCCGGATGAAGGACATCGTCGCCACGATCCAGGCCGAGCAGGACCTGGCGATCCGCGCCGAGTACCCGGGCGTGACGATCATCAGCGGCGGCCCGGGGACGGGCAAGACCGTGGTCGCGCTGCACCGCGCGGCCTACCTCCTGTACTCCAACCGGCGCCGGTTCGAGCGCGGCGGCATCCTCGTCGTCGGGCCGGGACCGGTCTTCATGAACTACATCGAGCGCGTCCTGCCCTCCCTGGGCGAGGACTCGGTGACGCTGCGCGCCATCGGCCAGGTCGCCGGCGACGTGCTCGACGGACTGTCGGCCGACCAGGTCGACGACGCCGCGACCGCGTTCGTCAAGGGCAGCCTGCGCATGGGGCAGGTGCTGAAGAACCTGGTGAACCTGCCGCTCGGCGACCCGGACGCCCCGGGCGCGACCCTGCTGGTCACCGTCAAGGGCAACGTCCTCAAGCTGGATGCGGACCAACTGGCCCGGATCCGCTCCGGCGTGCTGGCCCACCAGCGGGTCAACCTCGGCCGCGAGTCCGCCGAGAAGGCGCTCGTGGCCGCCCTGGTCGCCCAGGTGCCCGACGACGTCGACGTCGACCCCGAGGCTATCCCCGACCTGATCACCGATGCCGCCACCTACCAGGAGTTCGTCGACGCCTGGTGGCCGCCGCTGTCGGCCGCCACCGTGCTCCGCCGGCTGGCCGACCCGCGCGTGGTCGCGAAGGCCGCCGGGGGCGTCCTCGACGAGACCGAGCAGGCGCTGCTCGCCGCCTCGTACGCCGAGGGCCACGACTGGACGGTCGCCGACACCGCCCTGCTGGACGAACTCGTCGCCGTCCTCGGCCCCGAGCCGGCGGATCCCGACACCGGCCCCTCGCTGTTCATCGAGGGCGGCAGCGACGTCACCGAGTTCGTGACCACCGCCGACAAGCTGTCCCGCACGGTCGAGCACGACTTCCGCGAGGACCGCCACGAGACCTACGCGCACCTCCTGGTCGACGAGAGCCAGGACATCACCCCGATGCAGTGGCGGATGCTGCGCCGCCGCGGTTCCCAGGCGTCGTGGACGATCGTCGGCGACCTCGCCCAGAGCTCGTGGCCCGACCTCGACGAGGTGGGCCGGGCCGTGCGCGACCTCATCGGCAACGCCCCCCACCGCGACTTCCGGCTGTCGGTCAACTACCGCTCGCCGGCCGAGGTGTTCGACCTGGCGGCGAAGGTGGTCAAGGAGTCGTTCCCCAAGGCCGACCTGCCCCGCGCGGTCCGCTCGACCGGGCGCCAGCCCGAGCTGCTGACCACGTCGGAGTCGGCCCTCGTCAGCGACCTGGTCCGCATCGTCGACCGGCTCACCGACTCGGTCGGCGGCACCGTCGGCGTCATCGCGCCGCCGTCCCGGCTGGGGCACCTGCGCACCGCCCTGCCCCAGCGGCTGGGTACCCGGATGAACCCGGCCAACCTGGCGCGCGTCATCTTCGTGTCGCCGCTGGAGGCCAAGGGCCTCGAGTACGACGCGGTCGTCGTGGTCTCCCCCGACGAGGTCGTCGAGCAGAGCCCCGGCGGCGTCCGGGTGCTCTACGTGGCGCTGACCCGCGCGACCCAGATGCTGGTCACCCTCGACGTGGGTGGCCCGGGGGCGTGGCGTCCGGCTGACTGACGGCCGCTGGGGGGGGACGCGACACTCACCTTTGTCACTCGGGAAACGCGTGACATTCCCACGCGTCGGTGACCTTCCCGCGTGTCGCGGCAGTCTGGGGTCACCTGGCATGGGTGATTCGCGGAATCCGGCCTGTTCCTGCGCCCCAGTCATGCTGGGGCCTGAGATTTGTCCCGGGCGGCCCCGATCCGCCCATGACGGCCCGGGCGCTCCCCCGTCCGACGGCGACTCAGGACGCCGCGACCGCAGCCTCGGCGCGCAGTCGGCCGAGGATCTCGGCGGTCGCGGTCGAGCGATTCAGCGTGAAGAACTGCAACCCGGGCGCGCCGGCGGCGAGGACGTCGCGGCACAGCTGGGTGACCAGGTCGATGCCGCGGGCCCGGAAGGCCGCCTTGTCGTCGGCCACCTCGCGCAACTGGGCCTCGAACGCGGCCGGCATGCGCGACCCCGACAGGCCGGCGAACCGCTCGATCTGGCCCGGCACCGTGATCGGCATGATCCCGGCGATGATCGGCATCGTGCCGCCCAGGGCCCGGAACCGCTCGACCAGCGCCGCGTAGGATCCCGCGTCGAAGAACAGCTGGGAGATGGCGAACTCCGCGCCCGCCTGCTCCTTGGCCAGCAGGATGCGCGCGTCGAGCTCGAGGTCGCTCTCGGGGTGCCCGTCGGGGAACGCGGCCACCCCCACGGTGAAGTCGCCCAAGGACTTGACCAGCCGAATGAGGTCGGTGGCGGTGCGCAGTCCCTCGCGGTGGGCCCGGAACGACCCCCCGGCGGGCGGGTCGCCGCGCAGCGCGAGGATGTGGGTGACGCCGAGGCGCTGGTAGGCCTGGATCGCGCGCACCACCTCGGCGGCGCTCTGCCCCGCGATCGTGAGGTGCCCGATGAGGCTCACGGCTGTCTGGCCGCGGATCGCCCCCACGGCCGCGAACGTCTTGTACCGGCTCGCCCCGGTCGCGCCGTAGGTCACCGACACCCAGTCGGGTTCCAGCGGCTGCAGGGCCTCGATGGTGGCGATGAGTTGCTGCACGCCGGCATCGTCCGACGGCGGGAAGAACTCGACACTGAACGTCGGACGATCGGTCTCGCGCAGTCGGTCGACGATCGTCTCGGGCATGGCGGCCACCCTAGTTCAGGCGCCCCCGAGCGCCGACGGTAGGCTCGCAGCGTGGTCAGACTGGAGTGCGCCAACCCCGTGTCCGCCGACTTCCGCACCGCGGTGTCGGGAGCCATCGGGACGTTCCTCGACCGGCAGGCCCCGATCCTGGGCGACCTCCACCCGGCCACCGCCCCCCTCCTGGAGCGCGCCCGCAGCATCACCGACGGCGGCAAGCGCCTGCGCCCGGCGTTCTGCGCCTGGGCGTACGCAGCGGTCGCCGACACGCTCGACCTCCCCGACCCGGTGACGCAGGCCGCGGCATCGCTCGACGTATTGCACACCTCGGCCCTCGTCCACGACGACGTGATGGACGCCTCGGACTTCCGTCGCGGTGTCCCCGCGGCGCACCGACAGTTCGAGTCCGACCACCGCGACGCCGGCTGGCGGGGCGACCCCGAGCAGTTCGGCCGCGCCGGGGCGATCCTGCTCGGCGACCTGCTGCTGGTGTGGTCGGAGGAGATGTTCCGCCGCTCCGGCCTGACCACCGATCAGCTCGAGCGCGGGCGCCCGCACCTGGAGGCGATGCGCACCGAGGTGACGGCCGGGCAGTACCTCGACGTGCTCGCCCAGGCCCGCGACCCGTACACGATCAGCCGCACCGCCGAGGGGCGCGATCAACTCGCCGACCTGGTCAGGACCGTGGTCACGTGGAAGTCGGCCTCCTACACGATCCGCCGGCCGCTGCTGCTGGGCGCCGCGCTCGGCGGAGCGGACGCCGCCCAGCTCGGGTCGCTCACCTCGTTCGGCCAGCCGCTGGGGCGGGCGTTCCAGTACCGCGACGACGTGCTGGGCATCTACGGCGACGAGTCGCTCACGGGCAAGGACTCCGGCGAGGACCTGCGCGTCGGCAAGCTCACCCTGCTGGCGGCCGAGGCGTTCGGGCGGGCCACCGAGGACGAAGCGTCCGAACTCGCCGCCCTCTTCGGCAACCCCGACCTCGACGAGGCGGGCATCGACCGGGCCCGCGAGATCATCGACTCCTCGGGCGCGCGTGACGCGGTCGAGGAGGAGATTCGGCGCGAGTTCGACCTCGCGCTGGCCGCGCTCACCGCGGCAGAACTCTCCGGTGCCGGCCGCGCGGGCCTCACGGCGCTGGCCAGGGCCGCGGTGCGCCGCGCGTTCTGAGCGGCTGCCGGCCTAGAGGCGCAGGTCGGTGGGCGGCGGGGTCACCGGCTTGCCGAAGCTGAGGTTCGGTGACGGCCCGAACGCGGACGCCGTGACGGCCTCCATGCGCGGGTCGGCGTTCCATGCCTCGCGGAGGATGTCCTTCATCGCCATCGCCGCGGCCTCGGGGTTCGAGGCGCGAGTGATCGCCCCACCGACGGCCGCGCGCATCGCGCCGCCCCTGATGACGGCCGGCAGCGACTCGATCGTGATGCCACCGACGGCGAACCAAGGCTTGGACTTCGGGTCGTGGGCCGGCGCGAGCTCGGCGGTGTGCCGGATCAGCCGCAGGCCCGGCCCGACGACGAGGAAGTCGACGTCGGCGTGCGCCAGGGCCGCCTCGATCTCCTCCTTCTCGTTGCAGCGGCGGCCGATCAGCGTCCACTCCCCCACGATGCGGCGGGTGCGGGCCGGGTCGGCCTCGTCGTCGGCCAGCAGGAACAGGTCGGGTGACAGCGACGCGGCGCGCACGGGGCGTCCGAAGTAGGCGGTGAGGCCCTGCGTGGCGCGGGCCGCCTCGGTGATCGCATCGAGCCCGGCCTGGGCCGAGTCGTCGAACACGACCTCGGCCAACCCTTCGTCGAGCATCACCGCGTCGGCGCCCCCGGCGTAGGAGGCGCGGGCAACGGGGCCCACGGCGTCCCCCTCGTCGGCGACGATGTGGATCAGGCGGGCGAGCTTGAGCCGGGTGGCAATCCCCATCAGTGCGGTCACGTCTCCAGCCTGCCACAACCCCGGCGGGTCGGCGCGGCCGACATTGCGCACCGTGCCACACTCGGATCGGGCCTGGCATGCCTCACTTCCCCGATCCATGCCGGAGATTCGTGTTGACGACTGAACGCAACAGTGGCCTGGTGGGTCACGTGCTGGACGACCGCTACGAGGTCGTCAAGAAGCTTGCGCGCGGTGGCATGGCCACCGTGTACGTCGCCAACGACCTGCGCCTCAGCCGCACCGTCGCGGTGAAGGTGATGAACGACGGGCTGGGCGAGGCCGACGACTTCGCCGCCCGCTTCGACACCGAGGCCCGGGCGGCCGCGCACCTGTCCCACGCCAACGTGGTGAGCGTGTTCGACCAGGGCACCGACGCGGGCCGGCCCTACATCGTCATGGAGTACGTGCAGGGCTTCACGCTGCGCAACCTGATCACCCGCGAGGCCCCCATGGACCCGCGCCGCGCCATCGAGCTCGTCGAGCCCGTCGCCGCCGCGCTCGCGGCCGCCCACGCGGCGGGCCTGATCCACCGCGACATCAAGCCCGAGAACGTGCTGATCTCCGACCGCGGGCAGGTCAAGGTCGCCGACTTCGGCCTGGCCCGCGCGGTCACCGCCAACTCGAACGCCGCCACGACCGGCCTGGTCATCGGCACGGTCAGCTACATCGCCCCCGAGCTGGTCACCAAGGGCCGCGCCGACGCGCGCTCCGACGTGTACTCCCTCGGCATCGTGCTCTACGAAATGCTCACCGGCCGCAAGCCCCACCAGGGCGAGACGCCGATCCAGGTCGCCTACAGCCACGTGCACAACCAGGTCTCGGCGCCGTCGATGGAGGTCTCGGCCACGTGGCGCGACGGCCGCGGCGGCATCCCGCCCTATGTGGACGCCCTCGTCACGACTGCCGCCAACCGCGAGCGCCACAACCGGCCGCTGGACGCCGGCGTCCTGCTCGGCCACCTGCGCGCGGCCAAGGACGCCCTGGCCCGCGGTGTGGTCGACGACGCCGCGCTCGTGGCCCGCATGCGACGCACCGAGCCCG
>DUOQ01000271.1 GCA_012838755.1 Propionibacterium sp. | reverse complement strand
GCAACGGCATCGGTGAGCTGAAGATCCCCGAGAACGAACCGGGCAGCTCGATCATGCCCGGGAAGGTGAACCCGACCCAGTCGGAGGCCGTGACGATGGTGGTGGCACGCGTGTTCGGCAACGACGCGACGGTCGCCTTCGCGGGCTCGCAGGGCAACTTCCAGCTCAACGTGTTCAAGCCGGTCATGGCGCACGCCGTGCTGGAGTCGATCGGGCTGATCGCCGACGCGTCCGCCTCGTTCGACGAACACTGCGTGTCGGGCCTCGAGCCGAACCTGCCCCGCATCCAGGCCAACCTCGACTCGAACCTGATGCAGGTCACGGCGCTGAACCGGCACATCGGCTACGACGCCGCGGCCGCGATTGCCAAGGACGCCAACGCCACCGGCTCGACCCTGCGCGAGGCGGCCCTGCGCTCGGGCAAGCTCACCGAGGAGGAGTTCGACGCCTGGGTCGTCCCGATGGACATGACCCACCCGTCGGCCGGCTGACCGCCCCGACGACATCTCCGGGTGGCAGGACCCCAAGGATTCTCGGGGTCCTGCCACCCGGAGCTGCCCCTGGGGGCGGGTCTCGCGGGGCGGGTGGGTCAGCGGTTGCGCAGCACCCACAAGTCCTCAGGAGGGACGCGGTCGAACAGGGCGTCGCCCGGGACGTCGGCCGGCGCGGCCAGGAGGACGCGCAGCGCGCTGAACACGATGGCGAACCAGTGCATGGTGGAACCCCCTTCCGAAATGGGGTCCCTGAAGAGGGCGGGGCGCAATTGATCGCCATTCAGGGGAATGGTGGAAATAGGCGTGGCGAAACCCGCGCGATCACATTTCAGGAAAGGGCGCGACGCGGGTCACGAACAAGTGGGGCAAACGCCCGCCGCCGAGGGATCGGCGCGCAGGCCTCACGCGGGAGGGGTCAACGCCGGTGCCGGCCGACCCGACGGGTCGGGGCCGATGTCAGCGGGAGAGCGCGCTTCAGAAGGAGCGACGCGGCTGAACCGGGGCGGTGTCGGCGACGAGACCCGTGCCGGCAACGATGCCAGTCGTCAGGATCATCATGGTGACCACCACCTTTCGCGGTTCGAAATCAAGTGAACGAATGCCTGCGAGAAATGTAGTTCCGTCGCGACACGCGTGTCAACCCAACGGCTTCAATTCGTGCCTCCCTATTCCCTCGGGACCCTCGCCTCGCTAGCGTGGTGGTCCCACCACCGGGGTGGGCACGACCGCACGAAGGGAGCGCGATGATCGACCAGCCCCAGCAGTTCGACGACACCGGCGAGTACGTCGACAAGGCCAAGGACCATGCGCAGCAGAACCCCGACCGGGCCCGCAGCGTCATCGACAAGATCGAGGACTTCGTCGACGAGAAGACTGGCGGCAAGTACTCCGCCCAGGTCGACCGGGCCGGCGACTTCATCGAGGGCCAGCTCGGCCTGCCGAACAACACCAACAACCCGCTGCCGCAGGACCCGACCGTGCCCACCGACCCCGAGGCGCCGAACGACCCGGTCGCGCCGACCGACCCGGCCACCCCGGTCGACCCGGATGGAGCGACCGACGCCGAGATGCGCATCCCGCCGGAGCAGACCCCGCCGTCGGCCGACCCGGCGGCACCAGAGGACGCCTGACCCGCTGCGGCGGCCCGGCGTCGGCTCAGAGCAGCGAGCTCGGGTCGTCGGGCACGTCGACGGCGTACTGCTGCAGGAATTCCAGCGACGCCACCTCGAGCGTGCGCACGTGCGTGGACGCCAGCACCACCGGTGCGGCCCGGCCGGCCGCGGCCGACTGCAACCAGCGGACCGCGACGACGCACCACCGGTCGCCGGGCCGCAGCCCGGGGAAGTCCCACTGCGGCCGCGGGGTGACCAGGTCGTTGCCGAGCTCGCGCTGGTGCGCCAGGAAGTCGGCCGTCATCACCGCGCAGATGGTGTGGCTGCCGTGGTCCTCGGGCGAGGTGTGGCACGTGCCGTCGCGGAAGAACCCGGTGACCGGGTCGAACCCGCACGGCTCGAGGGGCTCGCCGAGCACGTTCGCGGCGAGCGACGGGTTGAAGGCCATGGGTGCTCCTCCGGTGGGGGACCTCCATCATCCCCGACGGCCGGACCCGCCGTGCCGGCCCGCCGCTCCAGCCCGTCCAGCGCGACGCGATGGCAGCGTTCCTGTACCGCTTCAACGCCGGCTTCGGACGCCCTATGCCCCCGCGCTCGCAGGGGCCCTTGCCGCCGCTCCCGCCGCATCCGCTGGGCTATGTCGACGCGATCACTCCGGTGACGGGCGGCGTGTACATCCGACTGGGCTGGAACGGCACCCGCGTGTACCTCATCCAGAAGCGCCTCGGCATGGAGCGATTCGGCTCCGACCAGACCTACGACACGACCACTCGCGACAAGGTGATCGCCTTCCAGCGCGGGCGGGGCCTCGACCCGGACGGCGTCGTCGGCCCGGCCACGTGGGCCGCGCTCAACACGGGCTGGGCCTTCACCATGGACGCCTACCAGGTGCAGCCCCAGCTGCCCATCCACGCGAGCGCGGCAGACCGCACCGAGGCGATGGTCCGGTACGCGCTGGCGCAGCGCGGTCGCGGTACACCTGGGGTGGCGCGGGCCCGTACGAGCTCGGCTTCGACTGCTCCGGGCTGGTGCTGCAGGCCATCTACGCCGCTGGGCGGGACCCCCAGCCGATCAACGTCGTCAAGCATGCCGAGCCGACCTACCGTACGAGCCGCGAACTGTACGCCCACCCGGGTCTGCTGTCCGTGCCGGTGGCGCAGCGCCGCCGCGGCGACCTGATCTTCTACACCAACTCAGCAGGCACCGTGCACCACGTCACCATCGACCTCGGCGACGGCACCATGATGGAGGCCTACGGTCGCCACGCTGCCATCCGGAAGGTCGTGCCCCAGTACGGCATCAGCTACATCGCGCCGTACGTGAAGCGGGCCTTCGCGTAGTCGGGCACGGACGCGCTGAGCGCTACCCAGCCCCCGACCGTGCCCGGGTAACCTCACGGGCGTGAGGATCGCCACCTGGAACGTCAATTCCGTCAAGCAACGCGTCCCGCGCCTGCTGCCCTGGCTCGACCATCGGCGTCCGGACGTGGTGTGCCTGCAGGAGACGAAGCTGACCGACGAGGCCTTCGCGACCCTGCTGGCCGAGCCGCTGGCCGAGCGCGGGTACGCCTTCGCGCACCACGGCCAGGGGCAGTGGAACGGGGTGGCGCTCCTCTCCCGCGTCGGCCTCGACGACGTCGAGCGCGGCTTCGCCGGCCAGCCCGACTACGCCGACCGGGACGAGGCGCGGGCGATCAGCGCCACCTGCGACGGCGTCCGTCTGCACTCGTTGTACGTGCCGAACGGCCGTGAGGTGGCGTCCGACCACTACGCCTACAAGCTCGCCTGGCTGGACGCGCTGCGCGCGACCGTGCAGGACGGCCCGGCGGACGTCGCCCTGTGCGGCGACGTGAACATCGCCCCGGCGGACGCCGACGTGTTCGACCCCGGCGCCTACGTCGGCCACACCCACGTGACCGCCCCCGAACGGGACGCGCTGGCCGCGTTCGGGCTCGTCGACGTCCTGCGCGAGCGCTGGCCGGACGAGCGCGTGTTCTCCTACTGGGACTACCGCGCCGGCATGTTCCACCAGGACCTCGGCATGCGCATCGACCTCGTCCTCGCCTCGGCGTCCGTCGCTGCCCGCGCCCGCGCCGCCTGGGTCGACCGGCAGGCCCGCAAGGGCAAGCTGCCCAGCGACCACGCGCCGGTGATCGTCGACCTCGACACCGCACCCGACGGCGACATCGGCCCCGTCGTGCCGCCGCCCTCGCGGCCGGCCACCCGGAAGCGCGTCACGCTGCCGCAGGGCTCGCGTGACTGACCCCGCCCACGAAAGGACCCGCATGACCTTCCTGCCCGACGACCTGCTCGCCCGCATCCACGAGCGCGCGCCCGAGGTCGACGCCGCCAACCGTTTCCCCGACGAGGACCTCGCCGACCTCCGCGCGGCCGGCTACCTCGCGGCCTTCGTCCCGACCGAGTTCGGCGGGGGCGGGCTCACCCTCGAGGAGGTCTGCGCCGAGCAGACCCGGCTCGCCAAGGCGTCCCCGGCGACGGCGCTGGGCATCAACATGCACCAGATCATCGTGGGGGTCGGGCGCCACCTCGCGGCCCACGCCACCCAGGACGCGACCCGCGCCGCGGGGGAGACCGTCCTCCGCGAGGCCGCGGCCGGGGAGGTGTTCGGCTTCGCCATCAGCGAGCCGGGCAACGACCTGGTGCTGTTCGGCTCGATCACCGAGGCTCGGCCCGATGGCACGGGCGGCTACACGTTCCACGGCCAGAAGGTCTTCACCTCGCTCGCCCCGGTCTGGACGCGCCTGCTCACCTTCGGCGCCGACCGCACGAACCCGGACGCCGTGCGCAACGTCTTCGCGATCCTCACCCGGGACGCCGGCGGCTTCGAGGTCGCCGACGACTGGGACACCCTCGGCATGCGCGGCACCCAGTCGAACTCCACGAAGCTCACCGGCGCGCCGGCGGCGGCCGACCGCATCCTGCAGTCGGTGGAGCCCGGCCCGAGCCTGGAGCCGATCGTCTTCGGCATCTTCAGCCACTTCGAGGTACTGCTCGCCGCCACCTACCTCGGGATCGGACAGCGCGCCATCGAGGTGGCGGCCGCGCACGTGAAGAAGCGCCGCTCGGTGAAGAACGACGATGTGTACGCCAACGACCCCGACATCCGGTGGCGGCTGGCCGACGCAGCGATCGCGATGAACTCCGCGCAGGCCGAGGTGACCCTCATCGCCCGCGAGCTCGACGAGGGTCGGGACCACGGCATGCTGTGGCTGCCGAAGCTCAGCTCGGCGAAGAACGCCGCGGCCGAGGCCTCCCTGCGTGCGGTCGACCAGGCGATCCGGGCGTGCGGTGGCTCGTCGTACTCCGCCTCCCACGAGTTGTCGCGCCTGTACCGCGACGTGCTGGCGGGGCTGTTCCAGCCGTCCGACCAGGAGTCGCTGCACGGCGCCTGGGCGAACGTGGTGCTGGGCCCGGTCACCACGTAGCACGCAGGGGCGAACGCCTCAGACCACGGCGTCGTCGGCCGGCCCCGCCGCAGTGGGCGGACGACCGTCCGCGGCGGGTGGCTGGTGGACGAGGTCGGCGTAGTCGGGGTGACGGTAGATCCACGCGCGGACGAACGGGCACATCGGCAGGACCTGGAGTCCCTGCCTCCGGGCGTGGTCGAGGGTGGTGCGCACCAGCAGGCTGCCGAGCCCCCGGTGCTCCCACTTCGGGGAGACCTCGGTGTGGGTGAAGACGAGCATCTGCGGTGTCTGCTCGTAGGCCGCCCAGCCCAGCACACGCCGCCCCATGCGCACCTCGAAGCGGCGGCGCTCAGGGTTGTCGACCACGACGTGTTCAGCGGGCGAGTCCATGCCCCAGATTAACGTCGGACGCCCCCTCCCGACCATGACCGCGCCGGGGTCCGGACTCACCGCGAGGCGCGGAACCGTGCGTGCACGACGGCCTCGCCGCGCACGTCCTCGGGGGCGAGCCCGCCGCCGCCCGCGTCCTCCTGGTGGGACAGGGCCATCGCCCGCCCGGCCATCGGCCTCGGCGGGACGGGCTGCGGGGCGACCAACAGCCCGGGGTCGGAGACCTCCTCGACCTCCACCTGGGTCCGCCCAGCTGCCTGGGCGATCGCCAGCGCCCGGGCGCGGGCGTCCTCGACGGCGCGGGCGAGGGCGGCGGCCTCGGTGGCCGTGCGGGTGGCATCGGTGAGCGCCCACTCGACGTGGGTGATCTGGACGCCCTCGCGCTCGGCCCAGCCACCGATGACGTCCGCGAGCACCGTGAAGTCGCGGAACTTCGCCGTGAGGGTGGCGCTGGCCCCGAACCGCAGGGCGAGCGGCTGGCCGTCGGGTCCCCAGGGCCGCCACGACCGGGTGATGAGGGGGCCGACGGAGTACCAGGTCAGCGGGGCGTCCTCGCCCTGGCGGAGGCGGTGCAGGTCGCGGCCGAGGGCGTCCACCACCTCGGCGGCGGCCCGACTGGTGGAGGCACGGTCCTCGCCCTCGAGGTCGACGTGGAGGTGGACGGTGCCCCGCTCGGGGGGCAGGGACCAGGCGTGGCTCCCCACGACGGTGATCTGCATGGCATGCACCTCTCAGGTGAGAATCTTGCGAACTTCGGGTGGTTCCCCGGCGCCGCGCGAACTCGGGGTCTAGCGTGCAGGGTAACCCGGACGAGCAGGAGGTAGGCACTGATGGCGACGAAGCAGAAGGGCACCCTGAGCAACGGACGCGTCGTCTCGTACGCGATGGGTGACGTGGCCAACAACCTGGCCTTCCAGATGACCTCGATGTTCCTGATGGTCTACATGACCGACATCGTCGGGCTGTCCGCGGCGGCGGCGGGCACGATCTACGCCGTCACCAAGGTCTGGGCCGGCGTGGCCGACCTGGTGGCCGGCAACACGGTCGACAAGGCGAACACGAAGTGGGGACGCCTGCGGCCGTGGATCCTCTGGGGGTCGACACCGCTGGCGATCACCTTGGTGCTGCTGTTCAGCACGCCGGCCGGGCTGAGCCCGACCCAGGCGTTCGTGTGGGTGCTGCTGCTGGACGCCGCGTTCCAGCTCGCCTACTCCTTCGTCAACATCCCCTACGGCTCGCTGTCCGCGGCCATGACGCAGAACTCGCTCGACCGTTCCCGCCTCTCGGGGGCCCGCTCGATCGCGTCGGCCGTCACCGGCGTCGCGCTGTCCGCGATCATCTCGCCGCAGTTCCAGGACATCAAGGACCTCCCGATGGAGGACGTCCGGTTCAAGTTCACCGTCACCTGCATCATCCTCGGCGTGCTGGCCATCATCCTGTACTTGGTCTGCTTCCTGAACACCCGTGAGGTCGTCCCGCGCAGCCCCGGCAAGTCGAAGCTGTCGACCACCCTGAAGATGGTCTCCAAGAACCGGCCGCTGCTCACCCTGTGCCTGGGCGCGTTCTTCCTGCTCGGCGCCATGTTCACCATGAACGCGGTGGCCATGTACTACACCGGCTCGGTGCTCGGCGACCGCGGCCTGTTCACGTTCCTCATGCTGGCCCAGACGATCGGCACCATCCTCGCCGCCTCGTTCGTGCCCACCATCACGGTGAAGCTCGGCAAGCGGATGGGCTACGTGATGATGGCCTTCGTGGCCGTCCTCGGCTACGTCATCATCGCGCTCGTCCCGACCGGCGGGCTGTTCATCGCCATCGTCGCCTGGTTCATCTTCGGCATCGGCAGCGGCGGTACCAACGCCCTGATGTTCTCGATGCAGGCCGACACCGTCGACTACGGCGAGTGGAAGACCGGCACCCGTTCCGAGGGCGGCGCCTACTCGATCCTGTCGTTCGTCCGCAAGTGCGGCCAGGGCCTCGGCGGTGCCCTCGGTGGCCCGATCATCGGCGCTTTCGGCTACTCGGCGGCCATCCAGGCCGGCGACCCCGGCTACGAGAACATGGTCACCGGCCTGCGCATCGCCACCGGCTGGGTGCCGGCGGCCCTCGGCGTCATCGCCGGCCTGGTCATCTTCTTCTACCCGCTCACCGAGAAGGCACACTCGGCCCTCGTGGCCGAGCTCAACGACCGCCGCGCGGCCGCCGCCGGCGTCCCGACCTCGGAGGCGCCCGCCCCCGAGGCCACCGGCCCGGTCGTCACGCTGTTCGAGCAGTACGGCTCCGGCGCGGACGCCGTCGGGCGCAAGCTCGCCGAGCGCCTCGGCGTCCCGTACGTCGGCCAGCGCCTCAGCTCGGACGACCTCGAGGCGGTCGACCCCGTCGACGACGACCTCGAGACCGGCTGGGACCGCTTCCTGCGCAGCCTCGCCAACCGGGGCGTCTCGGACGCCGACCTCAACCTCGGCTCCGACCAAGCGGCTGACCGCGTGCTGGCGGCCCAGAACTCGCGCGAGGTGATGGACGCCGTGGCCAACGGCGGCGTCATCCTGGGCCGGAACGCGACCGTGATCCTCGGCCAGCACCCCGGTGCCCTGCACGTGCGGCTCAACGCCCCGGCGTCCGTGCGCGTCGGGCGCGCCGCCGAGCTCGACGGCATCACGCCCGAGGTGGCCGACGAGCGTCGCCGCCAGGAGGACGTGATCCGCGCCGAGCTGTCGCAGCGCCTCTACGGCTGGGACCCCAACGACGACCAGCACTACGACGTCGTGGTCAACACCGGCCGCTACGGCATCGACGAGGCCGTCGAGATGATCCTCCGTGCCCACGAGGTGAAGTTCGGCCGGCGCACCTAGCGGGCGACGACACCCCGGCAGCACCGGGCGGAGAGTTCGAGCGCGAAGGGACCCTGGGGGGACCCGACGCGCTCGAACAATTCCTCCCGGACGGGCGCCCGGGCCACGGGTGGCAGGTCGGCGAGGAGGCCCAGACCCTGCTCGAGGCTGCTCCAGAGCTCGTCGAAGTCGCGGTGCGTGACCGTCGTGGTGAGCACGATCTCGCGGACGCCGGTGAGTCCCGCGTCCTCGAACAAGTGGGTGAGCTCGCCGGGGCGGCCCAGGTCGAGGGCCGGCGGGCCCGGAGGCGCGGTGTCGCCCAGTGCGGAGGCGCAGGCGTCCGCCAGGTGGTTCAGCACGCCCGGGCCCTCGGCGTCCCAGACGGTGACGGCAACCTTCCCGCCCGGCTGCACGACGCGCACCATCTCGCCGAGCGCGGGTGCGGGGTGGGGGAGGGCGTCCCACGCCAGATGGGCGGTGGCGAGGTCGAAGCGACGGTCGAACGGGATCGCGTCGAGCGGGGCACGCCGCACATCGATCCCCGGCAGGCGCCGCCGGCACGCGGCCACGGACTCGGGGGAGGGGTCGAGGGCCGCGACGTGCCCCTCGCCGAGGAGGTCGACGAGGAACGAGGCCAGGACGCCGGGGCCGCAGCCCACGACCACGGCCTGGATGCCGGGGACCGCACCGGCCCAGCGCGCGAACGGCTCGGCGAGGGTGGCCGACCAGCGGCTCGGTAGGCGGGGGGAATCGTCCGCCGCGGAGGCGGGGACGGTGTTCGGTGTTGCAGTCATGGCGACCGCTCTCTGGCTGCCACGTGGGTGGCGACCACCTCCCACCGTACGTCGCGGGGCGTGAGCGCCTCGCCGGCGGCCCTCCGGGATCGTCAGCGGATGGGGTCGGGGCAGAACGCGCGGCGTCCGCAGCCGTCGCAGTGCTCGCCCATCCAGAACCGGTCGAACTCCTCGACCAGGCGGGCCACGAACGCGGGGTCGTCGCCGACGGCGCCGAACTCGAGGTTGCGGCGCCCGTCGGACTTCGCGCCCAGCCCGGCGCCGGTGAAGTTGGCCGACCCGGCGTAGCCCAGGCGGCCGTCGACGACCACCATCTTCCAGTGGTTGCGTGGGCAGATCTGCAGCTCCATGCCGCCCTCGACCAGGTGGCCCAGGGCGTCGAAGCTCTCCCGGAACGGCCGGGAGGGCAACTCCGCGTGGATCACCCGGAACTGCACCCCACGTGCCGCCATGCGGTCGAACTCGTCGAGCACGGGCCGGTAGCGGCGCCGCGCCCCGGCGACGTGCATGTCCTTGAGGTTGGCCGTGGCGATCCACACGCTGCGCTCGGCGCGCAGCACGCCCTCGGTGATGACGCGCCGGTGCAGTTCGTCACCCGACAGCCAGTCCAACCCCACGACCCCGGACGCCCCGGCCTCAGGAACGGCTCTGGCGGGCCGTCCGCCACAGGTCGATGCCGCCGTCGACGGCGTGTTCGTCGATCGCCGCGAGCTCGTCGTCGGTGAAGCCCAGGTTGCCCAGCGCGCCGAGGTTGTCGAGCAGCTGCTCGGGGCGCGACGCGCCGACCAACACCGAGGTCACCCGCTCGTCGCGCAGTCCCCAGGCCAGGGCCAGCTGCGCCAGCGACTGCCCCCGCGCGGACGCGATCTCGTTGAGCGCCCGGATGTGGCCCAGCGCCTCGTCCGACAACAGGTCCTCGCCCAGCGACTTGCCCTGCGTGGCGCGCGACCCCTCCGGCACCCCGTCGAGGTAGCGGTCGGTGAGCATGCCCTGGGCCAGCGGCGAGAACGCGATGCAGCCCGCGCCGACGTCGGCCAGCGTGTCGAGCAGGCCGTCGGTCTCGATCCAGCGGTTCAGCATCGAGTAGCTCGGCTGGTGGATGAGCAGCGGCGTCCCGAGGCCGGCCAGGATGCGCGCGGCCTCGGCGGTCAGCTCCGGCGAGTACGACGAGATGCCGACGTACAACGCCCGCCCCGTGCGCACGATGTGGTCGAGCGCGCCCATGGTCTCCTCCAGGGGCGTGTTCGGGTCGGGGCGGTGGTGGTAGAAGATGTCGACGTAGTCCAGGCCCATCCGCTTCAGCGACTGGTCGCAGGACGCGATGAGGTACTTGCGCGTCCCGCCGACGCCGCCGTAGGGACCGGGCCACATGTCCCAGCCGGCCTTCGACGAGATCACCAGTTCGTCGCGCAGCCCCGCGAACGAGTCGCGCAGGTGGCGTCCGAAGTTCGTCTCGGCCGAGCCGTACGGCGGGCCGTAGTTGTTCGCCAGGTCGAAGTGCGTCACGCCGTGGTCGAACGCCGTGGTCAGGATGTCGCGCTGGCGCTCGAACGGCACGTCGTCGCCGAAGTTGTGCCACAGCCCCAGGCTGACGGCCGGCAACCGCAGCCCCGAGCGCCCGATCCGGCGATACTGCATGGTGTCGTAACGGTCATCGGCCGGTCGGTACATCGGGTCCTCCTGCGTTCGGGTGTGGGGCCATCCTCCCACCCCGCCGGGCCGGACGCCGCGGGTCCGGGTCAGTCCTCGCGCGCTTCGCGGGAGGCCTTGTCGTTGGCCTTCTGCAGCGCCTCGACCAGTTCGTCCTTGGTCATCGACGAGCGACCCCTGACGTCGAGCCGCCGGGCCAACTCCAGGAGGTGCTCCTTGGTGGCGTTGGCGTCCACCCCGCCGGCGCTCTCGCCGCCGGAGCGCCCGCCCCGCTCGGCCCGCTCGTCCGACGGGCCGGGTTCATCCTTGGCCTCCCAGTGGTCGCCGACCTTCTCGTGGGTGTGCTTGAGCGACGCGTACGCCGTGCGCTGGGCGCGCTCCTCGTCGCCGTCGTACTGCTCGATCGCGGCGTCGTAGGTGTGGGCGTAGGTGCTCTGGGCCTTCTCCGACGACCGCTCCAGGGTCGACGGCAGCTCGGACTTCTTCGCCGAGCCGTCCTTGTTCGTCTTCGGCATGGTCCCTCCTCGCCGGTGACCCTACGCTGGCACCACCGATCTGACGAGGGGGAACGATGGCGCGACGCCTGGAGGAGAACATGGGCCCCGAGGCCATGGCCCGGGCCACCGGACGCACCCACGACCAGTGGCGCGTCGTCCTCACCGAGGCCGGGGCGATGGCGTGGCCCCACGCCGAGATCGCCCGGCACCTCGTCGACGTGCACGGGCTCGACGGCTGGTGGGCCCAGGGCGTCACCGTCGACTTCGAGCAGGCCTGCAAGGGACGCCTCCCCGGCCAGCGCGCCGACGGCACTTTCTCGGCGTCGAAGACCGCGACCATCCCGGGTGAGCCCCTGGACGCCCTGGCCCTCGTGGCGTCCATCGTGACCGACCGGCACGGGGAGCCCCACGGCCAGAACCTCACGGCGTCCATGCCGAACGTGCGCTGGCGGCTGGCCGACGGGACGCGGCTCGCGGCGGCGGTGCAGGGGCGCAACAAGTCGGGGGTCCCGGTGAACCTGGCCTGGGAGAAACTGCCCACCGCCGAGGCCGCGACGCTGGCCAAGGCCGAACTCGGCGACATCCTGGCGGAGGCCCGCCATGGCGCCTGAGCGGGGCAACCGCCTCTGGGGCCGGGTGGCGCCCGGCTACGACCTGGCGACGGCGTGCGTGGAGGGCCCGTTCCTGCGGCCCAGCCGGCTGTGGCTCGGCTGGCGCGCCGCCGGTGGCGTGCTGGAGGTGGGCGTCGGCACGGGCGCGAACCTGGCGCACTACCCCCGCGACGTGCGCGTGACCGGCGTCGACGTGAGCACGAAGATGCTGGACGCCGCCCGCGACCGGGCGTCCGAACTGGGGCGCGACGTCACCTTGCGGGAGGGCGACGCCATGGCGCTGCCCTTCCCCGACGACGCGTTCGACACGGTGGTGTCGACCTTCGTGCTGTGCGGCGTCCCCGACGTCGCCGGCGCCTTGGGCGAGATGGTCCGGGTGCTCCGCCCCGGCGGCCACCTGCTCCTGGCCGACCACGTCGTGGCCTCCCCGCTGCCCGTGCGCCTCGCCCAGCACGCCCTCGAGGCCGTGACCCGCCCGTTGTTCGGTGAGCACTGGACCCGGCGCCCGCGCCTGCTCGTCGAGGAGCTGGGCCTGGAGGTCGTCGCCACCAGGCGCCGCACCTTCGGCGTGCTGGAGGACGTGCACGCCCGCACCTGACAGAATCTCGGCCATGCCCAACCCGAACCCGTTGCCGTCCCCGCTCGACCGCCTCCGGGTGCCGGTGGTGGCCGCGCCCATGTTCCTCGTCTCGACCCCCGACCTCGTCGTTGCCTGCTGCAGGGCCGGCGTGGTGGGGTCGTTCCCCGCGCTCAACCTGCGCACGACCCAGGACCTCGACGCCTGGTGCTCCGCGATCGAGGACCGCCTCGAACCCGACGACGCCCCGTGGGCGGTGAACCTCATCGTGCACTCGTCGAACGCGCGCATCCGCGACGACCTGGCCGTGCTCGCCCGGCACCGGGCGCCGATCGTGATCACCTCGCTGGGTGCCGTGACCGAGGTCGTGGACGCCGTGCACGCGTGGGGCGGCCTGGTGCTGCACGACGTGACCAACCTCAAGCACGCCCGCAAGGCCGCCGAGGCCGGGGTGGACGGGTTGATCCTCGTGTCGGCGGGGGCGGGTGGGCACGCCGGGACGGTCTCGCCGTTCGCGCTGATGGCCGAGGTGCGGCCGTGGTTCGACGGGCTGGTGTTGCTGGCCGGTGGGTTGTCGACGGGGGCTGATGTCGCGGCCGCGCGGGCCATGGGGGCCGACCTGGCCTACCTCGGCACGCGGTTCATCGCGACGGCCGAATCCGGGGCGTCCGAGGCGTACAAGGCGATGCTGGTGGAGGCTGGGTCGGGTGACATCGTGCACACGCCGTCGGTGAGCACCATCCCGGCGAACTTCCTGCGGGCCTCGTTGGAGGCGGCGGGGTACGACCTCACGGCGTCCCCTGATGTGGACCTGGCGCACCTGACCGCTCCGACCGACGCCGATGCCAAGGCGTGGCGCGACATCTGGTCCGCCGGTCACGGGGTCGCGGCCATCCACGACCTGCCGACCGTCGGTGAGTTGGTCGCACGACTGGCCGCTGAGTACGAGGACGCGCGCGCCCGGCTCTGACGACCCCGGCCACTCGACCTGCGGCGCTCCGACTCTGATGCACAGCTGCATCAGAGTGGGAGCGCTGAGGCACACTGACCGCATGGACGTCGCCGCAGCCCGCATCGATCAGGTCCGCATCCTGCGGCTGGTGACTGGGTGGGCGGCGCTCGTCACCGCAGCGGGGTCCATGTTCCCCTGGGTCCTGTTGATCCTTCCGCCCGATTCGATGGCGTCCCTGGGTTCGGGTCTGTCGGTGGTGTTCGCCTTGGTGGGCCCGGTGATCGCGGTGGGCAGCATGGTCACGCTGGTCGGCCTTGTGGTGGGTTGGTGGTCCCGGACCTTCCTGTGGGCCCGCGGCACGGGCGCGGTGTGGCTCGGACTCCTGCTGTGGTGGCTCGTCACGGCAACACCGCTGGATGCATTCGACCTCAGCTTGGCGGCGGTCGCTCTGCACCTCCTGGCGACCCTGCTCCTGGGCATGGGGGCCGTTCGGCTGTTGGGGGACACGGGGTAAGTAGCTACACTTGTGGCCATGTCGATCGAATCCACCATGCCCCTCAAGGACGTCAAAAATCGCCTGTCCGAAGTCGTGGACCAGGTGGAGCGCGAGCACGACCGCGTCACGATCACCAAGCACGGACGCCCCGCCGCAGTGGTGATCAGCACCGACGATCTCGCCTCCCTGGAGGAGACCCTCGACATCATGAGCCGACCCAGGCTCCTGAGCGAGATCCGGGACAGCCTCATCGAACTCACCCGCGAGCCGGCCGAGATCCTCACGAAGGATGAGATCCTGGCCGGCCTGCGGCCGTGAGCGACGCCTACGACATCGGCTGGACCCGGACGGCCAAGCGAGCGCTGGAGCGCCTGCCGGAGAAGGTCGCGACCGCGGCGGTTGAGTTCATCTACGGCACCCTGGCCGACAACCCCCAACGCGTCGGCAAACCGCTGAGGTTCGACCTCGAAGGCCTGCACTCCGCACGCCGGGGCGACTACCGAATCATCTACCGAATCGACGACGACCACGTTGTGATCATCGCCGTCGAGCACCGGGCCGACGCCTACCGGTGAGGGGCGAAGGCATCCACGGCCGCGATCTCCTTGGACGTGAGCCAGACCGCGATCACCTGCATCGGCTGGCCCGCCCGGGGTGGCGCTGTTCGGGCGATCGCGGTTGCTGGGTCACGTGCAGCCGCGGGCCTGCTGATGCCTCCTCGTAGTGGGTCCACATCGGCAGGATGTGGACGACGCGCTCGTCCGGCAGGACCTCGTGGAGGAGGCGGTGCTGGATGTTGATCCGCCGTGGGTAGCAGCCAGCGGTGGGTGGTCGAAAACGTGACGCAATCGCCCCTCTACTTTGCAATCTCGCGCGGAAAATCGGGAAGACCTTCAACTGCGTTCACATTTCGACCGAGGTTGCTGTCCTCCGGTGGCATGGTCGCCCGTGCCCCCGGACCGATCTCATCCCACGGCATGGAACAGTCACCGAAATCGCCCCGATCAGGGAACAAACTCCTGCCACGGCATGAGTTCAGTCCGAGGCGCAGCCCAGGGCGCCCAAGCCCATGCAACGGCGCCCTCAACGGCATGGGGGTGCGATCGGGTCAGGCTTCGGTCGGATCCGCAGGCAGCAGCGACGCCGTGAACCCGGCCGCGATCAGGTAGGCGGGTGCCCAGGCGTCGAGCTCGTCATCGGGGGCCGAGACCTGGTGCAGCAGCAACCCGTTGACCAGCGCCAGCACCATGCGCGCGCCCGCTCGCGGTTCGGCCGACCGCAACGAAGCTGCGGTGGCCTCGATGAAGCGCTCGCGCCCGCGCCGGATCGCGTCCTGCAGCCCCGGGTTCCGACCGGCGTGCAGATAGAGCTCGAACCGTGCCCGCACCAGCTCGGGACGTGACGTGACCGCAGCCCACGCCGCCCGTGCCGCCGCCCACACCTCGGGGGGCACCCGGCCGGAGGCCGCGGCGTCCGCGTGCTGCTCGGGGGTGACCCGCATGACCCCGCCGATCTCGGTGTCGGCCATGTGCTCCACGACGGCCTCGATGAGCCCGTCGAGCGACCCGAAGTGGTACTTCACCAGCCCCTGCGACACGTCCGCACGCGCCTCGACCCGCCGGTGGGTGAGCCCCCGCATGCCCTCGTCGGCGAGCTGCCCGATCGCGGCCTCGACCAGGCGCGCACGCATCGCGATGACGGCGGCGTCGCGCTGGGTCTGCATGGCCCCACCCTAGTTCATTCCACGACTGTGGAGTAAGGTGTTCGGCATGAACGCAGCACCGCTCGTCCGGTACCCGCTCACCGAGTGGATCATGCGCCGCGCCCGACGCGTCGGCCCGTTCGCGCGCGGCTGGTTGGGACAGCCGTACGCCTACCTCATCGGGCCCGCCGCCAACGAGTTCGTGTTCGCCCACGACAGCCACTTCAGCCAGTACGAGGCGATGAAGGCGCTCATCCCCGTCGACGGACCGACGTCGGTCGTGGTCTCCGACCCGCCCGAGCACGCGCGGCGCCGGGCGCTCGTCCGCCCCGGACTGCACCGCACCCAGGTCGCCGGGTACGTCGACACGATGGCGCGCACGGCCTCCGAGGCGCTCGACACAGCCCGCAGCGGCGAGGTCGTCGACGGCTACCAGATGTTCCGGGCGGCCATCCGCCGCTCGACCATGCGCTGCCTGTTCGGTGAACGCATCGCCGACCACGCCGACGCCGTGGGCGAGGCCCTCGACCCCCTCCTCGACCTGGTGGTGATGATGCCGCAGGCGTTGGGCGTCCACCGGAAGCTGAACACGCCGCGCTGGCGGCGCGCCATGGCGGCCCGGGCGAAGCTCGATGCGTTCGTGCTCGGCGAGATCGACCGGCTCGCCGCCGACCCCAACCAGGAGGAGTCGCAGGTGCTCGCCGTCCTCGTGGGCGGGCGTGACGGCACCGGGTCGGGGCTCACCCGCGACGAGGTCCGCGACCAGGTCGTCACGCTCATCGCCGCCGGCTACGAGACCACCTCGGCCGCGATGGGGTGGGTGCTCTACGGGCTGGGTGGGCGTCCGGACGCCCTGGCCGCCGCCGTCGCCGAGACCCGCGAGGTCGTGGGGGAGGGGCCGGTCACCGTCGAGCACCTGCCCCGCCTGCGCTGGGTGGACGCCGTGGTGAACGAGACCCTGCGCCTCTACCCGCCGGCGTCGATCAGTGCTCGCGCCGTGAAGCAGGAACTCATCTTCGAGGGGCACCGCATCAAGCCCGGGACGATGATCGTCTACTCGCCCTACGCCACCCAGCGCTCGCCGGAGGTGTTCGACGACCCCGAGGAGTTCAAGCCCGAGCGCTGGCTGGCGGGTCACAAGCCAAGGCCGGGTGAGTTCGTCCCGTTCGGCGGTGGTGCGCACCGCTGCCTTGGCTCGGTGATGGCGACCACCGAACTCACCGTCATGCTCGCGACCCTGCTTGCCCGCGGCGGCTACACCCTGGAACCCCAACGCGTCCGGGCCGCGGGGGTGACGTCGATGCGGCCCCAGCCCGGCGTCCGGATTCGCCTGGGCTGAGTTCACGGGCGAGGCAACCCTTTGCGCCCCCCAGCCGTAGGGCAGGGTGAGGGGAGGAGGGTCGATGCCGAACAGGGACGAGGCGTTCACCGCGTTCGTG
>DUOQ01000270.1 GCA_012838755.1 Propionibacterium sp. | reverse complement strand
GACGCTGGACGAGATCGGCAAGGTCTACGGCGTCACCCGCGAGCGGATCCGCCAGATCGAGAGCAAGACCATGAGCAAGCTGCGGCACCCGTCGCGCTCGCAGGTCCTGCGCGACTACCTGGACTGACCGTGGCCGGCTCCCAGCCCCGTGCGCGAGGTCCGCATGGTCCGGCGCGCCGGGGTCGACGACTGACTCAGGACGCCGCGGCGGCCTCGAACGCCGCCAGCAGGCGGTCGGAGAACAGCACGAACCTCACCTCGTCGATGCCCTCGGCGTCGTGGTCACGCACGGCTGCGAGGGCGATGCGGGCGACCTCGTCGGCGTCCCACCCGTAGATGCCGGCGCTCACGGCCGGGAAGCTGACCGTGCGAGCCCCCAGCTCGCTGGCGACGTCCAGCGAGCGGGTGAAGCAGGACGCCAGCAGGGCCGGGTCCGTCTCGCCCGCGTGGCGGTTCGGTCCCACGGTGTGGATCACCCACCGGGCCGGCAGGTCGAAACCGGGCGTGGCCACGGCGTCCCCGACCGGGAGGCCGTCGGGCAGGTCGGTGGCGCGCAGCTCACGACAGGCGGCCACCAGGTCGGGCCCGGCCGCGCGGTGGATCGCACCGTCGACGCCGCCCCCGCCCAGCAGCGAGGAATTGGCCGCGTTGACGATCGCGTCGGTGGCCTCGGTGGTGATGTCGCCCTGAACGCACGTGATTCGCATGCCCCATTGTCCCCCCGAGGACCGGCCGCGCCCTCCCGGAGTAGGGTCGGACCCATCATGAGCACCGTTCCTGTCTCCGTCCTCGACCTCGCGACCGTGCGGACCGGCTGGTCCAGTGCGGACGCCCTGGCCGCCACGATCGAGTACGCCCGGGCCGCCGACCGGCTCGGCGCCGCCCGCTTCTGGATCGCCGAGCACCACAACATGCCCTCGGTCGCCGCCACCACGCCGCCGGTCCTGGCCGCGGCGGTCGCCGCGCGCACCGAACGGATCCGGGTCGGGTCGGGCGGCGTCATGCTGCCCAACCACTCGCCCTACGTCGTGGCCGAGCAGTTCGCGGCCCTCGAGGCGCTGTACCCGGGCCGAATCGACCTCGGCCTCGGTCGCGCGCCCGGCGCCGACCAGGTCACCGCGTGGGCGCTGCGCCGCTCCCAGGAGGGCCTGGGCCACGAGGACTTCGTCGAGCACGTCCAACTGCTGCAGGCCTGGCTGGGGCCGCACGGCGTCCGGGTCGGGAGGGGCATGACGCTGACGGCCACGCCCGCGGCATCCGGCTATCCCGAGATCTGGCTGCTCGGCTCGTCGGACTACTCGGCACGCCTGGCGGCCAGGCTGGGGATCCGGTACTCATATGCGGGGCACTTCGGGCAGTTCGACCCGGCGGCGGTGTTCGCGCTCTACCGCGACGGCTTCCAGCCGAGCGAGGACCTGCCCGAGCCACACGCCATGCTGTGCACCTCGGTGCTGGCGGGCCCGACCGAGGAGGAGGCCCACTACCTGGCCGGCCCCTCGACGATCAACTGGGTCAACATCCGCCGCGACACCCGCGAGGCGCTGCCCTCGCCGGAGGAGTCGAAGCGTCGCATCGACGCGATGGGCGGGGTCGACTTCGTGGGCACCAAGGTCGTCGGAACGCCCGAGCGGGTGCGCGCCCGCCTGGACGCGATGGTGGCCGACTGCGAGGTACAGGAGCTGATGGTCCTGACCACGGCCTACGACGTGGAGACCCGCATCGACACCTTGGCGGCCGTCCTGGACAGCTGACACGCACACGGGGCCCCGGCAGATCGCCGGGGCCCCGTGGGGTCTGGGGGAAGCGGGGTGTCAGCCCAAGCGGCTGGTCTCGTCCTGGATCTTCAGGGCGACCTGCTTCAGCTTGTCGGAGTGGGCGCGACCGTGGTGGCCGCAGAACAGCAGCTCGCCACCGGAAGCAAGTGTCACTCGCACGTACGCCTGGGCGCCGCAGCGGTCGCAACGGTCGGCGGCATTCAGTGCTTCCATCACCGGAGTGCTCATCGGCCCTTCCTTTCTCGCGGTTACTCGGCTCTTGGCGTCCTGTCCAACGCGGGACGGGATCGCTTTGTTCCCCCTCGACGGTACCTGACCCGCTCAAGGTGCGGGGGCGGCGCGCGGATGTGTTCACCTACTGGGCATCGGGGGCGGCCGGAGGGCCGGACCGAGTCGGTGCGCGGAAGTGTCGGACCCCGCGGGTAGTCTGCCAAGGTGACCACCGCACCCAAGCCGAAGAAGACCGACAGCCGCGACTACGAGGCGCGGCACCTCCTCGTGCTCGAGGGGCTCGAGGCGGTGCGCAAGCGCCCGGCCATGTACATCGGCTCGACCGACACGCGCGGCCTCATGCACTGCATGTGGGAGATCATCGACAACGCGGTCGACGAGGCGCTGGCCGGTCACGGCAGGAAGATCCGGATCATCCTCCACCGCGACGGCTCGGTGCAGGTCGACGACCAGGCGCGCGGCATGCCGGTGGACATCGAGCCCCGCACCGGCCTGTCGGGCGTCGAGGTGATCTTCACCAAGCTCCACGCGGGCGGCAAGTTCGGTGGCGGTTCCTACACCGCCACCGGTGGCCTCCACGGCGTGGGCGCCTCCGTGGTGAACGCCCTGAGCAGCCGGCTCGACGTCGAGGTCGACCGCAACGGCGCCACCTGGGCGATGTCGTTCCGCCGCGGCGTGCCCGGGGTCTTCGACGGCGAGGGGCCCGAGGCGTCCTTCACCCCCGACAACGCGCTGCGCAAGGTCGGCCGGGTGGCCAAGGCGAAGACCGGCACGCGCATCCGCTACTGGCCCGACCGTCAGATCTTCCTCAAGGACGCCAAGCTGTCGGGCACCCAGCTCGCCCAGCGCGCCCGCCAGACCGCCTTCCTCGTCCCGGGGCTGGAGATCACCGTCGACGACCGCCGGGTGCCGGGGGAGGAGCACGAGGACGTGCACCTGCACGAGGGTGGCATCTCCGAGTTCGCCGAGTTCCTGGCCGAGGGCGAGCCGGTCACCGAGGTGCTGCGCCTGCAGGGCTCCGACCGGTTCACCGAGACTGTCCCGGTGCTGGACGCCGCGGGCTCGATGACGCCCACCGACGTCGAGCGCGACCTCGAGGTCGACATCGCCCTGCGCTGGAGCACCAGCTACGACAGCAAGGTCGCCTCCTTCGTGAACATCATCGCCACGCCCAAGGGCGGCACGCACGTGCAGGGCTTCGAGCGCGGCCTGGCGCGCGCGTTCGGCAAGGCGCTGGACGGCTCGCGGCTGCTCAAGGCGAACGAGGAGGTCACCAAGGACGACATCCTCGAGGGCCTCACGGCCGTCGTCACCGTTCGCCTGGCCGAGCCCCAGTTCGAGGGCCAGACCAAGGAGGTGCTCGGCACCCCACCGGTGACGCGTCTGGTCATGCGCATCGTCGAGCAGGAGCTGGGGGACTTCCTCACCACGAGCAAGTCCGCGCTGCGACCGATGGCCCGCGCGGTGCTCGAGAAGGCGGTGGCGGCGGCCCGCACCCGGGTCGCGGCGCGCACGCACAAGGAGAACCAGCGTCGCAAGAACGCGCTCGAGTCGAGCTCGTTGCCGCCGAAGCTGGCCGACTGCCGCAGCACCGACAACGAGCGCACCGAGTTGTTCATCGTCGAGGGCGACTCGGCGATGGGGACGGCGAAGCTGGCGCGCAACTCCGAGTTCCAGGCGCTGCTGCCGATCCGGGGCAAGATCCTCAACGTGCAGAAGGCCTCCACCGCCGACATGCTCAAGAACGCCGAGTGCGCGGCGATCCTGCAGGTGGTCGGCGCGGGGTCGGGCAAGACCTGCGACCCCGAGCAGAGCCGCTACGGCAAGATCATCTTCATGGCCGACGCCGACTCCGACGGCGCGCACATCCGCACGCTGCTGGCGACGCTGTTCTTCACCTACATGCGGCCGATGATCGAGGCCGGGCGGGTCTACACCGCGGTCCCGCCGCTGCACCGCTTCGAGCTGACCAACCCGCGCCGCGGCCAGGAGAAGTACATCTACACCTACTCCGAAGCCGAGTACCAGCGGAAGCTGGCCGAACTCACCAAGCGTGGCGTCGGCTTCAAGGAGCCGCAGCGCTACAAGGGCCTGGGCGAGATGGACGCCGACCAGCTCAAGGACACCACGATGGACCCGCGGCACCGCCAGTTGCGTCGCATCACCGTCGAGGAGGGGGAGTCGCTCGAACAGGCGGTCGCCACCTTCGAGAAGCTGATGGGCAACGAGGTGGCCCCGCGCAAGGAGTTCATCGTCGAGGGCGCCTACGCCCTGAGCATGGAGCGCATCGACGCCTGACCGGGCGCGATGGGGGCGTCCGGGTTGCTTGTGCGCCCGCGGACAGGAGTAGCCTCAGGGCCCGTGGATGGCGTATTCGACGACCTGCTCAAGGCGAACAAGCGGTACTCCTACTCGTTCCCCCACGGCTTCGACGGGATCGCCCACGAGGGCGTGCTGATCCTGACGTGCATGGACTCGCGGATCGAACCCCTCGAGATGGTGGGCCTGCGTGTCGGCGAGGCCAAGATCCTGCGCACCGCGGGGAGTCGGCTGACCCCGATGGGCCTCTCGGCCATGGTGATGGGCGTCCACAAGCTCCAGGTGGAACGCATCCTGCTGGTGCCGCACACCAAGTGCGCCGCGGCGTCCCTGACCGAGCAGGAGATGCGCGCCGCGATCACCGAGATCTCCGGCGTCGACGCGAGCGACTTCAACTTCGGGGTCGACAACGACCAACTGGGCGGCCTGCGCGAGGACGTGGAGTTCCTCCGCAACCACAAGCTGATCGGCCCGTTCGCCACGGTGGGTGGGTTCCTCTACGACGTCGAGACCGGCCTGCTGGAGCACATCATCTGACGGCCCCCGGGCCCCACCTCAACCCGAGGAATGGTAGTCGACCAGGCTCCAGGCCCGGTCGGGCAGCTCCAGCGCGGTGCACAACCAGCGGCGCGCGTCGACGTGCAGCGTGCCGACGGGTTCCCGGGAACCGGCGGCGGCCAGCACGACCTGCGCGGGCCCGAACACGCCCTCCAAGACCCTGACCGGGGCGTAGGCGTCGTCGGCGCGCCCCCAGATGGGCAGCAACTCCGGCCGGAACAGGCCGATGACGGGGTGCACCCAGCCGTCCGGGCGGGTCTCCGTCATCTCCGTCGCCCCGCCTGCGGGGACCAGCAGCCAGCACCGCACCCCGTCGGGGCCGCCCGTCCACTCACGGTTCCACGAGCGGACCACCCAGCGGTCGCTGCCGGCCACCGAGACCTCGAGGGTGTGCTCGGCGTCCGCGACGAGGCCGTGGGCCACGCGCTGCGCGCCGGCGCGGGTCAGCCGGTCGCGGAGCTGGCCGGCGTCCATGTCAGAAGAGCGCCCCGTCGTCGGGCTCGGCGTCCGCGTCCTCGCCCGGGGTGTCGTCCACACCGGCGCCGGCCAGCGAGGCCTCCGACGGCGCAACCCGGACGCCGTGGGTGCGGGTCCCCACCGCCCCCAGCGGCTGGGTGAGCGGGGTGCCGGAGCCGTCACGGCGTCCGTCGTGCACGCTGGTGAGGTCGACGGGCGCGCCGGAGGGGGCGGCG
The DNA here is from genome assembly GCA_012838755.1 of Propionibacterium sp. Taxonomy (GTDB): domain Bacteria; phylum Actinomycetota; class Actinomycetes; order Propionibacteriales; family Propionibacteriaceae; genus Propioniciclava. The sequence continues at coordinate 14,110 of DUOQ01000270.1, read as the reverse complement.
CCGATCACCGGGTCGGGGCCCGCGTAGGCGTTGAGCAGCGTCGTCTCCCCCTTGAGGAAGCGGTGGCAGCGCACGCCGCCGGTGGCACGTCCCTTGCCCGGGTACTCGCTGAAGGGGGTCACCTTCGCCAGTCCGGCCTCGGTGCCGGGCAGGCCGGATCCGGTCCCGGACACGGTGACGACCGTGGCGTCGCCGTCCGGCACGAGCCCGAAGAACACCACGGACGCCCCGGACGTGAGCTTGATGCCGGCCATGCCGCCGCCGCCGCGGCCCTGGGGCCGCACCACGGAGGCGGGGAAGTGCAGCAGCTGGGCGTCGGACGAGATGAAGCACAGCTCGCCGGCGTCGTCAGCCAGCTCGACCGCGCCGACGACCTCGTCGCCGGCCTCGAGGCGGATGACCTCCCACGAGTCCTTGGCGAGCATCTCGGGGTTCACCCGCTTCACCACGCCGCCCCGCGTGCCGAGGGCCCAGCCGAAGGTGGCGTCGCCGAGGGTCGTGAGTGCCAGCACCCGTTCGCCCTTCTCGAGTTCGAGCAGCTCGGAGGCCAGCGAGCCGCCCTGCAGGTTGGGCGCGTCGGCGGTGATCGCGACCGACGGCAGCTCGATCGCCTGGGCGCGCACGACGCGGCCGTGCGAGGTGAGCACGCCGTACTCGCCGCGGGCCGTGGTGCGGATCGCCGAGACGATGACGTCGTGCTGCGCACGGCGTCCGGTGGCGGGCATGGGCTCGGTGGTGTCCGCGCGGGCGAGCAGCCCGGCCGAGGACAGCATCACCCAGCAGGGGTCGTCGGCGATCTCCAGCGGGGCGGCCTTGGCCGCCGTCACCGCGGCGCCGCCGCCGGCCAGCAGGACGGTGCGGCGCGGCGTCCCGTGCAGGCGGGCGACCTCGTCGAGCTCGCGGGCGACCAGGGCACGCAGTTCGTCGTCGTTGTCGATGATGTGCTGCAACGACTCGAGGCGCGCCTCGAGCTCGTCGCGCTCCTTCTCCAGCTCGAGGCGGGAGAACTTCGTCAGCCGGCGCAGCTGCAGGTCGAGGATGTAGTTGGCCTGCACCTCGTCGAGCTCGAAGACCTCCATGAGCTTGGTGCGGGCCTGGGCGACGTCGTCGGAACCGCGGATGATCGCGATCACGTCGTCGATGTCGAGGATCGCCAGCAGCAGGCCGCGCACCAGGTGCAGGCGGTCGGCCGCCTTCTGATGCTGGAACCGTGTGCGGCGCAGGGTGACGTCGAGGCGGTGGTCGGCGTAGACGACCAGGGCGTCCCGCAGCGACAGCGTCTGGGGCTGGCCGTCGACCAGCGCCACCATGTTGATGCCGAAGCTGTCCTCGAGCTTGGTCATCTTGTACAGCTGCTCGAGCATCGCGTCGGGGTTGATGCCGTTCTTGACCTCGATGACCAGGCGCAGGCCGTGGGTCAGGTCGGTGAGGTCCTTCATGTCGGCGATGCCGGTGATCTTCTTGTTGCGGACCAGGGTGCTGACCTGGTCGACGATCCGCTCGGGGCCGACCATGTAGGGCAGTTCGGTGATCACGATGCCCTTGCGCCGCGGCGAGGTCTGCTCGATGCGCGCCGTCGCGCGGATCCGGAAGGTCCCGCGCCCGCCGTGGTAGGCGTCCGTGATGCCGTCGAGCCCGACGATCTTGCCGCCGGTGGGCAGGTCGGGGCCGGGCACGTAGCGCATCAGGTCCTCGACGGTGGCGTCGGGGTGCTTGAGGAGGTGCTTGAGCGCCTGCACGCACTCGACGAGGTTGTGCGGCGGGATGTTCGTGGCCATGCCGACCGCGATACCGGTCGAGCCGTTGACCAGCAGGTTCGGGAAGGCGGCGGGCAGCACGACCGGCTCGGTCATCTTCCCGTCGTAGTTGGGCTTGAAGTCGACGGTGTCCTGGTCGATCTCACCGGTCATCGAGCTCGCCGCGGGCGCCATCCGGCACTCGGTGTAACGCATGGCCGCGGGGCCGGCGTCCAGCGAGCCGAAGTTGCCGTGGCCGTCCACGACCGGCAGCCGCATGGCCCAGCCCTGGCCCATGCGGACCAGTGCGTCGTAGATGGCGGTGTCGCCGTGGGGGTGCAGCTTGCCCATCACGTCACCGACGACGCGGGCACACTTCACGTGGGACCGGTCGGGACGGATCCCCATCTCGTCCATCGAGTAGAGGATGCGGCGCTGCACGGGCTTGAGGCCGTCGCGGGCGTCGGGGATGGCGCGCGCGTAGATCACCGAGTAGGCGTACTCGAGGAAGCTGGTCTCCATCTCCTCGGTCACGTCGATGTCGGTGATCTTCTCCGTCAGGTCGTCGTCAACCGGCGGCTTCGCTACCACGTGCTCCCCACTTCTTCTCTCGTGCCACCCGCCATTGTGCCCCGCCCGCACCGGACGCCGCGGGTGCCACTCCGCCTGCCGCCGCGGTTAGTCCAGGCCGATGAATTCACGCGCTAGGCGGCGCAGGCCGCGACCGTCGGACGCCTTGAACACCGGGATGTCCCGGGGCAGGGGCTCGTCGCTGGCGAGGGGCTCGGTCGTGCCGTGGGCCAGGATCTGCTCGGCGGGGGACAGCTCCCGGATCGCGATGGCCAGCACGCGGTCGGGGTTGGCGGCGGCGAACTCGCTGTAGATGTCGAGGTCGTGCTGGCCGTCGTCGCCGACGAGCAGCCACCGGATCCGGGGGAAGTCCACGATCAACTGCAACAGGGAGTTGCGCTTGTGCTCCTGCCCGGACCGGAACCACCCGGTGTTGGTCGGGCCCCAGTCGGTCAGGAGCATCGCGCCCTCGGGGTAGCGGTGCCGGCGCATGAACCGCTTGAGGAAGCCGTGCGTGTTCCAGGCCCCGGTCGACAGGTACAGGACCGCGGCGCCCGGGTGCCGGGCGAGCACCTCGTCGTAGAAGACCGCCATGCCGGGGATCGCCTGGCGGGCGGCCTCGGTGCGGAAGAAGGAGTTCCAGGCCGCGATGAACGGGCGCGGGAGCATGGTCGACAGGATCGTGTCGTCGATGTCGGAGACGATGCCGAAGGTGGTGTCGGAGGACACCAGTTGCGCCTGGATCGGGGTCTCGTCCGACGTGGTGGTGCGGATCGAGCCCAACTGCCAGCCCGGCCCGAGCCCGTGACGGCGGATGCGGTGGTCGATGTAGCCGCCGCGGTCGGTGCTGCCGCCGACCTCGGCGTCGCCGAGCGTGATCGTGTAGCGGGCGTGCACGCACGCCGCGGTGAAGAAGTTGCGCCAGCCACGCCGGCGCAGGAACTCCTCGGCCGCCTTGCCCAGCGCGGACTCGCTGAACGGCGGGGAGAGCACCACGCGGCCCAGCACGCGGGCGAAGCCCTCGTCGCCGTAGGCGGTGTAGGGGATCACGCGTTCCTTCCAGCCCAGCGCACGGAAGAGTTGCTCGAAACGCTTGTCGACGAACAACTCGAGGCGGGCGGCGAAGAACGGCCGATTGCTCATGGGCTTCACCGTAACCGGTCCGCCGCGGTGGTTTCCCGCGCGGCCCGCCCGCGTGGGACAATGCCGCCCATGACCACGCTTCCCGCCGACCTGTGTGCCGCCATCGTGGCCTCCGGGTACTTCCCCGAGTTCGTGCAGGCCACCGTCGCGCAGGCCCTGGGGGACGAGGAGGTCGTGGACAGCCTGGTGCACCACGAGGCGACGTTCAGCTCGACCGAACTGCACCGCCACGTGACGGTGCTGGTGCTGACCCCGACCCGGTTCATCGTGGCCCACACCGACGACGGCGAGCACCCGCACGTCCATCAGGCCCTGACCACCGTCGAGACGGTCGCGCTGCGGCACATCCGCTCGGTGGCCCTGACCCAGGTGGCGGCCCAGCCGGAGCGGTTCGGCCGGGGCCGGCACGGCACGAGCGAGACCTGGCTGGTCGTGAACTGGGGCGCGATGCGACGCCAGGAGGCCGAACCCGCGACCTGTGGCGACCCGAACTGCGACGCCGACCACGGCTACACGATCCAGGACCTGGCCGACGACCTCACGGTTCGGATCAGCGCCGCCGCCGACGGCGAGGACGCGGTCGCCAACCTCGTGCGCTTCGCGGGTCACCTCCAGCGGGTGGCGGTCTGAGTGGAGGCCCCCCTCGTCCCCGCCTACGGTGAGTCGACGCTCGCCGACGTCGTCCCGGCCCTCGCGGCCTCGCTCGGCATCGACGGGTGGACCGATGCCCTCGGCCTGCCCACCGCCGACCGCTGGGTGCTGCTGCTCGTGGACGGCCTCGGCGCCCTGAACCTCGCGGCCGCCCTGGAGGAGGCCCCCTTCCTGACCTCGCTGCTCGGCCACGCGTCCTCGACCACGATCACGTCGGGGGCCCCCAGCACCACAGCCACGTCGATCACCTCCCTCGGCACCGCGCTGGTGCCCGGCCAGCACGGCATCGCCGGCTACGCCTTCCGCAACCCCGTGGACGGTGGCTACCTCAACGCCCTGACGTGGGCGCCCGGGCTCTCGGCCCTCGACCTCCAGCCCCGCCTGACGGCGTTCGAGCGGCTGTCCCGGCAGGGGGTCTCCGTGACGTCGGTCAGCCCCGCCCGCTTCGCCGGCACCGGCCTCACCGAGGCGGCCCTGCGCGGCGCACGGTTCCACCCGGTCCCCGACGAGGACGACCACCCCGCCCGGATCGGCTGGGCCGTCGATGGCGCGGCGTCCGGCGAGAAGTCGCTGGTCTACCTCTACGAGCGCTCGCTCGACCACACCGGTCACGGCCAGGGCTGGCGCACCGAGGCGTGGCGCTCCGCCCTGCGCCGGATCGACGCGCTCGCCCGCGACCTGCGCGACCACCTGCCCGACGACGTCCGGCTGCTGGTCACCGGCGACCACGGGATGATCGACTCCCCGCAGGAGCGTTGGGTCGTCGCCGAGGACGTGCCCGGGCTGGTCGACGACCTGACCCTGCTCGCCGGCGAGGGCCGCTTCCGCCAGCTCTACTGCGCGCCGCGCCACGTGGACGCCGTGGCCACCCGGTGGCGCAACGTCCTGGGTGACCGCGCCTGGGTCGTCACCCGTGACGAGGCCGTCGCGTCGGGTTGGTTCGGCCCGCTGGACCAGCGGATGGCTGACCGCTGGGGCGACGTCCTGGTGGTGATGCGCGACGACTGGGCCGTCATGACGCGCCGCCAGCCCAAGGAGTTCGGCCTGGTGGGCATGCACGGTTCGCTGACCGACTTCGAGATGCGCGTGCCGGTCCTGGTGGGTTGATGGCGCACCTCACGTACTTCACCGGGCCGATGAACTGCGGCAAGTCCACGCTGGCCCTCCAGGTCGACTACACCGAGTCCACGGCCGGACGCCGCGGGCTGCGGTTCACCTGCTTCGACCGTGGGGGAGAGGCCACGATCAGCTCGCGCATCGGGCTGGTCCGCCCCGCCAGGGAGGTCATCCCCGGCTTCAGCTTCTGGGAGTACGTCACCGGCGAGCTGACCGCCGGGCGGCGGGTCGACTACCTGGTCTGCGACGAGGCCCAGTTCTACACCGAGGCCCACGTCGACGACCTCGCCCGGATCGTCGACGAGCTGGGTATCGACGTGTCCTGCTTCGGGATCCTCACCGACTTCCGCACCGAGCTGTTCCCGGGTTCGCGGCGGCTGGTCGAGCTCGCCGACCGCATCGAGATGCTGCAGGCGCGGCCACGCTGCTGGTGCGGCGCCCCGGCCACGCACAACGCCCGCGTCGTCGACGGCGTGATGGTCGTCGAGGGGGACCAGATCGCGGTCGGGGACACCGAGGGCGGGGGGGCCGGGGTCGTCTCCTACGAGACCCTGTGCCGCGCGCACCACCGCACGCGGCAGCCGGGCGTGGGCCGGGGCGTGGACGCCACCCCCGACCCGTTGCCGTTCTCGGAGGGCTGAGGCCTACGAGCCGTCGGGCTTCTGCGTCGGCGCGCCGAACATGATCTCGTCCCACGTCGGGACCGACGCACGCTTGCGGCGTCCGCGGGGCTTCGGCTTGGGGGCCGGCTCCTCGACGTCCTCGATCAGGGCGAGCTGCTCGGGCTCGGCCGGCGGGGTCTCGACAGTCTCGGGCTCCTCGGGCTCCTCGGGTGCCGGTGGGGTCTCGACAGGCTCGACCTCCGGGGTCTCGTCCTCCACCGTCACCGGGGTGCCGGGCTCGGGCGGGCCCTCCTTCGGGTGGATGAGGCCGGCGTAGATCTTCACCGAGTCCTCGTCGAAGCTGGAGAGCATGTCGTAGAGGATGTCGAGGTCGCCCTGGGCCGGGGGCACGATGTCGAAGACCCCGTCGACCTCCCGGAGGTCGCCGTCGTGGAACGCGTCCTCGGAGTCGTCGCTGTCCTGGCCGTGGCCCGCCTCGGTCGCGTCGTCCGCGGCCCGGTCCTCGGGCTCCGGCTCGGGCGCGACGTCCTCGTCCTCCTCGGCGTCCTGCGTGGCCTCGACGAGCGCGAGCTGGTCGCTCACGCTGTCGCCGATGAGGGCGCGGCCCTCGTCGTTCGCGGAGACGGAGAACCGGCCCATCGCGTCGAACACGAACAGGCCCCTGCGCTGCTCCTCGTCCTCGTCGAAGGTGATCGCCACCTGCCAGCGGCGGTCCTCGAGCTTCCACGCGTCCCACGCGGCGGTGTCCGCGTCGATGCCGCGGGTGGCCAGTGCGTCGGCGACCGCGTTGCGCAGGGTACGGTGCGAGGTCGTCTCGCCGCGGCGGCGGACGGGGTTGGTGCGGGCCAGCCCGGCGATGTAGTCACGCTCGGCGATGACGGGGTCGGCGAAGGCCGCGATCCGCTCGAGCGGCACGCCCGCGGCCTCGGCCACCTCGTCGGGGGACGCCCCAGCGCGGATGCGCGCCTGGATGTCGCGCGGTCTGAGGGCACTCTCCATTGTCACTCTCCGGGGTTCACGTCACCGCTGGTGGTCAAGGCAGCGTAACGTACCCCCGCCCCGGGGCGTGGGAGCCGCTCCGAGTGCAAGTCCGGCCGGGATTGCCACTCGGAAGGCTTGCTCCCGTTGATGGGTGTGGTATATACCGTGCGTGGCCCTCGGTGTGGGCCGTGGTCCATCCTGGCTTGAAAGGCATCATGGCGACTGATTACGACGCTCCTCGCAAGACGGACGAGGAGAACGAGGACAGCATTGAGGAGCTCAAGAGCCGTCGCAACGACAAGAACTCCGGCAAGGTCGACGAGGACGAGGTCGAGGCGGCCGAGTCGTTCGAACTGCCCGGTGCCGACCTCTCCCACGAGGAGCTGACGGTCCGCGTCCTGCCCCGCCAGGCCGACGAGTTCACCTGCGCCAGCTGCTTCCTCGTGAAGGGCCGCACCCAGCGCGCCCACGAGAGGAACGGGCTCGTCTACTGCGTGGACTGCGCCTGACGCTCAGAACTTCAGGTTGACCTGGCGCAGCGGGCTCGCCGAGCCCGTGAACGCCTCCCAGCGACGCGCGGCGAAGCGGTTGATCAGGACCTGGGAGAGGCCGACCCCCATCGCCATGGCGAGCACCCAGACCGCGGCATGCGTGGTCGGCGTGTTCGGGTCGTTGGGCTCCGGCGGTTCCTCGCCGGTCACGAACTGCCACGCGCCGTCGACGGCCTTCTTCGTGGCGACGGCCGCGACGAGGCCCACGACGGTGGAGTAGGCGTTCCACACGATCTTCTGCGAGAAGTCCATGGACCCCATCCTAGGGGCAGGCGCCGCGCCCGCTAGGTTGGACCGGTGCACTATCGCGAACGCTTGACGACCCCGCCCTGGTACTGGATCCTCGGCGTCGTCTTCGGGGTGTCGACCATCATGGCGGTCGGCTTCTGGTACGGCCCCTGGGTGGCCTTCGCCGGCGGGCTCGTCGTCACGGCCGCCATCACCGTCCTGCTCGCCTGGTTCAGCCGCACCGAGGTGGCGGTCGAGCCCACCGGAATCCGTGTGGGCCCCTCGCTGTTGGAGTGGCCCTGGGTGGGCGAGGTCCAGGTGCTGGACGCCGCCACGACCCGCGAGCGCCTCGGCGTCGGCGCGGACGCGCGGGCCTTCGTCACGCAGCGCCCCTGGCTGGCCGAGTCGGTGCAGGTCACGGTCGAGGACGCCGCCGACCCGCACCCCTACTGGCTGATCTCGAGCAGGCGTCCGGCCCAGCTGGCCGCGGCCATCGAGACGACCCGGCAGCAGGCCGCCTCGTGAGCGACCTCCCGGTCCTCGTCCGGCGCCTCGACCCCGAGGTCCCGCTGCCGCGGTACGCGCACCCCGGTGACGCGGGCGCCGACCTCGCCACCGCCGAGGACGTCGAGCTGGCGCCCGGCGAGCGTCGCCTCGTCCGCACGGGCATCGCCGTGGCCGTGCCCGAGGGGTGGGCGTGCTTCGTGCACCCGCGCTCGGGGCTGGCCGCCCGGCACGGGATCACGATCGTCAACGCCCCCGGGACCGTGGACGCGGGGTACCGCGGCGAGGTCATGGTCTGCCTGCTGAACACCGACGCCAGCCGATCCGTGATACTGCGACGGGGCGACTTGATCGCGCAGCTAGTCTTCCAACGCGTCGGCCTCGCGGAGTTCCGCGGGGTCGACGAACTGCCCGCCAGCGTGCGCGGCACGGGTGGGCACGGGTCCACCGGTGGCGTCACCGCGTGGGCCGACGACACGATCCCCACGGGGGAAGGCGGAGGGACGGACCAGTGAGCGACGAGGCCATCGAGGACTACGAGGACGAGCTCGGCGACGACTCCGCCGAGCCGGGGGCCGACGAGGACTTCGACCCGCGTGCCGACGGCCCGTTCGACTTCGACGAGGTCGACCTGGACGCCGACGACGTCGAGCGCATCGAGTTCGGCCCGCTGGTCATCACGCCCTTCGACGGGTTGGGGCTGCAGCTGCACGGCGACCCCCAGACCGGGGTGGTGCGTGCGTTGCTGGCCGCCTACGGCGAGTCGGGCCTGGAGCTGGCGCTGTTCGCCGCCCCGCGCTCCGACGGCCTGGCCGACGAGCTGCGCGAGGAGACCATCGAGGAGGCCACCCAGGGGGGCGGCCACGCCGAGGTGGCCGACGGCCCGTTCGGTCCCGAGGTGCGCCGCGTCCTGCCGATGGAGGGCCCCGAGGGCGAGCAGCTCTTCCACGTCTCCCGCATCTGGCTGGTCGAGGGCCCGCGCTGGCTCCTGCGCGGCACCCTGATGGGCCGCGCCGGCATGGTCGAGGGCGAGGCCGAGCCGGCCGACGTCTTCGTCGAGTTCTTCCGCAACATCGTGGTCAAGCGCGACGAGGCCCCGCGGGTGCCCGGTGAGCTGATCCACCTCGCGCTGCCGCAGGGGGCCGCCGGCGCACAGGGGTAGCGGGTCTCTATGCTCGTGTCCGTGAACCTGTGGGATCGGGTGCGCGGACTGCTGCGCTCCAACGACGAACTCGCCCAGGCCGACCGGCACCGGGCGGCCCAGGACGTGGGTGCCGACGTGATCGGGGCCTGTTGCGACCGCAGCCGCGTGACCCTGCGCGGCACGATCGACGTGCTGACCGTCCGGCCGCGCCAGGACACGCCGTGGCTGGAGGCGGAGCTGTCCGACGGCACGGGTCGGGTCACCCTCATCTGGATGGGGCGCCACGACATCCCCGGCATCGAGGCCGGGCGCGAACTCGTCGTGCGGGGGCGGATCTCCGTCGCCGACGGCGTCCGCCGCCTGTACAACCCGGCCTACGAGTTGCTCTGAGGCCCTGCGGGGGGACCTGACGGGTCCTCGGCGGGGACGTCCGTCGCCGGGGGTCCCGTGGGCGCCGGCTCGTCGTCCTCGTCGTCCTCCGCGCGCACCCGTTCGCGCTGGACGCCCGGGGCCAGGTAGTGGGCCAGCTCGAGCTCGGCCTCGGGCTGGACGACGAACAGCAGCTCGTCCTCGCCCTCGAGGGCGGCGTCCTGACGGGGCGGGTGGGCCTTGCCGTCGCGGATGAGCGCCACGAGGACCGCGTCCCCGGGGAAGGTGAGCTCGGCCAGCGCGTGCCCGATGGTGGGGCTGTCGGTGGGTAGCGTCATCTCGACGAGGTTGGTGCGGCCGCCCCGGAACGCGAACAGGCGCACGAGGTCGCCGACGGTGACCGCCTCCTCGACCAGGGCGCACATGAGGCGCGGCGTGGAGACGGCGACGTCCACGCCCCACACCTCGTCGAACATCCACTCGTTGCTCGGGTGGTTCACGCGGGCGACGGTGCGCGGGACGGCGAACTCGGTCTTCGCGAGCAGGCTGTGCACGAGGTTGGCCTTGTCGTCACCGGTGGCGGCGATGGCCACGTCGCAGCGGTCGATGCGGGCGTCCTCGAGGGAGTCGATCTCGCACGCGTCCGCCAGGAGCCACTCGGCCCCGGGCACGCTGTCGGGGCGGATCGCGTCGGGGTCCCGGTCGATGAGCAGGACCTGGTGGTCGTTGGCGAGCAACTCCCGGGCGATGGAGCGCCCGACGTTGCCGGCGCCGGCGATGGCGACACGCATGGGGGCCTCCTCAGGCTCGGATCGGCGGGTTGGCCAGGAGGCCCTCGATGCGAGGGACCTCCTCGTTGGCGACGGCGATGTAGAGCATGTCGCCGTCCTGCAGCAACGTGTCCTCGTGGGGGATCAGCCCCTGGCCGAACCGGCTCAGGAACGGGATGCGGGCGCCCAGGGCCCCCTCGATCGCGGTGATCCGGTGGCCGACCCACTCGTCGTGGGCCCCCAGCTGGATCAGGCGGACCTGCCCCGACGGGTCGCGCCACTGCGGCTCCGAGCCCTCGGGCAGCAGCCGGCGGAGCACCTGGTCGGACGCCCAGCGCACGGTCGCCACCGACGGGACGCCGAGGCGTTCGTACACCTCGGCACGGCCCTGGTCGTAGATGCGCGCCACGACGTTGTGGACGCCGTAGGTCTCGCGCACCACCCGGGCGGCGAGGATGTTGGAGTTGTCACCGGAGGACACCGCCGCGAAGCCGTCGGCCTCCTTGATGCCGGCCGCGACGAGCACCTTGCGGTCGAAGCCGATGCCCTTGACGGTGCGGCCGTGGAAGTCGGGCCCGAGGCGCCGGAAGGCGTCGGGGTCCTGGTCGATCACGGCCACGGAGTGGCCGCGCCGCTCGAGGGCCCGGGCCAGGGATGCCCCCACGCGGCCACAACCCATGATGACGATGTGCACAGGCGTAGAGTGTAGCCCCGTGAACCTCACGGACGCCGTGAAGCGTCTGCTCGTCGGGCGCAAGCTGGCGAGCAACCAACTGGGGGAGACGCTTCTCCCCAAACGCATCGCACTCCCGGTCTTCGCCTCCGACGCGCTGTCGTCGGTCGCCTACGCCCCCGACGAGATCCTGCTCACCCTCAGCCTGGCGGGGGTGGCCGGGTTCGCCTTCTCCTGGCCCATCGCCGCCGGGGTGGCGCTGGTCATGCTCGTCGTCGTCCTGTCGTACCGGCAGACGGTGCACGCCTACCCCTCGGGGGGCGGGGACTACGAGGTGGCCTCGGTCAACCTCGGCCCGCACGCCGGGCTGACCGTGGCGTCCGCCCTGCTGGTCGACTACGTGCTCACCGTGGCCGTGTCGGTCAGCTCGGGGGTGCAGAACGCCAAGGCGATCTTCCCCGTCCTGGTCGGCCACGAGGGGGTCGTGGCCGCCGTCCTGATCCTGCTGCTGATGGCGATCAACCTGCGCGGCGTCCGGGAGTCGGGGACCCTGTTCGCGATCCCGACCTATGGCTTCATGATCGCCGTCCTCGGGATGATCGGCGTCGGCCTGCTGCGCATCGTCGTCCTGGGGGAGCCCCTGGCGGCGCCGACGGCCGGCCTCGACGTCGCCGGCGACCCGTTCTACTCCCAGCTGGAGGGCTTTGCCCTGGTCGCGCTCCTGGCCCGCTCCTTCTCGTCGGGCTCGGCCGCGCTCACCGGCGTGGAGGCGATCAGCAACGGCGTGCCGGCGTTCCGGGAGCCCAAGTCCCGCAACGCCGCCACCACGCTGGGCCTGCTCGGCCTCGTGGCGATCACGATGATGGGCGGCATCATCGCCCTGGCCAACCTGACCGGCGCGAAGATGATCGACGAGCACGCCGGGGTCGTCTTCCTGCGCGACGGGGTGGTGGTGACCCAGCACCAGGACACCGTGATGGCCCAGCTCGCGCAGACGGTGTTCGACGGCTTCCAGCCCGGGTTCGTGTTCGTCATCGTGATGACGATGGTCATCCTGTTCCTGGCCGCGAACACCGCCTTCAACGGGTTCCCCGTGCTGGGCTCGATCCTCGCCCGCGACGGCTACCTGCCCCGCGCCCTCTACACGCGCGGCGACCGGCTGGCCTACAGCAACGGCATCATCCTGCTGGCCCTGGCCGCCGCCGGGCTGGTGCTGGCCTTCAACGCCAGCGTGACCGCGCTGATCCAGCTCTACGTGGTGGGGGTGTTCGTCTCGTTCACGGTCAGCCAGCTCGGCATGATCCGGCATTGGACGCGGCACCTCGCCGTCGAGGCCGACCCCGCCGACCGCCGCCGGATGCTGCGCTCGCGCGCCATCAACGCGGTGGGCCTGACCTTCACCGGGACCGTGCTCCTCATCGTGCTGGCCAGCAAGTTCATCTACGGCGCCTACCTGGCCGTCCTGGCGATGGCGGGCCTGTTCTTCCTGATGAAGGCGATCCGGCGGCACTACGACCGGGTCGCCGACGAGACCGTCCTCGACCTCGCCGAGGCGCACACCCTGCCCAGCCGCCTGCGTGCGGTCGTGCTCGTCATGGAGCTCAACAAGCCGGCCATGCGCGCGCTCATCTTCGCCCGCGCGAGCCGGGCGAACACGATCGAGGCGATCACGATCGCCGCCGACCCCGACCAGGTCGAGGACCTGCGCCGGGGCTGGGACGCGCTGTCGCCCGACGTGGCGCTCAAGGTCATCGCCTCGCCCTACCGCGAGGTCGTCGGGCCCTTCGTCGCCTACGTCAAGGGGCTGCGCTCGGGCAACCCGCGCGACGTGGTCATGGTGTTCATCCCCGAACTCGTCGTCGGCCACTGGTGGGAGCGCCTCCTGCACAACCAGACGACCCTGCTCATGAAGACGCGCCTGGCCTTCCTGCCCGGCGTCATCACCACCGCCGTGCCCTACCAGCTCGCGTCCTCGAGGTACGCCATCGAGCGTGCCGAGCGCAGCGACGCCGCCGAGTGGCGACGCCCGGGGACCGGCACCGTCCACTCGGGAGCGCCGCTCGATGACTGATCCGCAGACGTGGTCCGTGGGGGACCGCCTCACCGACGTCCGGGTGGGGCCCGTGGCCCACGGCGGCCACTGGGTCGCGAGGGTCGACGGACGGGTGCTCTTCGTCCGGCACGCGCTGGAGGGCGAACTGGTCGACGTCCGCCTGACGGGCCTGGCCAAGCGGCACGCCTTCGCCGACGCGGTCGCCGTCCACGAACCGGCGCCCGCCCGCGTGGCCGCGCCGTGCTCCATCGCGGCGACCTGCGGCGGCTGCGACCTCCAGCACGTGGCAGTCGCCCACCAGCGCGAGCTCAAGCGCCAGGTGGTCGCCGAGCAGCTGTCCCGCCTGGCCGGCCTGGCGTGGGAGGGCTCCGTGGAGGCCGTGGACCCCGACGACCTGGCCTGGCGCACCCGGATGCGGTACCACCGGGGCACCGTGGGCTGGGGGCTGCGTGCGAAGGGGAGCCACGACGTCGTCCCCCTGCCCGGCCAGGGCTGCCTCATCGCCGACCCTGTGCTCGCGCACCCGGACGCCTCCGGCGCCGACGTGCCGGGCGACACCCTCGTGGGGGTCGCGCCGGGGTCCGGCGCGGGGGGTGCGGTCTGGGTCGCGCCGGGGGACGAGGCGCTGGTGGCCGAGGCCGCCGCCGGACGTCGCTGGGACGTGCGCGCCGACGGGTTCTGGCAGGTGCACCCCCGGGCCGCCGACACCCTCGTCGTCGCCGTCCTCGACGGGCTGGGGCCGCGAGCGGGGGAGCGGGCCCTGGACCTCTACTGCGGGGTCGGCCTCTTCTCGGGGGCGCTGGTGGACGCCGGCGTCCGGGTCACGGGGGTCGAGGGCGGGCGGGACGCCGTGGGCTTGGCGCGGCGCAACGTCCCCGGGGCGCGGTTCCACGCCGGGTCGGTGGACCGCGTCCTGCGCCGGCTGCGCGGACGGGCCGACCTGGTCGTCCTCGACCCGCCCCGCGTGGGGGCCGGCCGGGCGGTGGTCGCGGACGTGT
>DUOQ01000269.1 GCA_012838755.1 Propionibacterium sp. | reverse complement strand
GTTTCTATCGCTGGAGCGATAGAAACGCCGCCTCGAAGTGCACTCCTGGGCGCCGGCGAACCACGATTCGCACCAACTCTGACGTGGGGGTAGAGTCGCCCCCGGCCCAATCGTCTCGGCCATTCCCCTCGACGCACGCGTCGAACCCCCACTCTGCGAGGAGCCCCATGGCTGGACCGACCCTGCACGCACGGCCCCACGACCCGGACGCGCCGCTCGCCGTCCCCGAGGCCGGCGAACGCGAGACGTCGACGTGGGCCGCCCTCCGCAACCCGCGGCGACTCAGGACCGAGGTGCTTGCTGGCTTGGTGGTCGCGTTGGCCCTGATCCCCGAGGCGATCTCCTTCTCGATCATCGCTGGGGTCGACCCGCGCGTGGGCCTGTTCTCGAGCTTCGTGATGGCGGTGACGATCGCGGTCGTGGGCGGGCGTCCGGCCATGATCTCAGCCGCCACCGGAGCCGTCGCACTCGTGATCGCCCCGGTGGCCCGCGACCACGGCATGGACTACTTCCTCGCCACCGTCATCCTCGCCGGGGTGCTCCAGATCGTGCTGTCGCTGTTGGGCGTTGCCAAGTTGATGAGGTTCGTGCCCCGCATGGTGATGGTCGGCTTCGTGAACGCGCTTGCGATCCTTATCTTCCTGGCCCAACTCCCCCACCTGGTCGGCGTGCCGTGGCTGGTCTACCCGCTGGTCGCGCTCGGCCTGGCGATCATGGTGTTCCTGCCCCGCTGGACCACCATCGTCCCCGCGCCGCTGGTCGCGATCGTGGTCATCACCGCGCTCGTGTGGGCGATGGGCTGGAACCTGCCCGACGTCGCCGACCAGGGTGAACTCCCCCGCTCGCTGCCCGAACTGCTCCTCCCCAACGTTCCGTTCACCCTCGAGACACTCCAACTCATCGGCCCGTTCGCCCTGGCGATGGCACTGGTCGGCATCCTGGAGTCGCTGATGACAGCCAAGCTGGTCGACGGCATCACCGACACCCACTCCAACAAGACCCGCGAGACGTGGGGCCAAGGCATCGCCAACATCGCCTCGGGTTTCTTCGGCGGCATGGGCGGCTGCGCGATGATCGGCCAGACGATGATCAACGTGAAGGTCTCCGGCGCCCGTACGCGCATCTCGACCTTCCTCGCCGGGGTTTTCCTCCTCATCCTGGTGGTCGGCGCCGGCGACGCGGTCGGCATGATCCCGATGGCCGCCCTCGTCGCGGTGATGGTCATGGTCTCGGTGGCCACCTTCGACTGGCACAGCGTCAACCCGGCCACCCTGCGCCGCATGCCCCACAGCGAGAACATCGTGATGTTCCTCACCGTCGCCGTCACGGTCGCGACGGGCAACCTCGCCTACGGCGTCATCGTCGGCGTCAACGCCGCGATCATCGTCTTCGCCCGGCGCGTGGCCCGCTTCGCTTCGGTCGAGGCCGTCACCGATGCGGACACCACCGGCGACGGGGCCAGCGATGTGCGCACCTACAAGGTGACGGGCGAGATGTTCTTCGCCACCAGCAACGACCTCGTCTACCAGTTCGACTACTCCGGGGACCCCGAGCAGGTGGTCATCGACTTCTCCGACAGCCACATCTGGGACGTCTCCACCGTCGCCGCGCTGGACGCCGTGCAGACCAAGTACGCGCGCCTGGGCAAGAACGTCGAGATCGTCGGCCTCAACGACTCTTCGCTCGCCCGGCACCAGCTCCTCTCAGGACGCCTCGGTGACGCGCACTGAGCCCGCGGCGTCCCCGGTGCCCGTGCGGATGTGGCAGATCGGGGCGGTCGCGCAGCGGACCGAGCTGTCGATCCGGACGATCCGGCACTACGAGGAGGTCGGGCTCGTGCGACCCAGCGGGCGCTCCGAGGGCGGTTTCCGCCTCTACACCGAGCCCGACATCGACCGGCTCTTCCTGATCCGGCGGATGAAGCCGCTGGGGTTCAGCCTCGAGGAGATGGCCGACCTGCTCGCCGCGGCGGACGCCCACCGCGACTCCCCCGACGACACCACAGCCGCCGAGCTCGACCGCTTCCTGGGGCTGGCGACCGAACGTCGGGAGTCCCTCGCCCTGCAGCTCTCCCGCGCCGACGACTTCATCGCCGAGTTGCGCCGGGCCCAGAGCAGCCACGGCCGGGCCTGACCCTGCCCGGAGTGCACTTCGAGGCGGCGTTTCTATCGCTGGAGCGATAGAAGCGCCGCCTCGAAGTGCACCTCCCGTGGGGCAGAACGCGCGCTACACTGACTGACGGTCAGTCAATAAGGAGCAACCATGGCCCGCAGGGTCGCGAAGCACCCCGACGTCCGGCGCGACGAACTCATGGACGCCGCCCTGCGCCTGTGCATCGACGTCGGCTACGAGGCGATGTCGATCGAGCAGGTGACCCAGGCCGCTGGCGTGGCCAAGGGCACGTTCTACTACCACTTCTCGTCGAAGACCGACGTGCTCATCGCCCTGGTCGCCCGGTGGGTCGACGAGCTGTTCGACACCATCGAGGGCTCCGACGCGACGTTCCCCGGCACGGGTGGGGAGCGGTTCCAGGCGATGATGCAGCACGCCACCGCCTGGAAGCTCGAGCGGGTCGACTCGGCCATGGCCTCGATCCCGCTGCTCTACAAACCCGAGAACCTCGAGCTGCGCCACCGGCTGTTCGACGCGTGGGGCGTCCGGATGTACCGCCTGTTCCTGCCGATGGTCCAGCAGGGCGTGGCCGACGGCAGCTTCGCCGTCGAGGACCCCGCGGCCACCACCGAACTCGTGCTGTCGCTGTGGCTGCACGGCAGCACGTCGATGTTCGACCGTGCGCTGGCCGCCCCCGACGACGACGCCTACGCGCAGGTCCTCGTGCGAGGCATCCCGGCCCTGCTCACGGCGACCGAGCGCGTGCTCGGCGCCGCCCCCGGCACGTTCGTCGTGCCCGACCTCCACGTCGACGGACTGCGCGGGATGCGCGCCCCGTTCCTCGCCGCACTCGAAGGGAAGCACCGATGACCAAGCGTCGCGTCGTCACCGCCGCCATCGTCCTCGCCCTCGTCGTCGCCCTCGGCGTCGGCTGGTGGCTGTCCAACCGCGCGGCCCGCCCGACGGTCGCCACAGCCCCGGCGACCACCCAGACCCTCGACGTCCTCGTGACCGCGCAGGGCGCGATGGCCGCGGGCGGGGCGTCCACGGTGACGGCCCCCACCAGCGGCGTCCTGCAGCGCGTCGACGTCACCGACGGGCAGCAGGTCGAGCAGGGCCAGGTGCTCGCGGCCATGGACGTCCAGCCGCTCGACCAGGCCCTCGCCCAGGCCCAGGCCCAGTACGCCGCCGCCCGCGCGATGCCCACCGGCAGCGACCGGCTCAACCGCGCCCGCGACGCCGCGACGCACGCCGCCCAGCTCGCCGTGGACATCGCCCGCGCGAACCGCGACCGCGCCGAGTTGGCCTCCCCCGCCGCCGGGACCGTCCAGTTCGCGACCCTCTCCCTGGCCCCCGGTCTGCCGCCGCTGTTCACGACCGCGGCCGGGGCGTCCGTCAGCGCCGGCATGACGCTGTTCACCGTGGTCGGCCCCGAGTCGCTGCGCTTCGAGGCGGCCGTCGACGAGGCCGACGTCGCGGGCGTCGAGGTGGGCCAGTCCGCCACCGTCACGCTCGACGCCTTCCCCGGACGCCCCCTCACCGGCACCGTCGGGGCCCTGCGCCCGGCGGCGGTCACCACCGCGACCGGCGGGGTGGCCTTCACCACGGTCATCAGCCTCGAACCCGGCGACGCCCGGCTGTTGACCGGCATGACCGGGGACGCCGACATCGCCATCGAGACGATCCCCGATGCCCTCGTGGTGCCGGTGCAGGCGGTCGTGGCCGACGGGGCGTCCCGGCACGTGTGGCGGATCGACGACGGCATCGCCCACCGGGTCGCCGTCGAGGCCGGACCCTCCACCGACACGCTCACCCAAGTCACCTCGGGGCTGGCCGACGGCGACGTCGTGGCCACCACCAACCTGACCGCGCTGTCGGAGGGGGGTGCGGTCGGTGTCGGCTGAGCCCATCGTCGAGACCATCGACCTCGTGCGGACGTACGGGTCCGAGGAGAACCTCGTCCGCGCCCTCGACGGGGTGGGACTGGCGGTCGCGCCGGGCGAGTTCGTCGCGGTGATGGGCCCCTCGGGTTGCGGCAAGTCGACGCTGCTCAACCTCGTGGGCGGGCTCGACACCCCCACGTCGGGGTCCGTACGCATCGACGGCACCGACATCGCCACGCTGCCCGACGAGGAACTCACCACCTTGCGCCGGCGACGGCTGGGGTTCGTGTTCCAGTTCTTCAACCTCATCCCGGTGCTGGACGCCACCGAGAACGCCGCGCTGCCGCTGACCCTCGACGGGGCGCCGGACGCGAACGCCCGCGCCGAGGAGTGGCTGCGCCGCGTCGGGCTGGGCGACCGGCTGCACAACCGCCCCGACCAGCTCTCGGGCGGCCAGCAGCAGCGGGTCGCGATCGCCCGGGCGCTGTCGACCGACCCTGCCCTCGTGCTGGCCGACGAGCCGACCGGCAACCTCGACTCGGCCTCGGCGACCGAGATCGCCGAACTCCTCGCCCAGGTCGCCGCCACGTGGGGGCGCTCGGTCCTCATGGTCACCCACGACCCGCGCATCGCCTCGTACGCCGACCGCCTGCTGCTCATGCGTGACGGCCGGGTCATCGACGACGTCGACCTCGACGGACGCCCCGAGGCCGCCCGCGAGGCCATGGACCGCGCCGGGATGCTCTGACCCCCATGCCCCGTCGACCGAACGCCGCCGGCCCCGCGACCACGCTGGCCTGGCGCTACCTGCGCGGCCGTGGCCTGCGCTCGGCGCTGACCACGCTGGCCGTGGCCCTCGGCGTCATGCTGGTGTTCGGCCTCAACGGCATCACCCCCGCCCTCGTCGAGGCCTTCACCCGCTCGATGGTGTCGGCCGCGGGCCGCATCGACCTGACCGTCAGCAGCGCGTTCCGGCAGCCGATCCCGCGCGACGTCGCCGGCACCGTGGCCCGCACCCCGGGCGTGGCCGCCGTGTCGGGTGAGGTGCAGCAGCCTGCCCCGCTCGGCGGGCGCGACCTCCCCACCGACGCGCCCGGGATGCTCAACATCGTCGGCATCGACCCCGCCACGGCCGCGCAGGTGCGTGACTTCCCCCTCGGCGCCGGGCGCGCGCTGGCGTCGGGGGACGGCGAGGTCGCCGTGCTGGCCACCGACCTCGCCGGACGCCTCGAGCTGCGGCTGGGCGACGAACTGGTGCTGCCCAGCGCGTCCGGGTCGACGCGGCTGGTGGTGGTCGGGCTGCTCGACACGGCGTCCGTACCCGGCCAGGAGCAGGTGTACGTCCCGCTGGCGACCGCCCAACGGATGTTCGGGCTGGGCGACCGGTTGACCGTGGTCGAGGCGTCCCTCGCCCCGGACGCGGACCGCGCCGCCGTCGAGGACGCCGTGCGCCGTGCGCTGGGCGACCGGTACACGGTCGGCGGGCTGTCGAGCAACGCCTCGCTGCTGGCCAGCATCGAGATCAGCGAGTTCGCGTTCTCCCTGTTCGGGGTGTTCGCCCTGGCCACGGCCGGGTTCATCATCGCGAACTCGTTCCGGACGGTGATCGCCGAGCGACGCCGCGACATCGGCATGCTACGGGCGATCGGCACCCCGCGCCGGGTGGTCACCCGGATGTTCCTGGCCGAGTCGCTGCTGCAGGGGGCGATCGGCACCGCGATCGGGATCGTGCTGGGCTGGTTGATGGCCAATGGGGTGTTCGCCCTCATGCGCCCGCTCGTGCGCGACATGCTGCACATGGAGATCGGCGGGGCGATCTTCCGCCCGGGCACGTGGGCGCTCGCGATCGGTCTCGGACTGGGCGTGACCGTGCTGGCGGCGCTGCTGCCGGCGCGCACGGCGTCCCGGATCACGCCGCTGGAGGCCATGCGCCCGCCCGTCGCCGAGGTGCACGTCGTCGAGGCCGGCCGCCGCGCCTGGCTCGGCGCCGCGTTCGGCGTGGTGTCGGTGTTCCTGCTCGCGACGCGGGCGCCGGCGTGGGTCGGGGTGGGGTCGGTGGTGTTCCTCGTCGCGATCGCGCTGGTGGCGCCCGTGGTCGTGGTCCCCCTGGCGCGCGCGTTCGGGTCGGTCGTGGAGCTGCTGTTCGCCCGCGAGGGCGCGATCGCGCGCTCGAACCTGCAGCGCAACCCGGCCCGCTCGGCCACGACGGTCACCGCGGTCATGCTGGGGCTGGCCTCGATCGTGGCGATGCTCAGCGTGATCTCGTCGATCTTCACCGGGTACCTCGGCTACCTCGACCGGTCGATGGCGTCGGACTACGTCGTCATGCCCACCTCGATGGTGCTGCAGCAGGGCAACGTGGCCGCCGGGCCACGGCTGGGGGCCGAACTCCGGTCGACGCCCGGGGTGGTGGCCGTGACATCGCTGCGTGTCGCGAACGGCAAGCTCGACGGCGCCGACGTGCAGGCGGTCGGGATCGACCCCATCGAGTACCCCCGTGTCACGTCCCTGGAGTGGAACGGCACCTCGTCGGAGGCGGCCTTCGGCCAGCTCGCCTCGGGACGGTGGCTGATCGCCAACGGCATCTTCGCCGCCCAGGCCGGCCTCGTCGAGGGCCAGGCGGTCGAGCTCGCCACCCCCACTGGACGCCGCACCTACTTCGTCGCCGGCATCGGCAACGACTACCTCAACGCCAAGCTGTCGACGATCTACGTGTCGCAGGACCTCCTCGCACGGGACTTCCAGGCCAGCAACGACCTGGTGTTCCTCGTGAACCGGGCCCCGGCGTCCGACCCCGCCGAGGTGGGCGCGGCGCTGGATGACGTCGTCGGGGACTACCCGGCGTTCGGGTTGCACTCCACCGCCGATTGGCGCGCCGAGCAGGCCGCCATCTTCGACAGCAGCATCGTGATCTTCTACGCGCTCATCGGTGCGCTGGCGCTGCCGTCGTTGCTGGCGCTCATGAACACCCTCGCGATCTCGGTGCTCGCCCGCACCCGTGAGATCGGCATGCTGCGCGCGGTCGGGGCCACGCAGCGGCAGGTGAAGCGGATGGTCCTCGCCGAGTCACTGCTGCTGACCCTGATCGGCATCGCCTTCGGCGTCGTCGCCGGCCTGTGGCTGGGCTACGCCCTGGTGGTCGCGATGAGCGCCGTCGGGTGGGAGATGCCGTGGAGCTTCCCCTTCGAGGGGGTGCTGGTGACCGTCGTCGTGGGCCTCGTGTTCGGCGTGCTCGCCTCGATCGCGCCCGCCCGGTCGGCCGCGCGCCTGGTGGTCGTGGACGCCCTGCACCACGAGTAGCGCCCGGCCCGGGAGTGCACTTCGAGGCGGCGTTCCTATCGCTCCAGCAATGGACACGCCGCCTCGAAACGCACACCATGGGGGCGTGCGCAACCAGGTCCAGGCCCCGTCCGCAGTCGTGATGGTGCGGCCCCACCACTTCACACCCAACCCCGAGACCGCGGCCGACAACGCATTCCAGCTACCGCGTCCGGAGATCAACGCCGAGGCGTTCGAGGCCCGTGCCCTGCGCGAGGTGGACGCCGTGGCCCGCACCCTCATGGAGCACGGGGTCACCGTGCACGTCTTCGACGACCTCGGCCGGGAGACGCCCGACTCGGTGTTCCCGAACAACTGGTTCTCCACCCACCAGGGCGGGCGCGTCGCCATGTACCCGATGGCCGCCCCCAGCCGCCGTCGCGAGCGTCGCGTCGACGTCATCGAGATGCTCAAGCGCGAGTACCGCGTGCAGGAGGTCATCGACTACTCCGGCCTCGAGCCCGATGGGCTGTTCCTCGAGGGGACGGGCGCGATGATCCTCGACCACCTCGAGCGCGTCGCCTACGTGGGCGCCTCGCAGCGCGCCGACCCCCTCCTGCTGGAGCGGTTCTGCACCCACTTCGGCTTCGAGCCGATGGTCTTCGAGAACCGCGACCCCGCCGGCCACGCGATCTACCACACCAACGTGATCATGAACATCGGCACCGAGTTCGCCCTGCTCTGCACCGAGGTGATGACGGACGCCGCCCGCCGCGACGAGATCGTCACCCGGCTGCGCGACTCCGGGCGCGACGTCATCGACATCTCGTGGCAGCAGGTGACCGAGTTCGCCGGCAACGGCATGGAGCTCACCGGCACCGACGGCCGCATCTACGCGTGTTCGCTGCGCGCCGAGGCGTCCTACACCCCCGAGCAGCGGGCGCGCATCGAGGCGTCGGCGACGATCGTCCCGATCGACATCCCGACGATCGAGCTGGCCGGGGGGTCCGTACGCTGCATGCTGGCCGGTATCCACCTGTCGCGGCGCTGATTCCTCCACCCGTGTTGCACATCTGAGTGCGGGATCTCGCCGTTTGGGGGCAGTTTCCGCACTCAGATCTGTCGCACGGCCGAGTCGACCAGACGCGCGGCGGTGCGGGCGGTGCGGTGGTCGACGTCGAAGCGCGGGTTGAGCTCGGCGACCTCGAGCAGCCCGAGCCGCCCGGAGTCGATGACCTCGCGAACCACCGCGCGCACGGCGTCCAGGCTGATGCCGAACCCCGCAGGTGCGCTGACCCCGGGCGCGACGGCAGCGGGGAGCGCGTCCAGGTCGATGCTCAGGTGCACCCGCTCGGACGCCGCCACCACCTCGGCGGCGAACGCCCGAGCCCGCTCGGGTGAGCAGTCCTCGTCGAGCAGGACGCGGACGCCGATCCGCTCGGCGGCCTCGAACAGGACGCGGGTGTTGTTGGCCCGCGAGATCCCCGCGACGGCGTACCGGAAGCCGCGCCCCGCCGCCTCCTCGGACGCGGCCATCTGGGCGAACGGCGTCCCGGACGTGGCCTCGGGAGCCGAGCGGAGGTCGAAGTGGGCGTCGATGTTGAGCACCCCCCAGCTCGCGGGTTGGCGCGCGTGGCACTCCCCGACGCATTTCCGGGACCAGCCGAGGTAGGAGCCGTACGCGACCGCGTGGCCGCCGCCGAGCACGACGGGCAGCCCTCCGTGGTCGAGCACGGCGGCGACGAGCGTGCCGAGCCGGGCCTGGCCCGCCTCGAGGTTGCCGTCGTCGACGACCACGTCACCCGCATCGAACACCGGACTCCCCGGGTCGCTCAGCGACGCCAGCGCACGTCGCAGCGCGCTCGGCCCCTCGGCGGCACCCACCCGGCCGCCGTTGCGGCGCACCCCCTCGTCGGAGGCGAAACCCACCAGCACCGCCGCCCCGTCGGGGAGCACATCCCCGGGAGCCCAGCCGCGCACCGCCGTGTGCCAGCGCGCGTGCTCGGGGCCAGGGCCGTCGTCGCGTCCCGTCCAGGCGGTGAAGGCGCGGTCAGCCACGGCGTCCGTCCTTGAGCACGGTGCGCGCCAGCGGCACGCCCGGCCGGTAGGCGAGGTGGATCACCGAGGGGGCGTCCAGCACGACGAGGTCGGCGCGGGCCCCGACGCCGAGGTGGCCGACGTCGGGGCGCCGCAACGCTCGCGCGCCCCCGGCGGTCGCCGCCCACAGCGCCTCGGCGGGGGTCATCCGTAGCTCGCGCACCGCCAGGGCGACGACGAACGGCATCGACGTCGTGTACGACGTCCCCGGGTTGCAGTCCGCACCGAGCGCGACGGTGACGCCGGCGTCCAGCAGCCGCCGCGCGTCGGGCCACGGGCCGCGCGTCGAGAAGTCGGCGCCGGGCAGCAGGGTGGCCACGGTGTCCGACCCGGCGAGCGCGTCGACGTCGGCGTCGGCCAGGTGCACGCAGTGGTCGACCGAGGCCGCGCCCAACTCGACCCCGAGCCGGACGCCTTCCCCCACCGTCAACTGGTTGGCATGCACCCGGACGCCGAGCCCGGCCGCGCGTCCCGCCTCCAGGACCGCCCTCGACTGGTCGGGATCGAAGGCGCCGCGCTCGCAGAAGACGTCGATCCAGCGGGCGTGGGGTGCCGCCGCCGGGACCATCTCCTCGACCACGAGCCGCACGTAGTCGTCGGCGCGTCCGGCGAACTCGGGCGGCACGACGTGCGCGGCCAGCAGCGTGGTGTCGTCGGCGTGGCGGGCGGCGATGCGCACCGAGCGTTCCTCATCGGCGACGGTCTGGCCGTAGCCCGACTTCACCTCCAGCGTCGTGGTGCCCTGCCGGCGGTACTCGGCCGCCAACCGCACCAGGTTCGCCCCGAGGTCGCCCTCCGATGCGGCGCGCGTCGCGGCGAGCGTCGTGCGGATGCCTCCTGCCTCGTACGACTCGCCCGCCATGCGGGCGGCGAACTCCTCGGCGCGGTCACCGGCGAACACGAGGTGGCTGTGCGACTCGACGAAGCCGGGGATGACGGCCGCACCCGCGGCGTCCAGCACCTCGTCGGCGCCCCGGTCGACGGACGCCGACGGCCCGACCCAGGCGACCCGGCCGTCCTCGACGACGAGCGCGGCGTCGCGGAGCGTGCCGAGCTCGGGGTCGTGCGTCGTGAGTTCGCCGATGTGGTCGATCAGCAGTGACATGGCCACCCTTCCTCGCGCGCTCCCACTCTGATGCAGAAATGCATCAGAGTGGGAGCACTCACTCTTCCATCATGGGGATCCGCACGCCGCGCTCCCGCGCGACCTCGGCGGCGTGCCCGTAGCCCGCGTCGACGTGGCGCATGACGCCGGTGCCCGGGTCGTTGGTCAGCACGCGCTCGAGCTTCTCGGCGGCCAGCGGCGTGCCGTCGGCGACACACACCTGCCCCGCGTGGATCGAGCGCCCGATGCCGACCCCACCGCCGTGGTGGATCGACACCCAGCTCGCCCCCGACGCCGTGTTGAGCAGGGCGTTCAGCAGCGGCCAGTCGGCCACGGCGTCCGTGCCGTCGGCCATCGCCTCGGTCTCGCGGTAGGGGCTGGCCACCGACCCGGAGTCGAGGTGGTCGCGTCCGATCGCGACGGGCCCGATCTCGCCGGCGGCCACCATCTCGTTGAACTTCAGCCCCGCGCGGTGGCGCTCGCCGTAGCCCAGCCAGCAGATGCGGGCGGGCAGGCCCTGGAAGCGCACCTTCTCGCCGGCCAGGGTGATCCACCGGCGCAGGTGCTCGTCCTCGGGGAAGAGCTCGAGGATCGCGGCGTCGGTCTTCGCGATGTCCTCGGGGTCGCCCGAGAGCGCGGCCCAGCGGAACGGGCCCTTGCCCTCCTCGAACAGGCCCCGGATGTACGCCGGCACGAACCCCGGGAACGCGAATGCGTTCTCGAGCCCGCCCTTGCGCGCCTCGTCGCGGATCGAGTTGCCGTAGTCGAACACCTCCGCGCCCGCGTCCTGGAAGCCGACCATCGCCGCGACGTGCTGCGCCATCGACGCCTGCGCGGCGGTGGTGAACTCGGCCGGGTCGTCGGCGGCCTGCTGCTTCATCTCCTCGAACCTGACGCCCCGGGGCAGGTACTGCAGCGGGTCGTGCGCCGAGGTCTGGTCGGTGACGACGTCGATGGTGATGTCGCCGGCGCGGTGCCGCTCCAGCAGCGCGGGGACGACCTCGGCCGCGTTGCCCAGCACCCCGATCGAGAGGGGACGCCGGGCTTCCTTGGCCTCGTTGGCCAGGGCGATCGCGTGGTCGAGGTCGTCGGCGGCGACGTCGAGGTAGCGGTGCTCGAGGCGGCGCTCGATGCGCGTGGGGTCACACTCGACGACGATCGCGACGCCGTCGTTCATCGTGACCGCGAGGGGCTGGGCGCCGCCCATCCCGCCGAGGCCGGCGGTGAGGGTGATGGTGCCGGCCAGCGTCCCGTCGAAGCGCTTGCGGGCGACGGCGCCGAAGGTCTCGTACGTGCCCTGCAGGATGCCTTGCGTGCCGATGTAGATCCACGACCCGGCGGTCATCTGGCCGTACATCATCAGCCCGGCCTTCTCGAGCTCGCGGAAGTGCTCCCACGTGGCCCAGTCGCCCACAAGGTTGGAGTTCGCGATCAGCACCCGCGGGGCCCACTCGTGGGTGCGGAACACGCCCACCGGCTTGCCCGACTGGACGAGCAGGGTTTCGTCGGCGTCCAGCGTCGTCAGGGTGCGGACGATCGCGTCGTACGCCTCCCAGGAGCGCGCCGCCTTGCCGGAGCCGCCGTAGACGACCAGCTGCTCGGGGTGCTCGGCCACCTCGGGGTCGAGGTTGTTCATGAGCATCCGCAGGGCGCCTTCGGTCTGCCAGCCGCGGGTGTTCAGCTCGAGCCCGCGGGGGGCGCGGACGGTGGTGTGGGCCTCGTTCATGCCCCCAGCGTCGCCGTTCAGCCCTACCGGGGCGAGCAGCCCGGCACCGTGCGTCTCGGAACCGAGACACTGGGTGGCGTGGTGACTTGATTGCGGGCGTCCGTGCACGACACTCGACCCCATGCGTGAGGTGATGGTGGGGACCGGTCCGGTGTCGTTCGACGACGTGGTCGCGGTGGCGCGACAGGGCGCACGCGTGGCGCTGACCGATGAGGCACTGGCCGAGGTGGCGGCGACACGGCGCCACATCGAGGAACTGGCGGCCAGCGACCGACCCGTGTACGGGGTCTCGACGGGGTTCGGGGCGTTGGCGACCCAGCACATCCCAACCGAGAAGCGGGCGCAGTTGCAGGTGTCGCTCATCCGGTCGCACGCGGCCGGGTCGGGCGCCGAGGTCGAGCGCGAGGTCGTCCGGGCGATGATGCTGCTGCGGCTGTCGACGCTGGCGAGCGGGCGCACGGGCGTCCGGCCGGTGGTGGTCGAGACGTACGCCGCGATGCTCAACGCGGGCATCACGCCGGTCGTGCACGAGTACGGGTCGCTGGGGTGCTCGGGCGACCTCGCCCCGCTGGCGCACTGCGCGCTGGCCGCGATGGGCGAGGGCGAGGTGACCGATGCCGGCGGCACCCGGTCGCCCGCCGCCGAGGCCCTGGCCGCGGCAGGGATCGAGCCGCTCGTGCTCGCCGAGAAGGAGGGCCTGGCCCTGATCAACGGCACCGACGGCATGCTCGGCCAGCTCGTGCTGGCCTGCCACGACCTCGCGGGCCTGCTGACCACCGCCGACGTCGTGGCCGCCCTGTCGGTCGAGGGGCTGATGGGCACCGACCGCGTGCTCGCCGAGGACCTCCACGCGATGCGCCCCCACCCCGGCCAGGGCATGTCGGCGGCGACGATGCGCGCCGTGCTGGCCGGGTCGCCCATCGTGGAGCGGCACCGTGACGACCCCGACTGCCCCATCGTGCAGGACGCCTACTCGCTGCGCTGCGCACCCCAGGTGACCGGCGCCGCCCGCGACACCCTCGTGCACGCGATGCTGGTCGCCCAGCGCGAGCTGGCCTCGGTGATCGACAACCCCGTCGTGACCCCGGACGGCCGGGTCGAGAGCAACGGCAACTTCCACGGGGCACCGATCGCCTACGTGCTCGACTTCCTGGCGATCGCGGTCGCCGACGTCGCCTCGATGTCGGAGCGGCGCACCGACCGCTTCCTCGACGCCAAGCGCAACCATGGCCTCTCGCCATTCCTGGCCGACGACCCGGGCGTCGACTCGGGGCACATGATCCTGCAATACATGCAGGCCGGAGTCGTGGCCGAGCTGAAGCGCCTGGCGGTGCCGGCGTCGGTCGACTCGATCCCCAGCTCGGCGATGCAGGAGGACCACGTGTCCCTCGGCTGGCACGCCGCCCGCAAGCTGCGGCGCTCCCTCGACGGGCTCACCCGGGTGCTCGCCGGCGAGGCACTCACCGCCGCCCGGGCCCTCGACCTGCGCGAGCTCGGATCGGCGCCGGCGACGGCGGCGGTCGTCGCGGCG
>DUOQ01000268.1 GCA_012838755.1 Propionibacterium sp. | reverse complement strand
GGACGCCAGCGCGCCGCCCATGATCGCGGTGGAGTTCACCGGGTTGTACCCGGGCCAGGAGCCGTCCTCGGCCTGGTGGGGTCCTGGGCGGCGGCGATCGCGAGGGCCGCGTCGGCGACCTCGCCGACCTTCGTCAGGGAGCCGGACTGCTCCGCGACCCACGTCGCGGCGGCGCGTGCGGCGTCCGTGGTCGCGTGGGCGGGGAGGGCGGCGGTGGTGAGCGAGAGCATCGTGACAAGCCCGGTCACGATCAACTTCCCAAGGCGAGACATCATGGTCTTCACTGGGGCAAAGCCGGTGGCGGCCCCTCCGTGAGGACCGGTCCCCACCCCGCTTGCCTCGACGGGTTCAACAGGTTTCCGTGGACTCGATGGGCATTCCGACTTCGCCAAGTGGCGTCACGGCTGCGGGTCAGTCCCGGTCTTGCACCGGAGTTCCCCCACGCGGGTCCGGGCTCACCGGAGCCCCTGGCGGGTGTCCCCGACAAATCATCGAGCAGCCCCGCACGGCCCCGGACGCGCCGAACGGGGTGCGGGAGGGTTCTCCGGCACCCCGTTCGGGTGAGTGGTTGGTGGTCGAGTGCTATGTCAGCGGTCGAAGGCGTCCTTGACACCGTCGGCCACGTCGCGACCGGCGTCCTTGACGTTCTCGCCCGCCTGCTTGGCCTTGGCGCCGACCTGGTCGGCCTTGCCCTCAGCCTCGAGGCGTTCGTTGTCGGTCACCTTGCCGGCGGCTTCCTTGGCCTTGCCGCCAAGCTCCTCGGCCTTGTTCGAGATCTTGTCCCCGATACCCATGGGCAACTCCTCTCCGCACCGGATCGCCCGGCACTCGAATGTGTTGAGGCTAGTCGGTGGGGGGTACCTGCACAAGGGGGGCCACCTCGAAAACGCGGAACCCCTTGGCCGAGGCCGTCCGGTCGCAGCGGTATCCCTGGTCGACGAGCCAGCGCTGGAGGGAGTCCGCCCCGAGGTTGCGGCCGACCACCAGGCGGGCCACCCCGCCCGGTGCGAGGCGGGCCAGCCAGTGCAGCAGCAGGGCGTGCAGGGCCTCCTTGCCGATGCGGATCGGCGGGTTGGACCAGATCTCGTCGTAGCGGGCGTCGGGGTCGGCATCCTCGGGGAGCATCGCCACGACCCGGTCGCTGACGCCGTGGGCGTCCGCGTTGAGGCGGGTCAGGGCGAGCGCACGCTCGTTGGTGTCCACGGCGTCCACGCGGGCCTGCGGGGCGGCGGACGCCGCGGCCACGGCCAGGACGCCGTACCCGCACCCGAGGTCGAGAATGCGTTGCGCGCCGGCCTGCGGGGTGTGCGTGCGCAGCAGGACGCCCGTGCCCAGGTCGAGCCCGTCGCCGGAGAACACCCCGGCGGCGGTGGTGAAGGCCCAGTCGGTGTCCCAGAAGCGGGCGTTGATCGTGCGCCGGCGCTCGTCGGAGGTGGGCGTCTCGAAGTAGTGTGTCACGGCTGCCTCTCGTCTCGTCGGGCGCGGGCCTCGCGCTGCCGGGCCAGGAGTTGGTCGTCGGCGGGGTAGCCCACCTCCTCGAGCACGAGCCCGTGTGGCGGGAGGACGGTGACCCCACCCGCGCGGTCGGCGCGGTCGAGCAGGGACGCCAGCCAGGCCAGGTCGCGCCGGCCGGAGCCGACCGCCACGAGGGCCCCCACGAGCGAGCGGACCATCGAGTGGCAGAAGGCGTCGGCGCGCAGCGTCACCTCGACCAGGCCGGTGTCGGTCGCGCGCCGGGCATGGGCCTCGAGCACCTCGCGGATCGTCGTGGCCCCCTCGCGGCGCTTGCAGAACGCCCCGAAGTCGTGGAGGCCGACCAGCAGGCGCGCCCCGGCGTCGACGGCGTCCACGTCGAGGGGGCCGCGCACCCGCACGGCGCTGTGGCGCAGGAGGGGGTCGGGGGATTGATCGGCCAGCCGGAAGACGTAGCGGCGCCAGGTCGCGGCGAAGCGGGCGTCGAACCCGTCGGGGGCGACGCGCACGCGGTGCACGACCACGTCCTCGGGCAGCACGCGGCCCAGGCGGCGCTCCAGCTCGGCGGCCAGACCTGCACCCGGCAGGTCGACGTGCGCGACCTGCCCGCGGGCGTGGACGCCGGCGTCGGTGCGGCCGGCGACGGTGAGTTCGGCGGGCTGGACGAGGCGCAGGACGGTGGTGATCCAGTGCTCGAGGGTGCCCTGCACGCTGCGGAAGCCGTCCTGCCGGGCCCAGCCGTGGAACTCGCGCCCGTCGTAGGCCAGGTCGAGGCGGTACCGGGTGAGGGGCCCGGTCGGGGCGTCGGTCACAGCGGCACCTCCCCGGACGCGCCGGGCCGCGGGGTGCGGTGGAGCAGGTCGGGCACGGTGGGGACGTCGGCGTCGGCGTCCGGCTGGTCGGGCGAGGGGGCGTCGGCGCGCCGGTAGGTGAGGTCGCGGACCTCACGCCCGGCGTCGAGGCCGCGCTGTTCGTACTTGGTGAGGGGACGCTCGGCGAAGCGTGGGGCCCAGCCGCCGTGGGCGTTGACGAGGCCGGGGGCGGGGTCGAGGACCTCGCGCATGGCCTCGGCGTAGTCCTGCCAGTCGGTGGCCAGGCGCCAGGTGCCGTCGGGGGTGAGGCGCGCGGCGACGAGGGCGGCGAACTCGGGGGAGACCAGCCGGCGCTTGTGGTGGCGCGGCTTGTGCCAGGGGTCGGGGAAGAAGGTCCACAGCTCGACGACGCTGCCGGGGGCGAAGAGGTGCTCGAGGCCCTCGACGCCGTTGGCCAGCACGACGCGCACGTTGGTGACCCCGTGGCGGTTGATGCGGCTCAGCGTCGACGCGACCGCCGGCTGGAAGACCTCGAACGCGACGACGTTCGCCTCGGGGTGCAACGCGGCGAGGGCGACCAGCGCCTCGCCGCGGCCGGAGCCGATCTCGACGAACAGTGGCGCCTCGCGCCCGAACTCGGCGGCCCAGTCGACGTGGGCGTCGGGGTGCACCGACGTCGAGAGCTCGCGGGCCGGCACGTCGACGATGAACCGGTCGGCCAACGTCTCCCACGCCTTCTCCTGCGAGGCGTTCATCCGCGCGGAACGGCGGACATAGGACACAACCTCCCGGTGGACCCGGGGACGATCTGGACGCGGCACGGGCGTGAGCCTACCGGGCGCGCCGGGCGGCTAGATTGGAGGTGTCCCCGTACGGAAGGAACCCTCGATGCGATTTCTGTTGAACGTGATCTGGCTTCTCTTCGGGGGGATCTGGCTCGCCCTGGGCTATTACCTGGTCGGGGTGCTCGCGTGCGTGCTGATCATCACGATCCCGGCGGGCATCGCCTCGTTCCGCATGGGGGCGTACGCGCTGTGGCCCTTCGGCAAGACCGTGGTCAACAAGCCCGGCGCGGGCGCCGGTTCGGCGCTGATGAACGGCATCTGGTTCATCATCGGCGGCCTGTGGCTGGCCATCGGCCACCTCACCACGGCGGCCGCCCAGGCCATCACGATCATCGGCATCCCGCTGGCGATCGCGAACCTGAAGATGATCCCGGTGACGTGCTTCCCGTTCGGCAAGCAGATCGTGGATTCTGACGCCATTCCGGCCGGGACGCAGCCGATCTTCACCATCTGACCCGGATCGAGGGGTCGCCCACGGGCGGTGGGAGCGCACTGGTCGGCACGAGCCGGCGCGTTGACTGGATGGTCCGGACCCAGTGCGCATTCCCCGACCGGAGCGCCCCGGTCCGCCCAACACCTGGCAACGGGTGGGACGAATTGGCCGACGCGCCTATTCTTCCCACCATGCGCAGCGAAGAGGGCGACGGGGCAGCGGCCCAGTGGTTCGCGCGCTTCACCACGCGCATCCGTGAGGCGCTGCCGCCCACACTGCAGCGCGTACTGCCGATCACGTTCATCGGCTACGCGTTCATCAACGGCAGCGCGTTCCTGCTCGACATGGGTTTCCTGTCCGTGGTCGGGCAGTTCATGCCCCATGTGCCCTACGGCATCACGTTCTCGCTGGGCTACGCCCTCGCCTCGATCTACGCGTTCTTCCTGAACCGCTGGCTGAACTTCCGCGAGCGGGGCAACCTGGGCCGCCAGTCGGGCAAGTACACGTTCGTGATCGTCAGCAACTACGTGATCTGGATCCTCGGCTTCGGCACGCTCCTGGGCATCCTCGGCGTCCCGCTCATGGCGGCGCGCGTCCTGGCCGCGTGCATCGAGGGCATCTACATCTACCTGATGCTGCGCCTGTGGGTCTTCCCGCGGCACCGCCCCGAGCCGGAGGCGACCGCCGGGGACGAGTCCACCGACCTCTCCCAGCCCAGCCCCAGCACCCCCGAGGCCGCCTGACCCCGAACGTGACAAACCGTTGCGGCGTCCCAGGTGCTCCAGCGCTCGGGACGCCGCAACGGTCTGCGGTCAGGTGGGTCGATCAGTCCTTCTGCGTGAACTTCTCCACCAGGTTGCCGGGCAGCAACTCGTAGCCGTGGAACTCACGGGTGAAGGTGCCGGTGCCCTGGGCGATGCCGCGCAGGTCGATGGCGTACCGGGCGAGCTCCAACTGCGGGATCAGCGCGGTGATGACGACCTTGCGGCCGTCGGTGTCGGTGCCCTGCATCTGGCCGCGACGGCCCGAGATGTCGGTCATGACCGCGCCCATGTACTCCTCGCCGACGGTGACGGTGACGATGTCGACCGGCTCCAGCAGGGCCACGTTCTTCCCGACGACCGCGGCCTCCTTGAGGGCGGCCGAGGCTGCCATCTGGAACGCCATGTCGGAGGAGTCCACCGAGTGCGCCTTGCCGTCGAACAGCGTGACCTTCACGTCCACCATGGGGAACCCGGCGATGACGCCCTTCTCGAGCTGCGCCTTGGCGCCCTTCTCCACCGAGGGGATGAAGTTGCGGGGCACGGCGCCGCCCACGACCTTGTCGACGAACTCGAAGCCGCTGCCGCGGGGGAGCGGCTCGACGTCGATGTTCACCACGGCGTACTGCCCGTGGCCGCCGGACTGCTTGACGTGGCGGCCGAGCGCGGTGGCCTTGGCGGTGAAGGTCTCGCGCAGGGCGATCTTCACCTCCTCCTGCTCGACGTTGACGCCGTAGCGCTCCTTGAGCCGGTTCAGCAGCAGGTCGGCGTGCGCCTGGCCGGTCGTCCACAGCACGAGCTGGTCGGACGCCCCGCGCCCCAGCTTCACGGTCGAGTCCTCGACCGCGAGGCGGTTCAGCGCGCCGGAGAGCTTGTCCTCGTCGTTGCGTGTCGCGGCCTTGATGGCCAGCGGCAGCAGGGCCGAGGGCATCTTCCAGTTGGGCACCAGGACGACGTTGTCGCGCGAGGAGATGGTGTCGCCGGTCTCGGCGGTGCCGAGCTTGGGCAGCATCACGATTTCGCCGGCGATGGCGACGTTCTTCGGCTTCAGCTCGACGCCCACGGCCTGCTGGATGAGACCGATCTTCTCCTCGTCGTCGTGGTCGGGGTTCTCCTCCGGGTCCAGACCCAGGAAGTGGGACTTGTGGCCCGAGACGTGCACGACGTCGTCGGTGCGCAGCGTGCCCGAGAAGATCCGCACCATCGACAGGCGGCCCGCGAACGGGTCGGTCGTCGACCGGATGACCTGCGCGACCAGCGGGGCGTCGGGGTCGGACGGGGCAGGGCCCAGGTCCTCACCGTTGAGCTTCACCATCGGCGGGTTCGGGTGCAGGCTGGGGGTCGGGAAGCCCTGCTCGATCAGGCTGAGCAGCTCCTCGGTGCCCAGGCCGGAGGACTGGACGACGGGGACGACCGGGAACAGGTTCGCGCCCGCGGTGGCCTTCATGAGGTCGTCGAGCAGGTAGTCGCGGCCCGGGTTCTCGCCCTCGAGGTAGGAGTCCATCAACTCGGCGTCGTCGGCCTCCTCGATCAGGCCCTCCATGAGGGGGCCGTGGTGGGGCTCGATGAGGTCGAGGTGGCCCTCGTGGTCCTCGTGCAGGACGGGCTCGCCGCCGCCGGAGTAGTCACGGAAGCGACGCGACAGGACGCCGATCGTGCCGGTGATGTTCGCACCCTGGCCGACGGGGATGTGCGTGGGCAGGACACCGTCGCCGAACTTGGCCTTGAGGTCGTCGATGACCGTGTCGAAGTCGGAGTGGGCGGCGTCCAGCTTGGTGAGCGCGATCACGCGGGGCACCTGGGCCTCGGCGCACTCCTCCCACAGGGCCTGGGCCGCACCGTCGACGCCGTCGGAGGCGCTGACCACGAAGATGGCGGCGTCGGCCGCCCGCAACCCGGCACGCAGCTCGCCGACGAAGTCGGCGTGCCCCGGGGCGTCGAGCAGGTTGACGAAGACGTCACCCGTGATGAGCGATGCGAGGTAGAGCTGGGAGAGCCGCTCGGCGTCGTCCTTCTCGCCCCTGTACCCGGCGACGCGCGCCCGCAGCAGCTGCTCGAACAACGAGGTCTTGCCCGACCCCGCGTTGCCGACCAGCACCACGTTGCGTACATCGTCCGGCTTGTTCACCTGGACCTGTCCGTTGTTCACCTTTGAACTCATGGGCCTACCTTGCCACTCACGGCCAAGCGGCGCGAGTGGATCGGGAATGTCTCCTACAGCGTGTCGTTCTGGCCGGGAAAGGGTGGCCACCGGGGTCGGGGAACGATTTTGCCGAGGGCCGTTTCCGGCGGTAAGGTGGGGCGCTGTTGCGCTGTGACGTGTCCGGGGAGGCGTCCAGGCGTGAGTACTTCCAGCTCCCCGATGACAGATGGGTTACCCGAATCGTGTCCACGTACACTCCCAAGCCTGGTGACATCACCAGGAGCTGGCATGTGATCGATGCCTCCGACGTTGTGCTGGGTCGCCTGGCCGTGACCGCCGCCACGTTGCTGCGCGGCAAGCACAAGCCGACCTACGCCCCCCACGTCGACGGTGGTGACTTCGTCATCGTCGTCAACGCCTCCAAGATCGCCCTGTCGGGCAACAAGGCCACCGCCAAGATGGCCTACCGCCACTCCGGCCGCCCCGGTGGCCTGAAGTCGGTGCCGTACGGCGACCTGCTGGAGAGCGACCCCCGCCAGGTGGTCGAGCGCGCGGTCTGGGGCATGCTGCCCAAGAACCGCCTGAGCCGCCAGGTCATCAAGAAGCTCAAGGTCTACGCCGGCCCGGAGCACCCCCACGCCGCGCAGAAGCCGCAGGCGTACGAGATCACCCAGATCGCCCAGTGAACGAGGAAATGACAGTGACCGACACCACCAACGAGGAAGTCCTCGACGAGATCACGCCGTTCACCGACGAGGCCGACCGCGAGATCGCCTACCGCGCCGAGGGCACCCCGTCCTCCGC
Source organism: Propionibacterium sp. (assembly GCA_012838755.1). GTDB lineage: Bacteria > Actinomycetota > Actinomycetes > Propionibacteriales > Propionibacteriaceae > Propioniciclava. The sequence goes on along the minus strand of DUOQ01000268.1, from coordinate 2,263 downwards.
GGCCCCGGGCGAGCGTCCCGCCGTCATCGCCCCCGGCGCCGCCACCGGTCGCCGCAAGGAGGCCATCGCGCGCGTCCGCCTGGTGCCCGGCTCCGGCCAGTTCAAGATCAACGGCCGCACGCTGGAGGAGTACTTCCCCAACAAGCTGCACCAGCAGACCGTCAACGAGCCCTTCGTGACCGCTGCGGTCGAGGGTTCCTACGACGTCATCGCCAAGATCGTCGGCGGCGGCGTGACCGGCCAGGCCGGTGCGCTGCGCCTGGGCATCGCCCGCGCGCTCAACGCCGTGGACGCCGAGGCCTCGCGCCCGGCGCTGAAGAAGGCCGGCCTGCTCACCCGTGATGCCCGCATCAAGGAGCGCAAGAAGGCTGGTCTGAAGAAGGCCCGCAAGGCTCCCCAGTACAGCAAGCGCTGACGCCCATGCCACGGCTCTTCGGTACCGATGGGGTCCGGGGCAGGGCGAACGTCGACCTCACCGCAGAGCTCGCTCTCGAGCTCTCGGTGGCGGCCGCGCACGTGCTCGGCGATGCCGGGCTCTTCGAGGGTCACCGTCCGGTGGCCCTCGTTGCGCGTGACCCCCGTGCCTCCGGCGAGTTCCTCGAGGCGGCCGTCGTGGCCGGCCTCGCCTCGGCCGGCGTCGACGTCATCCGGGTCGGTGTCGTGCCGACCCCGGGTGCCGCCTACCTCGTGAACGAGCTGGACGCCGACCTCGGCGTCATGCTGTCGGCCTCGCACAACCCGATGCCCGACAACGGGATCAAGTTCTTCGCCAAGGGGGGCGTCAAGCTCGACGACTACCTCGAGGACATGATCGAGGCACGCCTCGGCCACGAGTGGGAACGCCCCGTCGCCGAGCGCGTGGGCCGTGTCACCGACCGCCCCGAGCTGGTCGAGTCCTACATCGCGCACCTGGTGTCGTCGCTGGGCACCGAGGGCAGCCTCCACGGCCTGAAGGTGGTGCTGGACTGCGCCAACGGCGCGGCGTTCACCACCGGCCCGGCGGCCTTCGAGGCGCAGGGGGCCGAGGTCGTCACGATCAACGCCGCGCCGACCGGCCTCAACATCAACGAGAACGCCGGGTCCACGCACATGGACGGCCTGCAGGCCGCGGTCGTGCACTACCAGGCCGACATGGGCTTCGCCTTCGACGGCGACGCCGACCGCTGCCTCGCGGTGGACGGCGACGGCAACGAGGTGGACGGCGACCAGATCCTCGCGATCCTCGCCCTGGCGATGCGCGACCAGGGACGCCTCCACTCCGACACCGTCGTGGCGACCGTCATGAGCAACCTGGGCTTCATGCAGGCCATGGCCGCCCACGACATCCGGGTCGACCAGACCAAGGTGGGCGACCGGTACGTGCTCGAGTCCATGAACGCGAACGGCTTCGCCCTGGGTGGCGAGCAGTCCGGCCACGTGATCATGAGCGAGTACGCCACCACCGGTGACGGCGTCCTGACCGCGCTGCACGTGGCCGCGCAGGCCGTGTCCAGCGGCCGTGCGCTGGCCGACCTCGCCGGCGTCATGAAGCGCCTGCCGCAGGTGATGATCAACGTCAAGGGCGTCAACAAGGCGCGCGCCGGCATCGACCCCGAGGTCAATGCCGCCGTGACCGCCGCCGGCCACGAGCTCGGCACCGAGGGCCGCGTCCTGCTGCGCCCGTCGGGCACCGAGCCCGTCGTCCGCGTGATGGTCGAGGCCCCCACCGAGGAGAAGGCGGCCGAGGTCGCCGAGCGGCTGGCGGCCATCGTCAAGGAACGTCTCGCGCTGTGAGCCCCCGGCGTGGCGCCCCGCAGACCCCGGGCGCCACGCCTAGGCTGCCCCCACGAGGGTTGTGCCCTCGTACCTTCCCCTGCGAGGAGGCACCGCCGTGTCCCTGATCGAACAACGTCGCGTCGAGACGCCCGCATCGAGGCCCCACTGGCGCGTCTCCACGATCGTGGCGCTGGTCGCCGCCCTGCTGGTCGGTGCGTTCGTCCTCACCAGCGCGCTGGTCTCCACGCTGCCGCAGTTCCGGTTCGAGTCCCAGTTCCCGGCCCTGCTGCCCTTCTTCGTGTGGGCCGGCGCTGCGGGCGTCGGCCACTTGGCCAACCTCGGGCGCACCCTGCACGACCCGTGGCGCGCCGCACACGGCTACGTGTCCGTGGTGCCCTACCTGCTCCTCATGCTCACCAGCGCCGCCGCGCCGCACCTGCGCCTGCCCTGGTGGCTCGCCGTCGTCGCCGCCGGTGCGGCGATGCTGCCCTTCCTCGTGCTGGCCCGC
>DUOQ01000267.1 GCA_012838755.1 Propionibacterium sp. | reverse complement strand
TGGAAACAGCAGCTGAATCTCAGCCACGGAGAACGATGCTAATGCCACTTACACGAGATGCAAGTCACTGCATCGGCATTTTTGTGGTGAATCGCTATGCACTTTCACCGTGGCAGATGACCGCATCCGGATCAGCATGGTTGCGCTGGAAGCGGTCTCGGCCCGCTGACGTAGGGGTTGGCATCCCCGACGGCCTCCGTCTCCGCGTCCAATAAAAAACTGAGACCGCCTGGATTTCGCGCCACACTGTCCGAGCGCGGCGCAATGCCGAGGCGTCGCCGTGCCGGGAGCTCGACACCGTCGAGAGATACTGCCGCGCCGACGATGGAATCGGCATTCTCGCGCGCCGGTAATGCCCGGCCAGGCAGGTGCGATATGGCCTATATGACAAAGACCCGCACCGGATCCGTCGTTGCCGCTCTCACCCTGGCGGCCGCTGCCACCACCGTCGCCGCCGCCCCTGTCCACGCGGCCCCGGCCCGGTCAGCCGTTCCCGCGACCGGGGGCGTCAACTACGCTGACACCTCAGGCCCAGGCTCGGCGGACTCCGGCTCCCTGGAGAACGAACTCGTCCAGGTCGGGCTGATCCTCGTCGCAGGCGTCGGGGTCTCGATCGCCCTGGCCGTCGGCGCAGGAGTCGGGGGTGGCGCTATTGAACTCCCGCAGATCCCCGGTCTGGCTCTCTGACCCGAACCACAGCGACTCGCCCCCGACCTGTGCACAGGTCGGGGGCGACGCGCTGTAGTAGTCGATCGAGCCGGTCAGCTTCCGAGCGAACCCGTCGTCTCAGCGACCGAGCCAGAGCTTCCGAGGCCAGCCAGCGCCGAGTCCAATGAGCCCAGGCCAGCGGGAACGCCCACCCCTGCGGAGACCTCAACCTCCATGTAGGTTCCGCCATCGGCGTTCATGCAGAGGATGAGCGCAGCCGGGGCGAATGAGCTATCTGTGAGCCCCACGGCCCCCGGGGGAAGCTCCACGCCAGGGGCCCCGAACGCTGACGGGAGGACCGCAGTCTTGTCCTTCTCGACCCCGCCCATGTACATGCCCAGCTTGCCCTCTGTGAGCGCAGCCAGCATCCGCACGTCCAGTTCGGCCGGAAGATCGCTGCCGTCCAAGTCGTCCGACTTCTGTAGGTAGCTGTAGAAGTCGGCGATCAGTCGGTCCTGCCCGGCGAACCCGGAGCAGAAGAGGTCGCGACCGGACTCGTTCGTGTAGGTGACCTTGGTGCTCGCACCCTTTCCGGCGACGCTGACGCTGCTGGGACTGTTGAACACTGGCTTCGGGGCTTCTTCAGCTCCGGCAGTAGCCCCCGTCAGGGCAGCGGTGGAAGCCATAGCGGTCGCGGCGAGCGCCACTCCAAAGCGGGAGAAGGAACGCATGCACATTTCCGTACATCGAGGAACGACGACCAGATAGCCGCCTGACCTCGATCACACCTCATTCAGCGACGATGCTGTCAGCCGTTTACACGACATGTGTCCTACGTTCGCGCCATTTTGGCGGGATGGTTCTCGGCGGGACAGCGCGAGCCCGAAGTCGACGACGACGACGACGACGACGACCAGGCTCCAATACCAAGAGCGTTCGGCGCACCCGCTTCTCGGGCGATGTGTGCTGAACGCTCTTCGCGACACAGAAAGCCGCCAACCGAGACCCAGCCTCAGCCCTAGAGCCTCAGCCCAGGATGTCGCGCCGCACCACGTTCTCGTCGCGGCCCGGGCCCACGCCGATGTACGACATGTGGCAGCCGGCCAGGTCCTCGAGGCGCAGGACGTAGTCGCGGGCCTCGGGCGGCAGGTCGCCGAACGCGCGGGCGCCGCGGATGTCGTCCTCCCAGCCGGGCATGGTCTCGTAGATCGGCTGCGCGTGGTGGAAGTCGGACTGCGACATGGGCATCTCGTCGTGCCGCACGCCGTCCACGTCGTAGGCCACGCAGATGGGGATCTCGCCGATGCCGGTGAGCACGTCGAGCTTGGTGAGGAAGTAGTCGGTGAAGCCGTTGACGCGCGCGGCGTAGCGGGCGATCACGGCGTCGTACCAGCCGCAGCGGCGCGTGCGGCCGGTGTTGACGCCCACCTCGCCGCCGGTGACCTGCAGGTACTCGCCCCACTTGTCGAACAGCTCGGTGGGGAACGGCCCGGCACCCACGCGGGTCGTGTACGCCTTGACGATCCCCAGGGAGTGCGTGATGCGCGTCGGCCCGATGCCCGACCCCACGCAGGCGCCGCCGGCGGTGGGGTTGGACGAGGTGACGAAGGGGTAGGTGCCGTGGTCCACGTCGAGCATGGTGGCCTGGCCGCCCTCCATGAGGACGGACTCGCCCCGCTCGAGTGCCTGGTTGAGCAGCAGCGTGGAGTCGCACACCATGGGCCGCAGCCGGTCGGCGTAGGAGAGGAAGTACTCGACCATCTCCTCGACCTCGACCGCTCGACGGTTGTAGATCTTCACCAGGATCTGGTTCTTGAGGTGCAGCGCGCCCTCGATCTTCTGCCGCAGGATCGACTCGTCGAAGACGTCCTGGACGCGGATGCCCACGCGGGAGACCTTGTCGGCGTATGTCGGCCCGATGCCGCGGCCGGTGGTGCCGATGGCCTTCTTGCCCAGGAACCGCTCGGTCACCTTGTCGAGCTGCTGGTGGTACGGCGCCACGAGGTGTGCGTCGGCCGAGATCCGCAGGCGCGAGGTGTCGGCGCCGCGGGCCTCGAGGCCGTCGATCTCGGTGAACAGCGCCTCGAGGTTCACCACCACGCCGTTGCCGATCACCGGCACGGCCGTCGGAGAGAGGATGCCGGCGGGGAGGAGCTTGAGCTCGTACTTCTCGCCGCCCACCACCACGGTGTGGCCGGCGTTGTTGCCGCCGTTGGGCTTGACCACGTAGTCGACGCGGCCGCCCAGGATGTCGGTGGCCTTGCCCTTGCCCTCGTCGCCCCACTGGGCGCCGATCAGCACGATCGCTGGCATGGTTGTCTACTCACCTCGGCATGTCGACGGCGACGTGCGCGGCGGGATCCGCACACACCAGCGCTCCATCCTAGTCCGTTCCGGGCCCCCGACCGAAGTTGATCACACGTCCAGGCGACGGAAGGTGACCGGCGTGCCGGGCAGGAGCTGGGACACCACGTCCGCCGACCGGGCCGTCACCACCCCGATCACGGGATAGCCGCCGGTCACCGGGTGGTCGGGCCCGAACACGACCGGCGCGCCGTCGGCGGGCACCTGCACGGCGCCGCGGACCATGCCCTCGCTGGGGATCTCGCCGCTCGCCAGCCGGGGCACGGGCCGCTGCGGGTCGAGCCGCACCCCCACCCGGTCCGCGTGGCCGCTGACGTGCGCGATCCCCGCGAGGATCCGCCACGCCTCGGCGGGGAAGAGGTCGTCGCGCGGCCCCGGGACCACGTCGAGCACGACGGGCGCCCCGCCCCCGGTGGGGGTGGGTTCGTGCCCGGTGGCGTGCCAGCCCTCGGCCCAGGGCCCGACGACGAGGTCGCCGACCCCCAGCACGTCGCCGACCGCGAC
>DUOQ01000266.1 GCA_012838755.1 Propionibacterium sp. | reverse complement strand
CGGCACGCGGCCCGGCTTCGCGGCGCGATCATCGGCAAGGACAAGTCCGACGTCATCGACGCCGATGTGCTGGCCACCGCCGGGGAGGTTTTCACCCTGACTCCGCTGCGTCCACTGGCCCCGCCGGAGCTGGCGTTGCGTCGGGCGGTGACCCGCCGCGGGAAGCTCGTCGTCGACGGCAACCGCTCCCGCCGCCGGTTGATCTCGTTGGCGCGGTGGGCATTTCCCGATGTGTGGTCCGCGTTCGCCGGCTCCCAGCCGACCGCGGTCGCGGTGCTGACCCGCTGGCCCGACCTGCGCGCACTGGGCAGCGCCCGCCGCTCCACCCTGACCGGGGTGGTCGCCGCGCACACCCGCGGCGTCCCGGACGTGCCCGCCCGGGTCGAGGCGATCCGCGCCGCAGCCCGCGCCTGGACGGACTTCTGGCAGGGGCACCTGGACCTGGACGCCCTGGCCTGGGAAGTCGCCGAGCACCTGCACGACATGGCCGAGGCCGACCAGCGGATCGCTCGAGCGACCGCCCAGGCCACGCGCTACTGGGCCGACCTGTACGGCGACGACCCGCTCTTGTTATCGGTGCCCGGGATGGGCCCGATGACCGCACCGTCCGTGCGCGCCTTCCTCGGCGACGGCGGCGCGTTCACCACCGCCAAAGCGGCCGCCTCCTACGTCGGGATGAACCCCTCCACGTGGTCCTCCGGGACGGTGGTCCAGCCCTCCCGGGCGATCACCAAGGAAGGCCCGGCGGTGCTGCGCCTGGCGTTCTATCAGGCCGCCGGCGGCGCCCGCCGCGTCGACCCTCAGCTGGCCGCCTTCTATCGGCACCTGATGGTCGACCGCGGCCACAGCCACACCAAGGCCACCGTCGCCGTCGCGCGCAAGCTCATCGAACGCACCTGGACGGTCCTGCACCGCGACCAGCCCTACCAGCTCCGCGACATCGACGGCACCCCGCTGACCCGGGTCCGGGCCAAGGAGATCGCCCGAACCCACGCCGTCCCACCCGAGGTCCGGGCCCGAGCCCGAGCACGCAGCGCGGCCACGCACCGCTCCAAGCTCACCCGCTGACCCCCACTCGAGAGAGCGACCGAGGGCCAAGTGACACGAGGCCTCTCGGCGATCACCCCTGCCCGAAGAATCCACCCTCACGGCCTTGACAACCAGTTAGGGAATCTCTTCACAATGAATCGCCCCGGGTTTGATGGAGGCTCTCAATCCTGGAAAGGGATGATGAGAGTCATGTCAGCACCGAGGAAGTACAGCGTTGAGCTCCAGCAGCGGGCGACGAGGATGGCGTTGGAGGCCCGGAAGGATCCAGCATCGGCGCGTGGGGCGATCAAACGGATCGCCGACCAGCTCGGGGTCCATCCCGAAGCGCTGCGGAACTGGGTCCGTCAGGCCGAGATCGACGGCGGTGTTCGGCCGGGTACCACCACCGACGACACGACCCGCATCGCCGAGCTTGAGCGTGAGGTCCGCGAGCTTCGGTGCGCCAACGAGATCCTGGACGAGCGCGGCTTTCTTCGCTGCAGCGGAGCTCGACCGCAAGATCAAGTAGGGGTGCCCACTGTGGTGGTGGTCGACTACATCGATGCACACCGCGACCGGTTCGGGGTCGAGCCGATCTGTACCGTCCTGAAGGACGCCGGCGTACAGATCGCCAGGTACCGAGAGCATGGATGCCCGCGATTAGCTTGGCCGGCAATCTCCGGATCGACCTACGGCTCGTCGGGGTCTGCAGGGGTTGGCCGAAGACCCTGATCCAGGCTCGGGCGCCCTGTCAGTGCCTTTGGCCGACGAGATGGCAGGGCGCGTCGCAGGGCCTTCGAGGTGAGCCAACTCATGT
>DUOQ01000031.1 GCA_012838755.1 Propionibacterium sp. | reverse complement strand
GCGCCGCTCCAGCGGCTCGACGCCCCGGGGGAGGACGGCGCCACCCACCGCGAGGCCCTCGGCGGGGCGCTGGCCTCCCTGCCGGGCCTGGTCGGCGGCGGTACCGACCTGTACCAGACGGTGCTCGACGCCTACGCGCAGGTCCAGCAGAGCTACGACCCCAACATGGTCAACTGCGTCATCGTGATCTCCGACGGCGCCAACGACGCCGTCTCCGACCTGGGCACCGAGGAGTTCCTCGCGCGCCTGCGCGACATGGTGGACCCCTCGCGGCCCGTGATCGCCGTGACCATCGGGCTGCTCGACGACGCCGACCCGGCCACCCTCGCCGACATCGCCGAGGCCACCGGGGGCAGCAGTCACATCGCCCACACTCCCGAGGAGATCGTCCGGGTGTTCGCGACGGCCATCCAGCAGCGCGGCGGCGCCTGAGTCGCCGGACCGCGGCCCGTAACCCGCGGCTCGCAACCCGCGGCCAGATCCGGACCCGCCCCGGCCCCGCCCCACGCGGCCCCGCCCCCACCGATGGGGGTGGGGCCACCCGGATTTTCCCGCCGACGGGGGAGGTTTTCGGCCCGGCAGGTCGATCGGGGACCGTGCTCCGTGTCACACTTCACCGGTCGAAACCTGTGAGACGCATCACTGCTGAGGGGCGTCTCACCCTGACCGAATTGGAGTACCCGTGTCCCAACCCGCCGATCCGCGGGACGGGGGTGGCGGCCGCCGCACCCCGACTCCCGACGAGTTCCTCGAGATGCAGGCGAGTCCGGAGTTCCAGGACCTGCGCCGGACGTTCCGTAAGTGGGTGTTCCCGCTCACCGTCGCGTTCCTGGCCTGGTACCTGCTGTACGTCCTGCTCGCGATCTACGCCAAGGACTTCATGTCGATCAAGGTGCTCGGCAACATCAACGTGGGTCTGGTGATCGGACTCCTGCAGTTCGTCTCGACCTTCGGGATCACCGCGGCGTACATCCGCTTCGCCAACCGTGAGCTCGACCCCCGCTCGGAGAAGATCCGCACCGCACTGGAAGGCGGTGCCGTCCGATGATGACCACATTGCACGCGCTCAACGATCTGGCCCCCGGCGACGAGGTGGGCAGCACGACGCTCAACATGATCGTCTTCGGCGTCTTCATCGTCGTCACCATGGCCCTGGTCCTCCGGGCCAGCAAGTCCACCAAGACCGCCGCCGACTTCTACACCGGCGGCGCGAGCTTCACCGGACCCCAGAACGGCTTCGCCATCGCCGGCGACTACCTCTCCGCCGCGTCCTTCCTCGGCATCGCCGGAGCGATCGCCATGCAGGGCTACGACGGCTTCCTCTACTCGATCGGCTTCCTCGTCGCCTGGCTCGTGGCGCTGCTGCTCGTGGCCGAGACCCTGCGCAACACCGGCCGGTTCACCATGGCCGACGTGCTGAGTTTCCGGCTGCGTCAGCGGCCGGTGCGGATGGCCGCCGCCCTGTCCACGCTCACGGTCTGCCTGTTCTACCTCATCGCCCAGATGGCCGGCGCCGGCGGACTGGTGTCGCTGCTGCTCAACATCCACAACGCCACCGGGCAGGCGGTCGTCGTGGCCGTGGTGGGCCTCATCATGATCGTCTACGTGCTCGTCGGCGGCATGAAGGGCACCACGTACGTCCAGATGGTCAAGGCCGTGCTGCTCGTCAGCGGCGTCGCCATGATGTGTGTCTGGGTGCTGATCCTGGTCAAGTTCAACTTCTCCGACCTGCTCGCCCAGGCCGTGGCCGCCTCGCCCGACGGCGACGCGATCCTCAACCCGGGCCTGCGCTACGGCGGCACGGTGGCCAAGGAGCTCGACTTCATCTCCCTCGGCATCGCGCTCGTCCTGGGCACGGCCGGCCTGCCGCACGTGCTCATGCGCTTCTACACTGTGCCCACGGCCAAGGAGGCCCGCCGCTCCGTGACGTGGGCCATCGGCCTCATCGGCGCCTTCTACCTGTTCACGCTGGTCCTCGGCTACGCCGCGGCCGCGATGGTCGGCCCCGACGTCATCGAAGCCGCGCCCGGCAAGTCCAACGCCGCGGCCCCGCTGCTGGCCTTCGCCCTCGGCGGCGAGATCTTCCTCGGCGTGATCTCCGCGGTCGCGTTCGCCACGATCCTCGCGGTGGTCGCCGGCCTGGCCATCACCGCCTCGGCCTCGCTGGCGCACGACATCTACGACGGCGTGATCAAGCACGGCAAGGCCACCGAGGCCGCCAAGCTGCGGGTCTCGCGGCTCACCGTGATCGTCATCGGCATCGCCTCGATCGTCCTGGGCATCGGTGCCATGAACCAGAACATCGCGTTCCTCGTGGCCTTGGCCTTCGCCGTGGCGGCGTCGGCCAACCTGCCGACGATCCTGTACTCGCTGTTCTGGAAGAAGTTCAACACGACGGGCGCGCTGTTCTCGATCTACGGCGGGCTCATCTCCTGCCTGCTGCTCATCACCTTCTCGCCCGCGGTGTCGGGCAGCTCCACGGCGATGCTCGGCGAGAACGTGGATTTTGCGATCTACCCGCTGTCCAACCCCGGGATCGTCTCGATCCCGCTCGCCTTCCTCCTGGGCATCGTGGGCACCTACGTCGGCGCCAGGAAGCAGGAGGACCCGGGCAAGGCGGCCGAGATGGAGGTCCGCTCGCTCACCGGCGTCGGCGTGGAGAAGGCCGTCTCGCACTGACGCCCCCCGCGCCCACCCCGGCCGGCCCGCCGCACCGCTCCCGG
>DUOQ01000265.1 GCA_012838755.1 Propionibacterium sp. | reverse complement strand
GTGCCGCGCGCGCGACCTCAAGCCCGGGATCATGGTCGAGGTGCCCTCGGTGGCCCTGCTGGCCGACCAGTTCCTGGCCGAGGTCGACTTCTTCTCCGTCGGCACCAACGACCTGACGCAGTACACGATGGCCGCCGACCGGATGTCGAGCCACCTTGCCACGCTCACCGACCCCTGGCAGCCCGCCGTCCTGCGCCTGATCGCGCTCACCGCGGCCGCCGGCCAGCGCGCCGACAAGCCCGTCGGCGTCTGCGGCGAGGCCGCCGCCGACCCGTTGCTCGCGTGCGTGCTCGTCGGGCTCGGCGTCACCTCGCTGTCGATGGCCACCAACGCCATCCCGGCCGTGGGCGTCCAGCTCGGCAAGGTCACACTCGAGCAGTGCCGGGACGCCGCCGTCCAGGTCGCCGCCGCCCGCAACAGCCGCGACGCCAAGGAGTTGGCCGCCGAACTGCTGGGCTGACCCTGCCGTGCGACCCCGCACAACCCAAGCCCCAGAGGGCGGCCCCGGCTAGCCTTCGGGCATGACCATCACCGACACCGATCGCACGTTCCTCACCCGCGCCGTCGACCTGGCCGAACAGGCGCTGGAGTCGGGCGACGAACCGTTCGGCTCGGTGCTCGTGTCCGCAGACGGCAAGATCCTCTTCGAGGACCACAACCACGTCGCCGGTGGCGACCACACCCAGCACCCCGAGTTCGCGATCGCGCGGTGGGCCGCCCAGCACCTCGACCCGGCCGAGCGCGCGGTGTCCACGGTGTACACCTCGGGTGAACACTGCCCGATGTGCGCGGCCGCCCACGGCTGGGTCGGGCTCGGGCGCATCGTGTACGCCTCGTCGTCGGCGCAGCTCACCCAGTGGCTCGACGAACTCGGCTTCGCCCCGGGGCCGGTGGCGGCCCTCCCCATCGCCACGATCGTCCCGGACGCCGTGGTCGCGGGCCCCGACCCCGACCTGGCCGAGCGCGTGCGCGGCCTTCACGCCCGCCGGCCGGGGGCCACGCGGCGGGAGGGTGGGCGTCCGTGACGTTCGATGCCCAGGCCTTCACCGAAGAACTCGAGCGTCTCCCGGCTCGCGAGCGGGCGATCCAGTTCCGGCTGCTGCCCAAGGCTCGGGCGCTCGACGTCTTCGAGCACCTGGACGCCCCCAACCAGGCCGACCTGGTGCACCTGCTGCAGGCCGACGAGACGGCGTCCTACTTCGAGGAGATGGATCCCGACGACCGCGTCGACCTCCTCGACGAACTCCCCGCCAAGGTCGCGACGCGCCTGCTGTCGGGCCTGACGCCTGACGAGCGCGCGCTCACCGCGACCGTCCTCGGCTACCCGAAAGGGTCGACCGGGCGCGAGATGAGCCCCGAGGTGGCGGTCGTCCCCCAGGACATGAACGCCGGGGACGCCCTCGCCCGCGTCCTCGACCGGCTGCACGACTCCGAGACGATCTACACCGTCGCGGTGAGCGACGGCACGCGGCGGCTGGTGGGCGTGGTCAGCCTGCGCGACCTGCTCGCGGCCGACCCCGCCACGCCCGTGGCCGACTTCGTGCGACCCGCCGACAGGGCGCTGGCCACCGAGCGTGCCGAAGACGCCGCGCGGCGCTGCGCCGAGCGCCGCCGGATCGCCCTGCCCGTGGTCGACAACGAGGACCGGATCGTCGGCATCCTCACCGTCGACGACGCGCTGCGGATCCTGGAGGAGGCCGAGTCGGAGGACCAGGCGCGCCAGGGTGGCACCGAGCCCCTGCGCAGGTCGTACCTGTCGACGCCGATCCTGCACATCGTGCGCTCGCGCGTGGTGTGGCTGCTGGTGCTGGCGGTCGGGGCGTCGCTGACCGTGCAGGTGCTGGAGGTGTTCGAGCACACGTTGTCGCAGCTGGTGGTGTTGAGCGTGTTCATCCCGCTGCTGATCGGCACGGGCGGGAACACGGGCAACCAAGCCGCCACCACCGTGACGCGCGCGCTGGCACTTGGTGAGGTGCGGCCCTCCGACGTGCTCAAGGTGGTGGGTCGCGAGCTCGCCACCGGCGCCGTGCTGGGCCTGAGCCTGGGTGGGCTGGGCTTCCTGATCACCGGGCTGCTCTACGGCTGGGCGCTCGGCTCGGTGATCGGGCTGACCCTGTTCACCATGTGCTGCCTGGCCGCCTCGGTCGGCGGCACCATGCCGCTGCTGGCCAAGGCGGTGAAGGCCGACCCGGCCGTGTTCTCCAACCCGTTCATCTCCACGTTCGTGGACGCCGCCGGCCTGATCGTGTACTTCCTGATCGCGAAGGCGATCCTGGGCCTCTGACCGAGGCAATGGCTCGGTAGAGTGCGGGCTCGACCCCCGCCGAACGCCTCGCCGCCGAGGAGCGGGCTCGGGTCATCATCGACCGACATCTCGCCGAAGCCGGCTGGTCGGTTCAGGACGCCAGGGCCCTCAACCTCTTCGCGGGGACAGGGGTGGCTGTGCGCGAGGCCATCATGGCTTCCGGTCACGGTCGCGCCGACTACCTGCTCTACGTCGACAAGCGCGTGGTTGGCGTCATCGAGGCCAAGCCCGTCGGCACCACCCTGGCCGGCGTCGAGTGGCAGTCGGCCACTTACGCTGACGGCCTGCGCCCCGAGGTCCGCCTCAAGGCACTCACCCATGATGGCCAACTGCCCTTCGTGTTCGAGGCGTCCGGCATTGAGACGTGGTTCACCAACGGCTTCGACCCGGACGCCCGCGCCCGTCGCTTGTTCTCGTTCCCCCGCCCCGAAGCGCTGGCTCAGCTCATCCGTGATGCGGACGCCGACCCCGCCCATCCGACATGGCGCGCGAAGGTCCGCACCCTGCCGCCGCTCGACACCACTGGCCTGCGTCCGGCCCAGATCGAGGCCGTCCGGGGCGTCGAACGATCCTTGGTCGAGCAGCGGTTCGATCGGTCGCTGATCCAGATGGCGACGGGCGCCGGCAAGACCTACACCGCGGTCACACAGGCGTATCGCCTGCTCGAGTACGGCGGGTTCCGGCGCATCCTGTTCATGGTCGACCGGATCAACCGGGCCAAGCAGACGCTGGCAGAGTTCCAGAACTACCGAACGCCCGGAGACGGCCGGCGGTTCGCCGAGCTGTCCCCCGTCGACCTGCTCAACTCGGCCGGCATGTTGGCCTCGAGCAGCGTGGTGATCTCGACGATCCAGCGGGTGCACTCGGTGTTCCGGGGCGGGGCGGTCACCGAAGCCGACGACCCCCTGCTCGACGGCTACACCCCCGACATCCCCGTGACCGTGGACTACAGCGCCGACCTGCCGCCCGAGACGTTCGACCTGGTCATTGTCGACGAGGCCCACCGCTCGATCTACGGGGTGTGGCGGGGCGTCTTGGAATACTTCGACGCGCACGTGGTCGGCCTCACCGCCACGCCCGGACGCCAAACGTTCGCCTTCTTCCGGCAGAACCTCGTGTCGGAGTACACCTACCCCCAGTCGGTGGCCGACCGGGTGAACGTCGACTTCGACATCTACCGCATCAGCACCGAGATCTCCGAGCACGGGTCGACGATCGACGCCGGCACCCTCGTGCCCAAGGTCGATCGCCGCACCCGCAAGCAACGCTGGGAGACCCTGAGCGAGGACCTCGACTACGAACGGACCGCCCTCGACCGGGCCGTGACGGCGAAGAGCCAGATCCGCCTCGTCCTGGAGACGTTCCGCGATCGGCTGTTCACCGAGATCTTTCCGGGTCGCTCCGATGTGCCCAAGACGTTGATCTTCGCCAAGGACGACGCGCACGCCGAAGAAATCGTCCGCACGGTGCGCGAGGTGTTCGGCAAGGGGAACGACTTCGCCACCAAGATCACCTACCTCAACAAGGACGCCGACGCCCACCTCAAGGCCTTCCGCAACTCCCCGACCCTGCGCATCGCGGTGACGGTCGACATGATCGCCACGGGCACCGACGTGAAGCCGCTGGAATGCGTGTTCTTCATGCGCGACGTCCGCAGCACCCAGTACTTCGAGCAGAGAAGGGACGCGGCGCACGCACCATCGACCAGGCGTCCTTCCAGTCCGTGACGTCCGACGCCGAGGCCAAGACCCGCTTCGTCCTCGTTGACGCCGTGGGCGTGACCGAGCACGACTTTGTCGAGCCGCCCCTCAACCGGGTGCGGGGCATCTCATTGGAGAAGCTGCTCCGCAAGGCCGCCGCGCTCGAACTCACCGAGGACGAGACGGCCACGCTGGCGTCCCGGCTGGCAGCCCTGGAGCTGGACCTCACGGCGTCGGAGCGTGCCGAACTCGACGAGGTGGCCGGGCGCCCCGTGCGCAGCATCGTCCGTGGTCTGGTCGACGCGGTGGATCCCGACGTGCAGGCGCGGGTGATCGCGGGCGCGCCCGACCCCGAGGCGGCGGTGGCCAAGCTGATCAAGGACGCTATCGAACCCTTGGCGGCCAACCCCGAACTGCGGTCCCGGATCCTGGAGCTGCGGCGGTCACACGATCGCGTGATCGACGAAGTCAGCGTCGACGTGCTGCTGGACGCCCACGGCGTCGTCGACACCGACCGGGCGCGCTCGATCGTGGAGTCGTGGCGCCACTTCCAGCGATCGTCGCAAAGGTACTCGAGGTGCTCACGCGGAACATGACGCGGGCGTCAGTCATCACAGGCATCGGCCGGACCGATCGCCTCGAATACCCCATTGAGGTAATTCGCGAACTGGTGGTCAATGCTCTGCTTCATCGCGACTACTCCCCGGGTGCCAGAGGGAGCCAGGTCCAGATTGAGCTGTACCCGGATCGTTTGGTCGTCCGCAGCCCAGGCGGCTTCTACGGAACCGTCGATCCATCGAACTTCGGCGACCCGGACGTCTCCTCGTCGCGCAATGCCCTCCTCGCTCGTATCCTCGCCGACACCCCAACACCCGATGGGCGGCACATGGTTGCCGAGAACCGAGGTTCGGGCATCCCCACCGTGTTCCGAACCCTGCACGCAGCAGGGATGGCACCACCCGAATTCCTGGGCGACTTCAGACGGGTCGAGGTCACGGTTCCTCACAACGCACTCCTCACACCCGAGGTGCTCGATTGGGTGAGAGGCCTCGGTCAGGAGGGCCTGTCGCAGGCCCAGGTCCAGGCATTGGCGTTGTTGCGAGCTGGAACGCAGGTTCGTAACCAAACCCTGCGCGGCTGGGGGCTTCACCCCGCAGACGCCACGCGCAAACTCGCCGACCTCGTCCGGCGCGGACTGGCCACGAAGGTCGGGGACCGTCGGGGCGCGTCGTACCAACTGCGGTCCGCCACCGATCACGGTCAGCCGAGCGTTCCGCAACTTCCGCTGGACCTGTCCGACCGGCAGGCGCGCATTCTCGAGCTCGTGCGGAAATCGGGGCAGGTGTCCAGTGCCCAGCTGGTGGAGGCCCTCGACATCCCGTACGGAACCCTCATCAACGACGTCAACGCGCTCATTGCGATGGGGCGACTCGTGCCGACGGCACCCGCCCGCAGCAGGAAACGCGCCTACCGACTCACCGAAAGGGCAGTCGCCCGTGACTGACTCCCGCCGCCTCGTGGACAAGCTGTGGGCCTACTGCGACATCCTGCGCGACGATGGGGTGGGCGTCCTGGAGTACACCGAGCAACTCACGTTCCTGCTGTTCCTCAAGATGGCCCACGAACGCGCGACGCGCGCGCTGGCGCCTGAGCGCATCCTGCCCGAGAAGTACAACTGGCAGCGCCTTCTGGACGCCTCGGGGATCGATCTGGAGTTTCGCTACACCGAGATGCTGCTCGGCTTGGCGAGGGAGCCCGGCGTCGTGGGCACCATCTTCCGCAAGTCGCAGAATCGCATCCAGGATCCGGCCAAGCTGCAGCGGCTCGTCCACGACCTCATCGGTCAGGAGCACTGGACGGGCACCGGCACCGACATCACCGGCGACGCCTACGAGTCATTGCTGGCCAAGGGGGCGTCCGATAAGGGGTCGGGTGCCGGGCAGTACTTCACACCGCGCCCACTGATCCAGGCGGTGGTCGACGTCATCAACCCCACCATCGAGGACAACGTGGTCGACCCGGCCTGCGGCACGGGCGGGTTCCTACTCGTGGCACACGAGCACGCGGCGCACGGGGCGGCGTCCATGACCCCGACGCAACGCGACAAGCTGCGTGACGACTTCGTGTTCGGTTACGAGTTGGTCGACGGCACCGCCCGCTTGGCGGCGATGAACCTGCTGCTCCACGGCATCGGTTCCTACTCGGGTGACGCGCAGATCGACGTGCGCGACTCGCTGGTCGCCGACCCCGGACGCCGTTGGTCCGTCGTGCTGTCGAACCCGCCGTTCGGGCGTAAGTCATCCCTGACCACCATCGGTGCCGATGGACGCGAGACTCGCGACGACGCCGCCATCGAGCGGCAGGATTTCGCGGCGTCCACCGCCAACAAGCAGCTCAACTTCCTGCAGCACATCATGACGATCCTCGACGTCAACGGGCGGGCGGCCGTGGTCCTGCCCGACAACGTGCTGTTCGAGGGCGGGGCAGGCGAAACCATCCGGCGCAAACTGCTCACCGACTTCGACCTGCACACGATCCTTCGGCTCCCAACAGGGCTGTTCTACGCCCAGGGCGTCAAGGCGAATGTGCTGTTCTTCGACAAACGGCAGGCCCGACCCGGCGAACCTTGGACCGACAGGCTCTGGGTCTATGACCTGCGCACCAACAAGCGCTTCACGCTGAAGCAGAACCCGCTGCGACGTGCCGACCTCGACGACTTCGTGGTCTGCTACGCCCCCGAGCGTTCGCGCTTGACCCGCGTCGAATCGGAGCGGTTCAAAGCCTTCACCTACCAAGAGCTGATCGCCCGCGACAAGGCGAACCTCGACATCACGTGGCTCAAGGACGACTCCCTCACCGATCTGGACAATCTGCCCTCGCCGGATGTCATCGCCCGCGAGATCGTCGAGGATCTGACAGCCGCACTGGCCGATTTCGAGGCGGTGGCATCAGCACTGGAAGCCCAACTCTCCGACGGAACATGACCTGCTGACTGACGCATCATCAGGACGCCGCAGCGGGCGCCCCCCGGAGGAAGGGACGCCCGCTGCGGGTCCTGCAACCACGAACCGACCTGGAAAGGTCAGGGCTCGACGGTCACCTTGATGGCCTCGCCCTTGGCGACGATGTCGAAGGCGTCCAGCACGTTCGACAGCGGCACGTGGCGGGTGATGAGGTCCTTGACCGGGATCTGGCCCGACGCGATGTACTCCAGCGCCCGCTTGTGGTGGGCCGGGGCCGAACCGTTCGCGCCGTGGATGTGCAGCTGGCGGTAGTGCACCAGGTTGCTGTCGCACTCGATCATCGGGTTGGTCTTGGGCAGGCCGCCGAAGAACGAGATCCGGCCGTTGCGGGCCGCCATGTTGATGGCCTGCTCCTGGTTGATGTTGGCCGGGGTGGCGGTGATGATCACGTCGGCGCCGCGGCCCTCGGTGAGGCGCATGACCTCCTCGACCACGTTGACGCTGGACGCGTCGATGGTCAGGTCGGGGTTGACCGCCTCGGCCGACATGGCCAGGCGCTCGGCGTTGATGTCGACCAGCACGATGGTGCCGGCCTTGTGGACGCCGCGGGCGATGCGGATGTGCATGCACCCGATCGGGCCGGCGCCGAAGACGACGACGAAGTCGCCCTCCTCGATGCCGAGCTGCTCCTGGGCGTTGATCGCGCAGGCGAACGGCTCGGCGGCCGAGGCCTCGTCGTAGCCGACGCCGTCAGGGATGCGGTTGAGGCCGTCGACCTTCAGCACCTCCTTCGGCACGACCATGTACTCGGCGAAGCCGCCGTCGTACTGGTAGCCGACCGAGGTCTGGTTCTGGCAGACCTCCATCCATCCCTTGCGGCACTCGTGGCAGTCGCCGCACGGCACGGCCGCGATGACCTGCACGCGGTCCCCGACCTCGAAGCCACCCAGGGCGTCGGCGCCGACCTCGACGACCTCGCCGGCCACCTCGTGGCCCATCGTGGTCACGCGGGTGATGTTCACGTGCCCGTTGTTGCGGATCTTCACGTCGGTGCCGCAGGTGGAGCAGTTCTTGACTTTGATCTTCACCTCGCTCGGCCCGCAGACCGGCTCGGGGACATCCTCCAGGCGCACGTCGCCGGGGGCGTAGAACCTCAATGCCTTCATGATTTCTTCAGTCCTCTTCCGGTGCCAGCAGGTCCAGCACCTCGTCAACACTGGTGGTCGTCCGCAGCCGCTCGGCCTTGGACTTGTCGGCGAGCACGGTCGCGAGGGCGCTCAGGATGCCCACGTGCTCGTCGGAGTTCGACGCGATCGGGATCGCGACATAGGCGGTCTTGCCGTTCCAGTCCACGCCGCCGGGGAACTGCAGGAACCCGAGGGCGGCCTTCCTGATGTGCCCGCGCGACTCGTTGGTGCCGTGCGGGATCGCCACGCCGTTGCCCATGAAGGTGGAGACCTGGGTCTCACGCTCGAGCATGCCGTCAATGTAGCCCTCATCGGCCGCTCCGATGGCGACCAGGGTCTGGCCGGCCATCCGGATCGCGTCCTCCTTGTCAGCGGCGATCAGACCCAGGCGCACGGCCTCGCGCGGCAGCACGTTCGGGTCGAGCGCCTTCTTCTTGCGCTTCGGCTTCGCGGGGGCGTCGGACGCCGTGGGCGCGTTGGCGGCCTTGACGGCCTCCACGACCTCGTCGTAGACGGGGCTGCCCATGAAGTTGTCGACGGTGTACAGGGCGGCCGACGGCACGAGGGGGGCGGCCCGGGCGGCCAGGTCCTTGTGGGTGACGATGATGTCGTAGGAGTCGGTCAGGTTCGCGATGGCCTGGTTGACCACCTTGACGTCGCTGAACCCGGCGTCCTGGATCTTCTTGCGGAGCACCGAGGCACCCATCGCCGAGGAGCCCATGCCGGCGTCGCAGGCGAACACGACGTTGCGGACCGGGCCGGAGAGCGCGGCGGCGCCGGTGCCGGCGAGGGTGGAGGAGACGGAGGACTTCTTGCCCTTCATCGACTCCATCGAGGCGGTGGCGGCGCCGAGGTCGCCCTCACCCTTGTCCTTCGACATGCGCAGCAGCAGGGCGCCGACGGCGAACGAGACCGCGGCCGCGACGATCCAGGAGATGGTGACGCCCACGATGCCCTGCGGGGTGATCGACGCGTAGACCGCGATGATCGAGCCCGGGGCCGCCGGGGAGCGCAGGCCGCCGTTGAACAGCACGTTCATCAGGACGCCGCTGGCTCCACCGGCGATCGCCGCGATGATCATGACCGGCTTCATCAGCACGTACGGGAAGTAGATCTCGTGGATGCCACCGAGGAAGTGGATGATCGCGGCGCCGGGGGCCGAGGCCTTGGCCGCACCCTTCCCGAAGAGCATGAAGGCCAGCAGGATGCCCAGGCCGGGGCCGGGGTTGGCCTCGAGCAGGAACAGGATCGACTGGCCGGTGGCCTGCGACTGCGCCAGGCCGAGCGGGGTCAGGACGCCGTGGTTGATCGCGTTGTTGAGGAACAGGATCTTGGCCGGCTCGATGAGCACCGAGGTCAGCGGCAGCAGGCCGTTGTTCACGAGCACCTGCACGCCGGCGCCCATCGCGGTGCTGACACCGGTGACGACCGGGCTCAGGGCGAAGAAGCCGGCCACGGCCAGGATGGCGCCCCAGATGCCGGCGGAGAAGTTGTCGACGAGCATCTCGAAGCCGGGCTTGATCTTGCCGTCCCACAGGGCGTCGATCTTCTTCATCGTCCAGCCGCCGAGCGGGCCCATGATCATGGCGCCCATGAACATCGGGATCGAGGTACCGGCGATGACGCCCATGGTGGCGATCGCGCCGACCACGCCGCCGCGGGGGCCACGCTCGTTGTAGACCATGCGGCCACCGGTGTAGCCGATCAGCAGCGGCAGCAGGTAGCTGATCATCGGGCCGACGATGCCGGTGTTGGCGACCTCCTCCCCGTCGACCATGCGAGTGCCCCAGCCTCCGAGCTGGGCGACCCAGCCGTCGGCCGGGAGGGTGCCGCCGGCCGCGAGGTTCAGCCAGCCGGCTTCGATGAAGAGCGAGGTGATGAGGCCCCAGGCGATGAACGCGCCGATGTTGGGCATGACCATGTTCGACAGGAAGGTGCCGAACTTCTGGACCTGGGCCCGAGCGCCGGGGCCCTTCGGCTTGTCGACGCGAGTGTCGGTGAGCGTCATGTCGTCCTCCAGGTGTACCGGGCCGCAGCGGTGCGACCGGGGTGGACGCCCTCGGTCCACGGCACCATGGTGCGACATTTACAACACAGAGTCAAGAGTTTGTTTATCCTTCTATGTGGCTTCATGTTGGTTTCCTCGCGAAGGGCCGCACGGGGACAGCGAAGAGCCCGCGCCCCTGGTCGGGACGCGGGCTCCAGCGGGAGGTGGGTCAGAGCGGGTTCCGGGGATCCGCCTTCGCCTGGTCGGCCGAGGTCTCGGCCTGGGTGCGGACATCCTCCACGGCCACCTGGGCATCGTCCTTGACGTGCCCACCGGCCGCGGTCGCGGCGTCCTTGACGGTGTCGGCGGCCTGCTGGGCCGCGGGCTTGAGGTGGTCGACCGCCTCTTGGGCCATCCCCTTGGCCTCCTCGACCAGCGGCTCGGCCTCACGCTTGGCCTTGGTGGCCAGGTCCTGCTCGGCCCGCGAGGACGGGATGAGCCCGCCCACCAGGGCGCCGAGCCCGAAGGCGACGAGCCCGGCCGCGAGCGGGTTGCCCTGGGCCCGGCGCCGGACCTGCCGGGGGGCGTCCTGCACGGCGAGCTTGGCGTCCTCGACCCCGCCCCCCACCCGCTGCTGGGCCTCGCCCACGGCTCCGTCGTCCCACGGGTCGTGGGGGTCGCCGAAGACGCGGCTCTTGAGGTCGCGGGCGCCGTCGGCCACCTTGTCCATCTGGCGCCGGGCGACGTTGGCGGGGTTGGCCGAGTCGGCCAGCGCGTTGACGTTGTGGCTCAGGTCGGCGCGGGTGCGCTCGATGTCGCGACGGATCTCGTCGGGGTTGTTGGTCATCGGTTCTTCTCCTCGTTGCCGGCGGCGGCGTTGGGAATCTTGCTGACGGTCTCGGCGGTCCGGGGCAGGCCCTTCACGCGCTTGAACTCGGCCTTGCCCATCGAGAGCAGCACGAGCGCGACGATGGCGTACACCACCGCGATGATGAGGCCCGACCAGCCCAGCGCGGGGCGTTCGACCGTCCCGATCAGGACGGCGATCCCCCACCAGGCGGCCAGGGAGGCGAACAGCAGGGCGAAGAGACCGGTCACGCCGGCCCCGCCCATCAGCCCCGCGCCCTTGCCGGCACGCGAGGCGGACTGCTGGACCTCGGCCTTGGCCAGGTCGACCTCCTGGCGGATCAGGGTCGAGGCGTCGCTGAGCAGGTCGCTGGCGATCTCCCCGAGCGAGCGGGGGTCGTCCTCACCGTGGTACGTGCCCCCGGCGTCGACGGCGTGCGCGAGGGCGCGGTCGGCGGGGGTCCTGGGGGCCGCGTGGGCGCCCCCGGTCCCAGGGATGTGTTCGGTCATGCCTGGCCCCGGGTGTCGGTGCCGCGGTACACGTCCCCCTCGCCCGGCAGCGGGTCGACCTCGAGCGTCGGGCTGCCCTCGGGGACGTCCCCGTGGTACGTGGGCAGCGGGTCCGTCGGGTAGGTGCCGGTCTCGCTGACGCGGTCGTAGGCGTAGGTCTCCTGCGTGCCGAGCCCCTGGCGGCGGTTGGTGCCGAGTTCGTCGGGGGCGTCCGCGTCCCGCAGGCCGCGGGCGAGGCGTCCGACCAGGAGGCCGGCGCCGCCGGCGATGGCGAGGAACGTCCACGGGTTGCGGGCGGCGTAGCGCCGGACGCCGTGGAGCCGAGTTCGTCGGTCAGCGCCCGGACGGTGTCGGCCAGCCGGGCCTGGACCGTTTCGGCCTGACCGCGCAGCTCGCCCATCGACTCGTCGAGGAGGCGGCGGCCCTGGAGCTTCGCCTCCCCCACGACCTCGCCGGCCTCGTGCTTCGCGGCCTCGAGCACGTCCTTGCCCGCGGTGACGGCCGTGTCCTTCACGTCGGCGGCGGGGCCGGTCAGGGAGTTCGCCGCGGCCCGGGCGCGGTCCCCGCTGTCGGGTGTCGACGTCAGGGGCTGGTACCCCACCGGGCGATACGGGTCCTGGTCGTACGAGGACATGAGTTCTCCTTCGTGGTCCCGGCCACGCCGCCCGGCGTGGCCTCCCTCCACGCCAGGAGCAACATCCGCGCTTGTCGGCACCCGTTCGGGTGATCTTTCGGGCACTCGGGTGCACTACGCTGCGGCCCGCCCCCGGAGGGTCGGCTTGACTCGAGACATGGTTGCGATATATCATTAGCGTCATGGTGAACATCAATCGAAAGGAACCACCATGATGAACCCCGAACCGAACGACATGAACGTCCGGGGCCCGCGACGCGGGCGCCGGCACGAGGGCCACGGCGGCGGCCACCGACGCGGTGGCGGGCGCGGCCGTGGGCGACGCGCCCAGCGTGGCGACGTGCGCGCCGCGATCCTCACCCTGCTCGCCGAGGAGCCGATGCACGGCTACCACCTCATGCAGACCATCGCCGAGCGCTCCGAGGGTCGCTGGACCCCCAGCCCCGGCGCGATCTACCCCACCCTGTCCGCCCTGTCCGACGAGGGCCTGGTCACGCTGACCGAGTCCGACGGACGCAAGCTGGCCGAACTGACGCCCGCGGGCACCGAGTACCTCGAGTCCCAGCGCGACGCGTGGCCCAATCCCTTCCAGCTCGACGAGACCGGCGTCCCCGGCGTCGACCTGCACTCCCTGTCCCGCGACCTGCTCGACGCGGTCCGGCACGCCGGGCGCACGGCGTCCGAGCCCCAGCGCGACCGGCTGGCCGAGGTCCTGGTCGCCGCCAGGAAGGACGTCTACCGCATCCTCACCGAGGACGGCGACGCCTGATCCCCTGACCCCCTGATCCACCCGGGCCCTGTGCGGGCGGCGTGACACGCCGTCCGACAGGGTCTGTTGACGTGAATCCCAGGGCTGTTGTTTGATCAATGCCCCAGCGAACGCCTGTTCGAAACGAGGTGGGCCGATGGACTCGTGGACAACCGACTCCGTCCTGCCCGCCGCAGGGGTCACCTTCTCCGTCAGCTGCCGCACGGTCCCGCGCGGCCGCGGCAGCGCGCACGACGTCACCGTGGCCGCCGACGGCACCCTCACCGCGCCCCACGACCTCGACCTCGAGCGCATCGGCGTCGCCCTGGGCGGGCACCTCACGTGCCTCGAACTGGCCGACCACGACCTGCCCGCCGCGCTGGGCATCCTCGAGCACGGCCTGCGCACCCGCCCGGCCGACATCGTCCAGGTCGGCACCCGGCAGTGGGCTGCGCTCACCCCCGCCGAGGGGTGCGCCTGCGAGGAGCAGACCTGGACCGGCGCCGGCCAGGCCGCCGCCCACCTGCGGTCGCTGCAGCACTGGGCGCTGGCGTACCGCACCAGCCCGGCCCGCATCGTCGCGACGGCCGACCTGCTGGGGTACACGCTGCCCACGCCGTCGACCAACCCCCTCCCCCGCGCGGCGACCGAGCACCTGCTCGCCGAGTCGGACGCCGCCCAGCGGCTGTGGGACGCCGGCGTCCCCTTCGCCCTGGTGCCCGCGCTGTGCCGCACGCTGTCCCCCAGCGGGCTGCCCGTCCCGACCTATGTCCTGCTGGCCCACGTCTACGCGCCCCGGGAGTGGGACGTCCTGGAGAAGTTCGTCCCCCACGGCCCCGTCGTCCTGGCCTGGGCCGCCCAGCACCGTACGCAACGCGACGCCCGGCGTCCCGACGAGCGCCTCGCGTGGGTCGAGGCCGGCGTGCCCCTGAAGGCCATCGACCAGCTGTTCGGCGGCATGGCCTACGCCCTCGTGCACGCGCGCGCCTACGCGTCCGAGACGGGCGTGGCCCTCGACCGGGCGGCCGGCGTGCTCGGCCGGTGGCAGGAGTCGGGGACCACCCCCCAGGTCCGCGACCTCGTGGAGCTGCACCGGCACGACCCGGACGCGGCGACGAGCCCCCGCTGCGCGCCGGCCCGCGCGACCGTCGAGCGCACCGTCGGCCT
>DUOQ01000264.1 GCA_012838755.1 Propionibacterium sp. | reverse complement strand
TGAACGGCGCCTACTTCCGGGTGCACCACTTCGCCCGGCAGGCGGCGGCGCCCGTGCCGCTGCTGGCCGCGATCGCCGGCAGCACCGAGCGCATCGAGGTCGGCACCGGCGTGATCGACATGCGCTACGAGAACCCGCTGCACCTCGGCGAGGAGCTCGCCGCCCTCGACCTGCTCTCCGACCAGCGCATCGCGATCGGCATCAGCCGGGGCTCCCCCGAGCCCGCCCTGCGCGGCTGGGAGGCCTTCGGCTACACCGGCTCGACCGACCCCCGCGGCGCCGACCTCGCGCGCGACAAGTTCGACCTGTTCCTGCGCGCCGTCGACGGCGAACGCCTCGCGGACGCCGACCCGCGCCAGTTCGGTCCGGGCCAGAAGCTCCGCCTCGAGCCGCACTCCCCGGGGCTACGCCGGCGCATCTGGTGGGGCGCCGGCACCCGCGAGACCGCCGTGTGGGCCGCCCAGCAGGGCGTGAACCTGATGAGCTCCACCCTCGTCACCGAGGCGACCGGCCAGACGCTCGGCGACCTCCAGGCCGAGCAGATCGACCGCTACCGCGAGGCCTTCGCCGAGGCCGGCCACGGCTGGACGCCGCGGGTCTCGGTCAGCCGCAGCGTCTTCCCGGTCGTCGACGCGTCCGACCAGATGTGGCTGCAGTTGCGCCGCTCCGAGGGCGCCGACCAGATCGGCGTCATCGACGGCCTGCGCTCCACCTTCGGGCGCTCGTACGTCGACGAGCCCGACCAGCTCATCGAGCAGCTCAAGGATGACGCCGCCGTGATGGCCGCCGACACCCTGATGCTGACCATCCCGAGCCAGCTCGGCCCCGACGCGAACCTGAAGATCCTGGCGAACTTCGCCGAGCACGTGGCCCCTGCGCTCGGCTGGCAGCCCAACACCGAGGGGCCCGCCACCGGCTACCCGCTGGCCTGACCGCCGGTCGACCCGGCCCGCACCGCGGGGTGCCGTTTCGCCGCCGACACGGCGGGCGAGGCGGCGTCCCAGAACCGCCACGGCCGGTCCCAGGCGCGCGACACGTTCACGCGCGGACCGACGGCCACGGCGTCCGGTGGGGTGCCCGGCAGCAACTCGAGGCCGGAGTCCCCGAACTCGGTCCCGTCGTCGGCCCGGGTGATGCCCAGGGAGCGGCACAGGTTGCCGGGCCCGCGCGCGAGCCAGTCGTCCCGCACCCGCGGACGCCGCGACCGCGCCTCGGCGAGGCCCTCCACGACCTCACCGGCCCGCACGAGCACGGCCGAGGCGAGACCCTCGGGCCCGCAGACGATGTTCATGCAGGCGTGTCCGTGCATCGTGTAGACGTAGATCCGCCCGCCGGCGTCGAACATGGATGCGTTGCGCGCCGTCTTCCCCCTCCAGGCATGGGACGCCGGGTCCTCGGCCCCCTCGTACGCCTCGACCTCGACCAGGCGCACGGCGACCCCACGGAACCGCAGGACGCACCCGAGCAGTTCGGGCGCCACGTCGAGCGCGCGACGACCCAGGTCCATCAGGCCGGGGCGGGCGTCCCGAAGCGGGCCTCGTTGCGGGCGCGGGCCTTGGCGCGCTCGACCTCGCGGTCCTTGGGCGCAGCGGTCGTGGACAACGACGAGATCAGCCGCTGGGTGGTGGCCTCCACCTCGACGACGGCCGCGTCGAAGGCGGTCTGGTTGGCGATCGACGGCTTGTTCATGCCGCTGATCTTGCGCACGTACTGCAGCGCGGCCTCGTGGACCTCGTCGGGGTGGGCCGGCGGCTCGAAGTTGAACAGCGGGCGAATGTTGCGGCACATGGGGCCCACCCTGCCACGATGGGGGGCGTGACTGAACCTCTGGCACCCACCGACCGCGCCGAACTGCTCGCCTTCGTCGTCGCCCAGCAGGCCTCGCAGGCCACCGCGACGGCCTACCTGGGCGACGAGGCCGCCGGCATCGAGGCGGAACTGGACGGCCTCGACCAGCCGTGGCTCGAGACCGCACGCGTCGTCCGGCGCGACGGCACGCTCACCGCGGCGGCGCTGGCCGAGTGGGACACCGAGGTCGGGCGCGCCTGGGTGCACGGTCCCTGGGTCGCGGAAGGGCCCTACGTCGAGGTCGGCGAGGCCCTGGTGCGCGCGGTGGCGGCCCAGTGCCCGCCCGCCATCGTCGAGTTCGAGTTCAGCGGTGACGTCGCGAATACCGGCACGGCCGAGCTCGCCGCCCACCTGGGCTGGAAGGCCTCCAAGGTCAACCACGCCTACGAGGTCACCGCGGACGCGATCACCCCCTGGCCGTCGGTGGACGGCGTCCGGCTGGCGACGGAGGCCGACCTGCCCGCGCTCGGGGCGCTGCATGGGGCGGAGTTCCCCAACACCTACGCCACGACGGACCAGTTGCTCACCCGGCACACGACCCTGGTGGTCGAGCGGGGCGGGGAGGTGGTCGGGTACGCCTCGGGTCAGCTGCAGGACGACGGGCACGCCTACATCGACTTCATGGCCGTGGACGCCGGGCACCGGGGCCTGGGCCTGGCCCGCGGCCTGCTGGGCGAGCTCGCGCGACTGCTGGCGGCGTCCGGCAACCCGGGCAAGGTGCACCTCACGGTCGAGGAGGACCGCGCTCCCGCGATCACCCTGTACGAGTCGCTCGGCATGCGGCGGGCGCTCTCGCTGCGCGGCTACCGGGGTCCGCTGGGGTAGGACTGCCCGGCGACGAACTCCTCGTACACGGCCGGGGTGACGCCGCCGTCGCGGATCACCGCGGCCAGGAACCGCCCGGAGTCGCGCACCGTGCGCTCCTGGGTCTCGTAGTCCAGCGCGACGATGCCGAACCGCTGCGCCTCGCCCTCGCGCCACTCCCAGTTGTCGACGAAGCACCAGTGGTAGTAGCGCTCGAACGGCAGACCGCTCCCGGCGATGGCCCGCAGGTGCTCGAACACGTACCGGCTGCGGAAGGCATCGGCGGCGTCGGCCGTCCCGTTCTCGGTGACCCAGATCGGGGCCGGGTAGCGGGTGTGCAGGTCGCGGGCCACCTCGACCAGCCCCTCGGGGTGCACCTCCCAGCCCAAGTCGTTGACCGGCGCCCCGGGGAACGTCCCGTCGGACAGCCCCTTCACCGCGCTGCGCGCGTAGTAGTTGATCCCGAGGTAGTCGAAGTACCGGCCGGGCGCGATGTCGGCGGGCTGGCGTCCGAGCAGCCGCGTGAAGCGCCCACCGAGCAGGGCATCGGCCAGGAGGTCCTGGAACAGGGCCCGGTCGAGCGCCGAGACCGCGCGGTGGAACGGGTTGCGCGCGTCCAGCGGCGCGAAGACGCGGGCGTGGTGGGCGAACCCGACCCGGGCGTCCGGCTGGGCGTCGTGGATGTGCCGGTAGGCCCGGCAGTGCGCGATCGCCATGTTCCGCAGCGTGGCGCGCACCGCGCCCCAGTCGCGGTGGGCGGGCGGTCCCTCGCCGAACAGGTGCGCCTGGACCGCGTATACGTTCGGCTCGTTGATCGTCACCCAGTCGGTGACGAGGTCGCCGAGCGCGTCCACGACGACGTCGGCCAGCCGCAGGAACCGGTCCACGGCGTGCGGGGCCGCCCAGCCGCCCAACCCGGCGAACCACGAGGGGTGGCTGAAGTGGTGCAGCGTGACGAGCGGCTGGATGCCGGCCTCCCGGACGGCGGCGACCTCCTCGCGGTAGCGGTCGAGCGCCTCGCGCGAGACCTCGCCGGGGTGCGGCTCGATGCGCGACCACTCGACGGACATCCGGTAGGTCTGCACCCCGAGCGACGCCATCAACTCGGTGTCCTCGCGCCACCGGACCCAGTGGTCGGTGGCCCGCAACGGCGTCGACCCGTCGACGATGGTGCCGGGCAGCTGGGCCCAGTCGTACCAGTTGTTGTTCCGGTCCCCGCCCTCGATCTGCAGGGACGCCGTGGCGACCCCGACCATCAGGTCCCGGGTGTCGAACAGCAGGTCAGTGCCCACGGGCCAGCCACTCGTCCAGGTGGGGGCGCTCCTCACCGATCGTGGTCGAGTCCCCGTGCCCGGTGTGCACGACGGTCTCGTCGGGCAGCTCGAACAGGCGGCCGGTGATCGACTCGATGATCGTGTCGAACGAGCTGTAGGACCGGCCGGTCGCCCCCGGCCCGCCCTGGAACAGGGTGTCGCCCGAGAACAGGACGCCGAGGCCGGGCGCGTACAGGCACACGGCCCCCGGCGCGTGGCCGGGCGTGTGGATGACCAGCAGCTCGGTGTCGCCGACGGCGATGCACTGCCCGTCGGACAACGCGGCGTCGGGCGCCCGGTCGGGGTGGGTCTGGTCCCACAGCACCCGGTCGTCGGGGTGCAGCCAGATGGGGGCGTCCACGAGGTCGGCCAGCTCGGGCGCGAAGCGGACGTGGTCGTCGTGGCCGTGGGTGCAGACGATGGCCAGCACGCGGCGTCCGGCCACGAGCTCCGCGATGGCCTCGGGGTCGTGCGGGGCGTCCAGCACGATGCACTCGGCGTCGTCGCCGACCACCCAGACGTTGTTGTCGACGTCCCAGGTGCCGCCGTCGAGGCTGAACGTGCCCGAGGTGATGGTGTGGTCGATGCGCGCGTTCACAGGACCACCACCGACCGCAGGACGTCACCGGCGTGCATCTTCTCGAACGCCGCCTCGACGTCCTCGATGCCGATCCGCTC
This sequence comes from Propionibacterium sp., assembly GCA_012838755.1. Classification (GTDB taxonomy): domain Bacteria; phylum Actinomycetota; class Actinomycetes; order Propionibacteriales; family Propionibacteriaceae; genus Propioniciclava. The sequence goes on along the minus strand of DUOQ01000264.1, from coordinate 5,630 downwards.
GCTCACGAACGCGTCGAGGTCGAAGCGCCCCTGGCGGTAGAGGTCGACCAGCATCGGGAAGTCCCGCTCGGGCAGGCAGTCGCCGTACCAGCTCGACTTCAGCGAGCCGCCCCGCCCGAACACCTCCAGCAGCGGCAGCTCGATGGTCATGTCGGGGGTCGGGACGCCGACCAGCACCACCGTGCCGGCCAGGTCGCGCATGTCGAACGCCTGCCGGTACGTCTCAGGACGCCCCACCGCCTCAACCACCACGTCGACGCCGAAGCCGCCGGTGAGCTCCTTGACGGCTTCCACCGGGTCGAGGACCTTCGCGTTGACCGTGTGGGTCGCGCCGAGTTCCTTCGCGCGTTCGAGCTTGCGGTCGTCCACGTCGACGGCGATGACGGTGGTCGCCCCGGCGATGCGGGCGCCGGCGATCGCTGCGTTGCCGACGCCGCCGCAGCCGATCACGGCCGCGGTGTCCCCCAGCCCGACGCCACCGGTGTTCACCATCGCCCCGAAGCCGGCCATGACGCCGCAGCCGAGCAGGCCGACGGCGGCCGGGTCGGCGTCCGGGTCGACCTTGGTGCACTGGCCGGCGGCCACGAGCGTCTTCTCGATGAACGCCCCGATGCCGAGCGCCGGGGCGAGTTCGGTGCCGTCCTCGGCGAGGGTCATCTTCTGGGACGCGTTGTGCGTGGCGAAGCAGTACCACGGCTTGCCCTTGCGACAGGCGCGGCACTGGCCGCAGACGGCGCGCCAGTTCAGGATCACGAAGTCGCCGGGGGCGACATTCGTGACGCCCTCCCCCACGGCCTCGACCACGCCAGCGGCCTCGTGGCCGAGCAGGAACGGGAAGTCGTCGTTGATGCCGCCCTCGCGGTAGTGCAGGTCGGTGTGGCACACGCCGCACGCCTGGACCTCGACCACGGCCTCACCTGGGCCCGGGTCGGGCACGACGATGTCGACGAGTTCGACGGGCGCGCCCTGGGCGCGGGCGATCACGCCCTTGACGGTCTGGGGCATCGGTGCTCCTCTCGGCCGGTTGCGACCCACCCTACGGATGCAACCCCGATGGGGCCAGACCCCTCGTCAACGGCCGGTCACCAACCCCCGCCACCACCGCCTCCGAAGCCGCCGCCGCCCGAGAAGCCCGAGCCACCCGAGGACCCGGCGGTCGCCGCCGTCTGGGACGCCACGGCCTGCTGCATCGCCGAGCTGAGCTCGTGCGACAGGCTGTTCATCGCCGAGGAGAAGTAGGCGCCCTGGTAGAGGTTGTGGCCCACGTACCAGTCGGTCGGCTCGTAGCGGCCCTCGGCCGCCAGCTGTTCGAAGACCTTGGCCCAGCGGTCGGCGACCCCGAAGATCGTCGCCCACGGCAGGTACCGGGAGAACACGTCGATGCCCTCCTCGAACCGGATCTGGTCGGCCTCGGCGGTGCGCAGGTAGAGCTCGAAGCCCTTGGCCTGGGCCAGGACGGCCGAGCCATCGGCGGTGCGGCGTCCGGCCTTGAAGGCGAGCGGCGCGAGGACCAGGCCGGCGATCACGGGCGCCAGGCCGACGAGGCCGAGCCCGAACGCGAAGCCGAGCACCGCGCCGACGGCGATGCCGGCCAACACCAGCAGGACCGCCCCGGTGAGCGCCAGGCCCTGGGCGACCTGGGGGCTGCCCTTGAACCAGTGGAGCTCCTTGACGACCCGGTGGGAGAGCTTCTCGCGCGCGTCCGGCAGGAGCTTGTGGTAGCGCTTGTCGCGCAGGTCCTTGGTGGTGACGGAGCCACCGCGCATGAACAGGGTTTCGACGATGTGGCGCTCGGCGCGGGTCAGCTCGTCGGGGGTACCGCGGCGGACGAACCGCCAGCGCTTGCCGTCCTCGACGATCTGGAAGTGGCCGCGCGCGGCCAGGTCGAGGATCGTCGCGGTCACGTCGACGTTGTCGGCGCGGGTGTCGAGCAGGACGCCGACCTCCCCCACGCGCGCGCCCTGCGGCGGCGTGAACTGGACCGTGACCGGGGCCTCCTTGCTGCTGAGCCCCACCCGGGCCTCCTGGCCGGGCGCCGGACGGACGCCGGGGGTGAGGCCGAGGTACACCTCGTCGCGCGACCAGCGGCGGGCCTTCATCAGCACCGCGCCGATGCCGAGCACGGACAGCGCCGCGGTCAGGCCGACGCTGAGCGGGGTGGCCGGCATGACGTTGCCGACGTGGTAGCGCTTGGTGAACTTGGGCTCGGCCCCCACGAACGTGCCGGCGGGGAACCCGGCCACGACCTGGACGCCCTGGCCCGGCTCGAGGCCCTCGGCCGCGTACGTCGCCGTGGCACCGCTCTGGGACGCCTCGCAGGGCTGGTTGAACTGCCGGCCTTGGAAGCACGCCACCCGGCTGATCCCGGTGGGGCCGGTGATCGTCGTGGTCACGCGGTCGATGGGCACCTGCCAGCCGGTCCCGATGACGTTCCAGTTGACCTCGTCCATGCCGCTGGTCGCGTGGCGCGGCGCGATGAGCCCGCGCGCGGTGTAGTTCACGACGTAGGTCTGCGTATCGGCGACGCGGGTGCCCTCGCGACCGATGCGGATGACGCGGCTGCCCTCCTCCGTCGTCACGTACGTCTCGGCCGGGGCGCCCGTGGGCGAGCTGACCTCGCCGAGCGTGACCTCGACCATGCGCCACACGTCGGGGTTGCCGTCGACGCGCTGCTGGAGGGGCAGCGTGACGAAGGGGCCGTGCCCCGGGCTGCTCCCGAAGTGGAAGTCGAATTCGAGCCGTACCTTGCTGGTGCCGTCGGTCGCGACGTCGACCTGGGCGTCGTAGCGGGTGATCCGCCACTCGCTGGGGGTGTCGTCGTCGGCGAGCGCGGCGGGCGCGAGGCCGAGGGCCAGCGCCAGGGTGAGGAACAGGGCGGCGACGAGTCGGGGGATCCGACGCATGGAGGCTCCTTGCCGTTCGGGGTCACCCCCCACGTTAGCCATCCGGGACGCCGAGCGCTGCGGCCGAAGGTCGATCTCAGGGGCCACCCCGGGGAATGCCCGGCCGGACGGGGGCGTTGGGCCCTGCGTGGGGAAGAGACTGGGGATCATCGGCGCCGGCAAGGTCGGCACGACGCTCGGCCGCCTGGCGCTGGCCGCGGGCTGGGAGGTGCGCGTCTGCGCCAGCCCGTCCCGACCCCTGCAGGCGATGATCGTCGAGACGCTGCTGCCCGGGGCCCAGCTCCTGCCGGAGGCCGAGGTCGTGGCCGCGTCCGACATCGTGGTGCTGGCGGTTCCCCTGTCGAAGGCGACGACGGTCGACCTGGCGGGCCTGTCCGGCAAGGTCGTGGTCGACGCCATGAACCACTGGTACCCCGTCGACGGCGACCTCCCGGGCGTCGGCGAGGCCCGGTCGAGCAGCCACTGGGTGGCCTCGCTCAACCCGGCCATGCGGCTGGTGAAGTCGCTGAACCACCTCGGCTACCACGACATGGAGACCGACGCCCGCCCCGCCGGCGACCCCGAGCGCCGGGCCGTGGGCGCGGCGTCCGACGACGTCGAGGCGCGTGCCGCCGTCGCGGGTCTGCTGGACGACCTGGGCTTCGACCCGGTCGAGCTCCCCGCCGCCGACGGGCGCCACCTCGAGGGCGACACCCCCGTGTTCGGTCGCTGGGTGGACGCCGAGGGGCTGCGCGTCGCGGTCGAGCGGTCCCGCGCCCGGCGGTGACGGCGGGGGCGCCGACTAGTCTGGGCCCATGGAACGGCTCCCCGGCGACTTCACCCGCGTCCTGTGCGTGGTGGCCCACCCCGACGACATGGAGTACGGCGCCTCGGCGGCCGTCCACCACTGGACGAGCCACGGCGTCGAGGTCGCCTACCTGCTTCTGACCAGCGGCGAGGCCGGCATGCAGTCCCCGCCGGCGGTCGTCGGCCCGCTGCGTGCGCGCGAGCAGCAGGAGGCCTGCGCGGCGGTGGGCGTCGACCGGTTAACGATCCTCGACCACCCCGACGGCGTGCTGCAGCCGACCCTGGACCTACGGCGCGACATCGCCCGGGTGATCCGCCGGTTCAAGCCCGACGTGGTCGTCACGAGCACCTGGGACGTCGAAGCCCCGTGGGGCCTCAACCAGGCCGACCACCGCGTCGCCGGGCTGGCCACGCTCGACGCCTGCCGCGACGCTGACAACACCTGGGTCTTCCCCGAGCTCGCCGAGGACGAGGGGCTCGCCAAGTGGGGGCCCACCTGGCTGCTCGTGACGGGGTCGGCCGAGCCGACCCACGGCGTCCCGCTCGAGGACGCCGACGTCATGGCCGCGGTCGCGTCACTCGCGGCCCACACGGCCTATCTCGCCGACCTGCCGGACCACCCCGCACCGGCCTCCTTCATCCCCGAGATGCTGCGCGCGGGCGGCGAGGCGATGGGCGTGCGGCACGCCGCGACCTTCCGCGCCCACCGCCTGCGCTGAGCCCTCAGGGTGTGGCCGGCAGCGGGCCGAGGCCGCATTCCGGGGCGTCCACGATGAGGGCGCGCATGGCGCCCGCGTGCTGGTCGGCCATCGGAGGCAGCGCGTCGGCGGGGAAGAAGGCCGCCGCGGTGTTCTCGCCGTCAGCGGGGTGCGGCTCCCCCGACACCCACCGGCAGCGGAACGTGTGGTTGATGTACTGCGTCTGGTCGCCGTTGTCGTAGGTGACCATGGGGGTGACGTCCTGCCAGACGAGCCGCTCGACCTCCACGACGACGCCGGCCTCCTCGAGGGCCTCGCGGGCGGCGGCCTGCGCGGGGTGCTCGCCGGGGTCGACGATGCCGGTCACGACCGACCACTGCCCCGAGTCGGCCCGGCGCACCAGCAGCCACTCGGTGCGGCCCTCGGGCGTGTCGCGGTGGATTCCGGCGGTGGACCCCGACAACCACAGGGGCGCCGTTCCGATGTGGCGGCGCAGGTCCAGGATGAAGTCGGGTATGGCCATCGGGACCCCCTCCGGGCAGCAAGAGAGCCACCTACCAGAATCGAACTGGTGACCTACGCATTACGAGTGCGTCGCTCTACCGACTGAGCTAAGGTGGCGCGGCCCTGACGGGCCGGGGCCATACTCTAGCAACGCTTGGCCCGCAGCGTGAAACCGGGCCGGGTCAGGCGTCCGCGGCCTGCCGCTTGCGGGCGCGGAAGCCGTGGTCGACCGACCAGCCGCCGGCGCCCACGAGCATGAACAGGATGCCGACACCCACGAGCAACAGCTCGAGTTCGCCGGTGAAACCGGCCTCGCCGCCCCGGAACGGGTTGGAGGCCCCCCACTGCACGAACGCCAGCGCGCCGCCAGCCACGAGCGCCAGGCCGAGACCCGCCAGCCGCGTCAGCAGGCCGAAGACCAGCGCGATCGCGATGGCGACCTCGGCCGCACCCAGCACCACCGACAGGATGCTGGACGCCGGCAGCACCGTCGTCTGGATCATCTCGGTGGTGCCCGGGAGGTCGAGGAGGTGCTGCAGGCCGTGGACGCCGATGATCGCGGCCGTGACCAGGCGCAGCAGGAACAGCCCGAGCGAGCCGGCGAACTTGTCGGTGCTGCGCTCGGTGACCGTCACGGTCTCGGTGCGCACCGGGAGGTCGGCGGCAGCCGTGGCCCCAGTGGCGACGCCGGCGGCGGCAGGGGCCGCGTGCGTCGTGTCGCGGTGGACCGGGACCGGCT
>DUOQ01000263.1 GCA_012838755.1 Propionibacterium sp. | reverse complement strand
GTGCCGATCCACCACATGCCGGCGCCGACGGCGGCCGCGGAGGGGAGCGTGATCAGCCAGGCGAGGCCCATCCGACCGGCGATGGACCAGCGGACCTCGGCGCGGCGTCCGAGGCCGGAACCCAGGATCGAGCCCGTGGCCACGTGCGTGGTTGACAGGGCGAAGCCGAGCTGGGAGCTGGACAGGATGACCGCGGCGGAGGAGGCCTCGGCGGCCATGCCCTGCGGGGACGAGATCTCGACCAGGCCCTTGCCCATCGTGCGGATGATGCGCCAGCCGCCCAGCCAGGTGCCCAGCGCGATCGCGAGCGCGCAGGTCACCTTCACCCACAGCGGGATGGCGTGCGTGTCGACCCAGTGACCGGACGCGATGAGCGCGAGCGTGATGACGCCCATCGTCTTCTGCGCGTCGTTGGCGCCGTGTGCCAGGGATACCAGGGAGGCGGTGCCGACCTGGCCCCAGCGGAAGCCCTTGTCCAGGATCGGCTCGGCAACCCCGCGGGCGATGCGGAAGACCAGCCAGGTGCCGACCATCGCGACGAGGACCGCGATGAGGGGGGAGGCCAGGCCGGGCAGGATGACCTTGCCGACCACGCCGTCCAGCTTGGCGCCCTCGCCGACCCACTTCACGCCGTCGACGCCCACACCGGCGATGGTGGCGCCGATGAGGCCACCGAACATGGCGTGGGAGGAGCTCGACGGCAGGCCGCGCAACCAGGTGAAGAGGTTCCACACGATCGCGCCGATCAGGCCGGCGAGGAGGATCATCAGCAGGGGACGCCCGCCGTCGGTCAGCAACTCGGTGCGGGGCGTCCCGTCGGGGTTCTGGATGCGGATCACCGCGTTGGTGACCGTGAGGGCCACCTCGACCGACAGGAAGGCCCCGACCAGGTTGAGGACGGCACACAGGCCCACCGCGAACTTGGGGGTCAGTGCCTTGGTTGCGATGGACGTCGCCATCGCGTTGGCCGTGTCATGGAAACCGTTGGTGAAGTCAAAGGCCAGTGCCGTCACGACGGCCAGCACCAGCAGGACCAACTCAGGGGTCACGTCACGAAAGCGTAGCTGGAAGTTCACCGGCAGTTCACCTTGGAGGGAGGGGTTGCCCCCGGTTGCGCGCGAGCCGTCGCCGATCGGGTCGAGGGCCCGGGGTGCAATAGACTCGCGCGCATGACTTCTCGGATCCTCACCGCCGCAGCCTGGCCGTACGCGAACGGGCCGCGCCACATCGGGCACGTGTCCGGCTTCGCCGTGCCCGCGGACGTCTTCTCCCGCTACCAGCGCATGGTGGGCAACGACGTCCTCATGGTGTCGGGGACCGACGAGCACGGCACGGCCATCCAGGTGAAGGCCGACTCCGAGGGGCTCACCGCCCGCCAGACCGCCGACAAGTACCACCAGGTCATCGTCGAGGACCTCCAGGGCCTGGGCCTGAGCTACGACCTGTACACGCGCACGACCACGCTCAACCACCGCGCTGTCGTCCAGGAGCTGTTCACCTCGCTGCACCGCAACGGCTACGTGGTCGCCAAGAAGCAGATGGGTGCGTTGTCGCCCTCGACCGGCCGCACGCTGGCCGACCGCTACATCGAGGGGGAGTGCCCCCACTGCGGGTTCGACGGGGCCCGCGGCGACCAGTGCGACAACTGCGGCCGCCAGCTCGACCCGATCGACCTGAAGAACCCGCGCAGCCGCATCGACGGCGAGGTCCCCGAATTCGTCGAGACCGAGCACTTCTTCCTCGACCTGCCCGCCCTGGCCGAGCAGTTGCAGCAGTGGCTGGCCACCCGCACCGACTGGCGTCCCAACGTCATCCGGTTCAGCGAGCAGTTCGCCAAGGAGCTCCAGCCCCGCGCGATCACCCGCGACCTCGACTGGGGGGTCCCGATCCCGCTCGAGGGATGGTCGGACGCCGCCATGAAGCGGATCTACGTGTGGTTCGACGCGGTCATCGGCTACCTGTCGGCCTCCGTGGAGTGGGCGAAGCGGTCCGGTGACCCCGACGCCTGGAAGACGTGGTGGCACGACGGCGGCGCCGAATCCTACTACTTCATGGGGAAGGACAACATCACCTTCCACACCGTCATCTGGCCCGGCATCCTGCTCGGGGCCAACGGGCAGGGATCGCGGGACGGCTCGCCGTCCGACGTGCTGGGCACCCTCGACCTGCCGACCGAGATCGTCTCCAGCGAGTTCCTGACCATGTCGGGGTCGAAGTTCAGCTCCTCGCGCAACAAGGTGATCTACGTGCGCGACTTCCTGGCCGAGTTCGGCCCGGACGCCCTGCGCTACTACATCGCCGTGGCCGGCCCCGAGAACCAGGACACCGACTTCACGTGGGACGAGTTCGTCCGCCGCACCAACTACGAGCTGGCCAACGAGTGGGGCAACCTCGTCAACCGCTCGGTGTCGATGGCGCACAAGAACGTGGGCGCGATCCCCGCGGCCGGGGACCTGACCGAGGCCGACACCGCCCTGCTGGATGCCTGCCGCTCCAGGTACGCCACCATCGGGGAACTGCTCGGGCGCGCCAAGTTCAAGCAGGCCATCACCGAGGCGATGCGCACCGTGTCCCTGGCGAACAAGTACCTCTCCGACGAGGAACCGTGGAAGAAGAAGGACGACCCGGCCCGCCGGGACACGATCCTCCACGTGGCGCTGCAGGCCGTGCAGGACTGCAACACCCTGCTCACGCCGTTCCTGCCGCACGCCGCCCAGAAGGTGCACGAGGCGCTCGGCGGCACCGGGGTGTGGGCCGCCCAGCCCGAGATCGTGACGGTGTCGGAGGAGGGCGCCCCCGACTACCCCGTCCTCATGGGCGACTACGCCTCCGAGGCGGCGCGGTGGAAGTCGACCCCGATCGCGGTCGGGACGCCCCTGTCCAAGCCCACCCCGATCTTCGCGAAGCTCGACGACAAGCTCGGCGAGACGGGGCCCGCCTGGGCCCCGGTCCAGGCGGACTGAGCCGTGACGGAGTCCGGGCCCGAGCCGTGGGCGGCCGTGGATGAGCGGCTGGCCGTCTTCGCCCGGGAGGACGCCGCCCTGACCGCGGCGCGCACCTCCCCCGAGGTCAGCGCACCGGGCATCGAGGTCTCCCGGCAGATGGGCCGGTTCCTGAACCTGCTGGCCGCGGCGTGCGGGGCCCGGAGGGTGCTCGAGTTCGGCACCTTGGCCGGGTACGCGACCATCTGGCTGGCGCGCGCCGTCGGGCCCGGCGGGCGGGTGGTGTCGATCGAGCTCGACCGTGACAACGCGGCCGTCGCCCGCAAGCACCTCGAGGACGCCGGCGTCTCGGCCTGGGTGGACATCCACTGCGGCCCGGCCGTCGACATCTCCGGGCGCCTGGTGGAGGCCGGCGTTGAGCCGTTCGACCTGGTGTTCATCGACGCGGACAAGGCCAACCTCCCGACCTGTGTCGAGCGCTCCCTCGAGCTCACCCGTCCCGGGGGCCTGCTGGTCATCGACAACGTGGTGCGGGGCGGCCGCATCCTCGACCCCGGGGACGACGCCCACGTCCAGGGCGTCGTGCGGGCCCTCGGCGCGCTGCAGGGGGACGACCGCGTGCAGGTCTCGGTCACACAGACCGTGGGGGAGAAGGGCTGGGACGGCTTCGCTCTGGTGCGGAAGATGGCCTGACCCGAGGCGTACGAAACGCCCCTCGCCGGGGCGTGGCAGTGGAAGCATGGGGGCACGTCGTCACCAGGAGGTACCCATGTCCACCGCACCGATCCCCGACTTCGTTGCTGCGGCCGCCCGGATCGAGGCAGAGGTCACCGAGCTGCGCCACGAGCTGCACCAGCACCCCGAGCTCGGCACCGACCTGCCCTGGACGCAGGCCCGCGTCCTGACGGCCCTGGAGGGCCTGCCCCTGCAGATCACCGAGGGCACCCTGTCGACCTCGATCAACGCCGTGCTGCGTGGCGGCGCCGCCCCCGCCGACATCGCCGACCGGCCCGTCATCCTGCTGCGCGCCGACATGGACGCGCTCCCGCTGCAGGAGGAGACCGGGATGGCGTTCGCCTCGCGCATCCCCGGACGCATGCACGCCTGCGGGCACGACGTGCACACCGCGACGCTGGTGGGCGCCGCCCGGGTGTTGTCGGCCCACGCCGCCGACCTGCCCGGTGACATCGTGTTCATGTTCCAGACCTCGGAGGAGGACGTGAAGGGGGCCCTGCTGCAGATCCGCGACGGCGTCCTCGACGCCGCCGGCACGCGGGTGGACGCCGCCTTCGGCCTCCACGTGATGTCGGCCACGCTGTCCACCGGGATGTACACGACCGCGGGGGGCACCGTGATGGCAGGCGCGGACCGGCTGTTCGTGGACATCATCGGCACCGGTGGCCACGGGTCGGCGCCCCACCTGGCCAACGACCCCGTCCCGGTGATGGGTGAGGTGATCATGGCGATGCAGACGCTGCCGGCGCGCAAGTTCGACGCGTTCGACCCGGTGGTCGTCACCATCGGCGTCGCGAACGCCGGCGCCGCCGCCAACGTGATCCCCGAGCGCTGCCACCTCGAGATGAGCCTGCGGACCTTCTCGGCCGCCCACCGCGTCAAGATGGAGCAGGTGATCCAGGAGGTCATCCACGGCATCTGCGCCGCCCACGGCACGAGGGCCGAGATCACGTACGAACGCGGCGTCGGGCCGACGGTGAACGACGAGCGCTGGGCCGACTTCGCCCGCGACCAGGTCACCGACCTCCTCGGCGGGGAGCGCTTCCAGCCCCTGGCCCAGCCCTACGCCGGGTCGGAGGACTTCTCCGAGGTGCTCAACGAGGTGCCCGGCTGCTTCATGTTCTACTCCGGCGTCCGCCCGGGCAAGGACCCGGCCGACTGCACGTACAACCACTCGGCCACGGCGTGGTTCGACGACAGCGTGATCCGCGACGCGGTGGCCGTGTACGCGCGTCTGGGGTGGTCGGCACTGGCCGAGTTGGCGTCCCGGTAGCGGGGGTCAGGTCGCGGGGACGGCGTCCGGTTCGGGGTCGCGCGCGTAGCGGGCGGCCAGCCACGAGCAGGCCATGAGCTGGGCCTGGTGGAACACCATGAGCGGCAGCATGATCAGCCCGATGGGCTGGCCGGCGAACAGGACGATCGCCATCGGCAGGCCGGTGGCCAGCGATTTCTTGGTGCCGCACATCTGGATCGCGATGGCGTCCTCGCGGTTGAAGCCGAGACGCTTGGCGGTGAACCAGGTGAGCCACAGCATGAACACCAGCAGCACGATGCAGACGATCACCAGGGTGAGGATGTCGACCCAGCCGACCAGGGTCCAGATGCCCTCGCGGATGCCTTGGGAGAACGCCGCGTAGACGACCAGCACGATGGAGGCCTGGTCGAACAGCTTGAGCTTCTTGTGGCGGGCGACGAAGTCGGCGGTCCACGGGCGGGACAGCTGGCCGAGCACGAACGGCAGCAGGATCTGGATGACCAGGTCGATGATCGACCCGAACCCGACGTTGGCGTTGCCGGTGGTGTTCATCAGCGCGATGGCCAGCAGGGGGGTCAGCACGACCCCCAGCAGGTTGGACGCCGACGCGCTCACGATCGCGCCGGCGACGTTGCCGCGGGCGATGGAGGTGAAGTTGATCGAGCTCTGCACCGTCGAGGGGCACAGGGTGACGTAGACCATGCCGGGGACGAGCGCGGGCGCGAGCGCCCAACTGGGCAGCAGGCCCATCAGCAGCCCGACGAAGGGGAACACCACGAACGTGAACGCCAGGATCGTGAGGTGGAGCTTCCAGTGCTTCAGGCCGCGCAGGGCCTCCTCGGGGTGCAGGCGCGAGCCGTAGAGGAAGAACAGGCAGAAGATCGCGATCTTGGTCGCCCACGAGACGATCTCGGCCCCGACCCCCGTGGCGGGCAGGAACGACGCGACGACCGCCGCGGCGATGATCGCCATCAGGAAGCCGTCGAACTTGATGCGTGCGGTGCGTGCCACGCGGACACCCTAGTGGCTACGCGGTGCGCGACCTCTGTCGAGCCACAGGTCGACCCCGGGCGCCGCGGCACCCCGTACCAGCACCTGCTGCGCGAGCCCGGACGCCGCTGGTGGAGACCGCGGTGGCGCTGCACACGGTCAACAACGTCGTCCTCATCGTCGGCCAGGCCACCCTCGGCGTCCCGCCCATGGCGAGGATGGTCACCGACTCGACCGCCGGGACCCTCACCGGCGCGGTGCTGAGCGTCGTCTCGTCCCTGGCCGCGGTCGGTGTCGTCGAACTGCTCGCGCGCCGCCGGGCCATCGCCCCGACCCGCTGACCCACAGCCCCGGGGGTGGGCGCTAGGGTTTCGCCCATGGTCGAGGTGCGTGACTTCCGGGAGATGGGTGAGGCGCTCGGTGACGCGTGCGCCGTGCTGCGGAGCAACGCGGCGATCGCGGGGCTGGGGGCGCCCGTGCCGACGTGTCCGGACTGGGCGGTGCGCGACCTCGTCTCCCACCAGGGGCTCGTCCACCGGTGGACCGCGGCCTACCTCTCGCGACGCCGCCCCGAGCCCGACGCCATCGTCCTGGCCGAGGCGGACGCCGCTCCCGACCTCCTCGACTGGTTCGACGAGGGCATGGTCGAGGTGCTCAACGCGATCGCGAACGCCCCCGCCGACCTCGACGTGAAGTTCTTCCTGCCGGACGCCCCGCCCCCGCGGGACGCCTGGCTGCGCCGCCAGGTGCACGAGACCACGATGCACGCCATCGACGCGATGGCCGCCCGGCTGGGTCGCCCGCCCCACGCCGACGAGCTCTGGATCACCCCCGACCTGGCCGCCGACGGCGTCGACGAGATGCTGACCGGCTTCGTGGTGCGTCGGCGTCCGGGCACGTCGCTGCCGCGCAACCAGACGGTGTTGTTCAGCGCCACCGACGTGGACCGGGGCTGGCTCGTGCGCTTCACCCACGACGGGGCGGCCACCACCCGGGTCGAGGCCGACGAACCCGCCGACGAGACCGTCACGGGCATGGCCCGCGACCTCTACCTGTCGGTGTGGAACCGGGGGAGTGGGGCCGAGGCGTCCGACCCCGCGTTCTGGGACGACTGGGCCGAGCACGTCCGGGTCACCTGGTCGTGACGCGCATCGCCGTCACGGACGCCGCCGACCCACGGCTGTCCGACTACGTCGCCCTGCGCGACACCTCGTTGCGCAAGTCGCTGGAGTCGGAGCGCGGCCTGTTCATCGCCGAGGGGGAGAAGGTGATCCGCCGGGCCATCGAGGCCGGGCACACCCCGCGGTCGTTCCTGCTGGCCGAGCGGTGGGTGCCCGGTCTGGCCGACCTCCTGGACCGCCACCCGGACGCGCCCGTCTACGTCGTCTCCGAGGACCTCGCCGAGCGGGTCACCGGCTTCCACGTGCACCGGGGTGCCCTCGCGTCCCTGCACCGGGCCGCCCCCACGCCGATGGCCGAGCTGCTGGGGCTGCGCCGCCTCGTCGTCGCCGAGGACATCGTCGACCACACCAACGTCGGGGCGATCATCCGCAACGCGGCCGGGCTGGGCTGGGACGGCGTCCTGCTCGCCCCGCGCGCGGCCGACCCGCTGTACCGCCGCTCGATCAAGGTGAGCATGGGCACGGTGTTCTCCCTGCCGTGGGCCCGGGTGGACGACTGGGCCACGGCCCTGCCGACGCTCCGCGCGGTCGGCTTCACCGTGGTCGCGCTCGCCCTGACCCCGGACGCCGTGGGCCTGGACACGTTCGTGGCCGCGGGCGTCCCGGCCAAGCTCGCGATCGTGGTCGGCACCGAGGGCGACGGCCTGTCGCAGCGGTGGATCGAGCAGGCGGACGCCGTGGTGTCGATCCCGATGGAGCACGGGGTCGACTCGCTCAACGTCGCCGCCGCGACCGCGGTGGCGTGCTGGGCCCTGCGCTGAGGGCGGGCTCAGTCGTCGGCGGTGACCTTCTTGGGGGTGACCGGCCAGTCGTCGGGGTACAGGTGGGCCAGGTCGTTCTTCTGCTGCTCGAGCAGGCGGTAGCTGCGTGAGGAGAGCCGGTCGCCGAAGACGATCCCATTGAGGTGGTCCGTCTCGTGCTGGAGGCACCGCGCGAGCGTGCCGTCACCGGTGATGGTGACCTCGTTGCCCCACGGGTCCTGCCCGGTGCAGGTCGCCGTGTCGGGGCGCGCCAGCGGCTGGTAGCCGCCGGGGAACGACAGGCAGCCCTCCTCGGACTTGTCGAGCGAGCGGTCCTTGCCCGTCGGGGTGGTCACCACCGGGTTGCAGATCGCCCCGTAATGCACCTTCTCGTCGGCGTCGGGGCACTCGTAGATGAACAGCGAGATGCCGCGGCCGACCTGGGTGGCGGCCAGTCCGACGCCCCGCGCGGCGCGCATGGTGGCGAACATGTCGCGCACCAGCTCGCGCAGCTCGTCGTCGAACTCGGTGACCGGCGCCGTCTCGCGGTGCATCACGTCCTCGCCCCAACGGGTGACGCGCATGAGCTTCCCGCCGCTCATGAGCTCCTCGATCGCCATGTCTCTACTCCGTCCGCGTGGCTGGCCAGTGGGCAACCCCACCATTCTGGCACGCTGGCCGGCATGGACCCCGTCGATCCCGCACCCGGCATCCTCGCCGACCTCGACGCCTGGGGCGACCACCTGCGCCTGGGGCGCAACCTGTCCGAGCACTCCCGGCGCGCCTACGCCGGGGACCTGATGGACCTCGCCACCTGGGCGGCCACGCGCGGTGTCTCGAGCTGGGACCAGGTCGACCACCGCCTCCTGCGCGCCTGGCTGGCCGACCTGCACCGCCGCGGGGCCGAGCGCACCACGATGGCCCGGCGCGCCACCGCGGCGCGGGTGTTCTTCGCCTGGGCCGCCGCCGAGGGCCGCACGACCACCGACCCGGGCAGCGCCCTGCAGGCCCCACGCGCCACCCGCACCCTGCCGCCGACCCTCGACCAGACGGCCGTGGACGCGGTGTTCGACCACCTCACGGCTCGCGTCGCCCTCGCCCGTGAGGCAGGCGACGACACCGGGCACGCCGTGGCCGTGCGCGACCTGGCGATGGTCGAGGTCTTCTACTCCTGCGGCCTCCGGGTCGCCGAGCTCTGCGGGTTGGACCGCGACGGCATCGACGCCGAGCGCGGCCTGTTGCGGGTCCGCGGCAAGGGGGACAAGGAACGCTCCACACCCCTGGGCGACCCGGCGCGGCGGGCGCTCGAGGGCTGGCTGGACGTGCGGCCGACCCTGGCCGGCGCGGACGCCGGGCCCGCCGTCTTCGTCGGGGCCCGGGGGAGCCGGATCGACCCGCGCGTGGTACGCCGGGTCGTGCACGCCGCCCTCGACGCCGTGCCGGACGCCCCGGACCTGGGCCCGCACGGCCTGCGCCACGCGATGGCGACCCACCTGCTCGAGGGCGGAGCCGACCTGCGGACGGTGCAGGAGATCCTCGGCCACGCCTCGCTCGGCACGACCCAGATCTACACCCACGTCACCAACGAACGCCTCCGCGACGCCTTCCGCCAGGCCCACCCGCGCGCCTGACCACCGGTCGATCATCCCAGCCACCGTTGCGGGTCCACGTGGCGTCCGTTCGCCTTCACCCCGAAGTGCAGGTGGCAGCCGGTGGACCAGCCCGTCGTCCCCATCGTGCCGACCAGTTGGCCCCGGGTGACGCGCTCCCCGGCGCGGACCCGGTAGCCCTGGGCGTGCAGGTACACCGTCTCGAGCGACGTCCCACCCGGCGAGCCGTGGTCGATGACCAGCCGCCACCCACCCGAGGCGTCGTAGCCCACGTGCCGCACCACGCCGTCGGCGGCCGCGTGCAAGGGGGTGCCGCAGCGCGCCGACAGGTCGATGCCCTGGTGCATCCGCCACTCCTTGAAGATCGGGTGCAGGCGGGGGCCGAACACGCTCGTCACCCGCCCGGCCGACGGACGGGCGAGCACCCCGGGGCCCCCGGGCCCCGGCGAGGCACCGGCGAACGTGGTCAGCGCAGCCGCGCGTTCCCGCTCCGCGGCCCGGCGTTCGACCTCCGCCACCGCGGAGTCGGGTAGCAGGCGGTGGGGCGTCCCGAGCAGCGACAGCGGGTCGCGGTACTCCTCGCCCCGCTTGAGGCCCCAGTGCAGGCAGGCCTCGGCCGGACACGGCTGGTGGCCGGGCATGAGGCGTCCGACCACCTCGCCGGCGGCGACCGGCTGCCCCACGGCGACGGACGCGACCATCGGTTCGAGCGTCGTCCGCTCGGCCCCGTGCGTGACCACGACCACCGGCTTGCCCGCCACCACCCCCGCGAACGACACCACCCCCCCCACCGGCGCGACCACCGGGGCATCGGCGGTGCCCGCGAGGTCGACGCCCCGGTGCCCGACCGCCCAGCGCACCTCGGGCGGGTCGTACCCACGCACCACCGCGCCGGGGATCGGCCACACCGCCCCCGCTGCCTCCGCCGGCGGCGCGCCGGCTACCGCCGCCAGCAGCACCGCGCCCACCAGGACCCACACCCGTGACCACCTCATGCCCAGAGGTATAGGCAGCCGGTGCCACGCCGGGGACGGGCCCGGTGACCGGGTTTGGTGAGCGACGGGGGGTGGCCGTACGATGGCCCCAGCGACCCGGCAGATCCGGGTCGACTTCGCGTGCAGACCATCGCCCGAACCCAACGGTCCCGTCACCACGGGTGGGGGAGGGCGACTGCACCAGGCGGGGCCGATGGACGGCCCCACGAACCGAACCAGGCGGCCTCGCCCGGGTGCGCAAGCGTGCCGGTGCCCGTCCGCCGTGAAAGGAACGGCCATGGCCGTCGTGACCACGCGTCAGCTGCTCGAGAGCGGTGTCCACTTCGGGCACCAGACCCGTCGTTGGAACCCCAAGATGAAGCGCTTCATCTTCGGTGAGCGCAACGGCATCTACATCATCGACCTGCAGCAGTCCCTCACCTACATCGACAAGGCGTACTCCTTCGTCAAGGACACCGTCGCCCGCGGCGGCCAGGTCCTCTTCGTCGGCACGAAGAAGCAGGCCCAGGAGGCCATCGCCGAGCAGGCCACCCGTGTCGGCATGCCGTACGTGAACCAGCGCTGGCTGGGCGGCATGCTCACCAACTACGCCACGATCTCCAAGCGCACCGCGAAGATGAAGGAGCTCGAGGCGATCGACTTCACCAACGTCGCCGCCTCCGGCCTCACCAAGAAGGAGCTCCTGCAGCAGGAGCGCAAGAAGGAGAAGCTCGAGAAGACCCTCGGCGGCATCCGCGACATGCACCGCCTGCCGCAGGCCATCTGGGTCGTCGACACCAAGAAGGAGCACCTCGCCATCGACGAGGCGCGCAAGCTCCACATCCCGATCGTGGGCATCCTCGACACCAACTGTGACCCCGACGAGGTCGACTACGCGATCCCCGGCAACGACGACGCGATCCGCTCCGTCGCGCTCCTGACCCGCATCATCGCCGACGCCGCCGCCGAGGGCCTGCTCGCGCGCAGCTCGGGTGGCGTGGCCGCCGGTACGCCCGAGGTCGAGCCGATGGCCGAGTGGGAGCGCGAGCTCCTGGGCGCCAAGGACGCGACCCCCGCCGCCGAGGCCTCGGCCCCGGCCGAGGCCCCCGCGG
>DUOQ01000262.1 GCA_012838755.1 Propionibacterium sp. | reverse complement strand
GGTCATGCCCAGCGCCTCCGACAGCGCGGCGCGCTCGGCCACCAGGCGCTCGCGCTCGGCGTCGACCTCGGGCGAGGTACGCCCGACGGCGGCGTGCTCGCTCGCGGCGGTCGACCCCGTGGAGGTCGTCTGGTCGTGGTCGGGGACGCGGTCAGCCTCGACGTCCC
This sequence comes from Propionibacterium sp., assembly GCA_012838755.1. Lineage (GTDB taxonomy): Bacteria > Actinomycetota > Actinomycetes > Propionibacteriales > Propionibacteriaceae > Propioniciclava. Next base: position 19,461 of record DUOQ01000262.1, on the reverse strand, counting down.
AGTCCGCCTGCGGCGACGACGTCGTGTCGTCGGCGCGGTCGTCGGTGAGGTTGTCGGCCATGGGGAAGTCCTTTGTTCGGGCGTACGTCCTTGCCCCATCGTCGCAAAGCCGGGGCCGGTTGGGCCGGAGCGACACTCACGCCGCATGGAGGCTGATCATCAGCGACTCCATCGCCAACTGCGGCGCGACGTTGGTCTCGAGCGCCTCGCGGCAGGCGAGGATGGCGTCCAGGCTCGTGATCGTCTGCTCGGGGTGGGTGCGCTGGGCGACCGTGGTGAGGTCGACCGCCAGGTCGGCGTTGATCAGCCGCTGGGTCGCCCGCGTCTGCAGCGCGAACACGTCCCGGTAGTAGCCGGTCAGCTCGGTGAGCACCCGGTCGAGCGCATCGCGCTGGAGCCGCTTGGCCCGCGCCTTCTGCTGGTCCTCCAGGTCGCGCAGGGCGGCCTGCGCGTGGCGGGGGCGGGCCCCCTTGGTGGTCATGCCCAGCGCCTCCGACAGCGCGGCGCGCTCGCGCGCATCGAGGTCGGCGGTGGCGTGCGTCGCCTCCTCGGACGCCGCGGCCACCAGGTTGGACGCCGCCTGCAGGCACGCGCCCAAGGTGGTCAGCTGGGCGGGGATGCGCAGGATCTCGCTGCGCCGGCGCCGCGCGTCCTCGTTGCGGGCGATGGCGCGGGCCCGGCCGATGTGCCCCTGGGCCACCCGGGCAGCGTGGGCGGCCAACTCGTGCGGGACGCCGTCGCGCTGCTCGAGCAGGGTGGCGATGGACGCCTCGCTCGGCGTGGCCAACTCGACCCGGCGGCAGCGCGACCGGATGGTGACGATCACGTCGTCGGGCGTCGGCGCGCACAGCACCCACACGGTGCGGGCCGCCGGCTCCTCGATCGCCTTGAGCAGGGCGTCGCCGCCCCGCTCGGTGATGCGGTCGGCGTCCTCCACCACCAGCACCTGGGCCCGGCCGAGGGTGGGCGACATCGCGGCCCGGCGGACCAGGTCGCGCACCTCGTCGACCCCGATGGAGAGTTGCTCGGTGCGCACGAGGGTGACGTCGGGGTGCGCCCCGGACAGCGCGGTACGGCAGGCGTTGCACTCACCGCAGCCGCCCCGCTCGCACTGCAGCGCGGCGGCGAAGGCCTTGGCGGCGTTCGACCGGCCCGACCCGGGCGGGCCGGTCACCAGCCACGCGTGGGTCATCGCGTGCCGCTCGCCGGCCACCGCGCGGCGCAGCACCTCGACCGCCCGCTCCTGACCGACCAGGTCGCCCCACACACTCATGGGGACAGCCTGGCAGGGGCGTCCGACACTTCTTCCCCGGGCTCCGGGTCTCGGTCGGCGTCGAAGAGCGCAGACAGCAGCCCACGGCGTCCGACCTCGTGGTGGTGCTCGCCCTCCAGGAGCTCGGCCACGCGCGCCCGGATGCGCTCGGACAGTGCCGTCACCGGCTCGCGGGCGGGCAGGACGAGGTAGCGGGCCGGGTCGCGCTCGGCCAGGGCGAGGAAGCCCGCGCGGACACGGGCGTGGAAGTCCTCGCCCGCGGACTCCATGCGGTCGTGGGACGCGATGCCGGCCAGCCCGGCCTCGGGGGCCAGGTCGAGCAGGACGGTCAGGTCGGGGCGCAGGTCGTCGGTGCCCCACCAGTTGATGCGTTCGACCTCGGCCATGTCGAGCACGCGCCCGGCACCCTGGTACGCCAGCGTCGAGTCGACGTAGCGATCGCACACGACCACAGCACCCCGCTCGAGGGCGGGTCGCACGATCGCGTGGACGTGCTGGGCCTTGTCGGCGGCGAACAGCAGCGCCTCGGCGCGGGGGGCGAGGTTCTCGGTGCTGCGGCTGAGGAGGATCTCGCGGATCTGCGCGTTGACCGGGCCGTCGCCGGGCTCGAAGGTGCGGATCACCTCACGCCCCCGGTCGGTCAACCACTCGGCCAGCAGGGCCGCCTGGGTCGACTTGCCGACCCCGTCGCCACCCTCGAACACCACGAAAGCTCCCTGCACGCGGCCATCCTAGGGGGATCTGGGGCGACAAGCCCGGGTGGGGAATGGGAATAGATCCGCTGCGCGGGGCGTTGGGGCATGCAACGCTGTCAGGGACGGGCCAGCGACGAGCTGTCCCCGCCCGCCCAGCCACATTCAAGCGTCCGGAAGGAAACACGCGATGACCGAATCCCGTACCACCGGTGGTGCCCGTGTCGAGAGCGATGCCCATTCGCTCAGCATCGGTTCCAACGGCCCCCTGCTGCTCCACGACGTCCACCTGGTCGAGACCCTCGCCCACTTCAACCGCGAGAACGTGGTCGAGCGTCGCCCGCACGCCAAGGGCGCCGGTGCGTTCGGCACGTTCACGGTGACCCAGGACGTCTCGAAGTGGACCAAGGCGGCCGTGTTCCAGCCCGGCACCGAGACCAAGACGCTGATCCGCTTCTCCACCGTCGCCGGTGAGCTCGGCTCGCCCGACACCTGGCGCGACGTCCGCGGCTTCTCGCTGCGCTACTACACGACCGAGGGCAACCTCGACATCGTCGGCAACAACACCCCGATCTTCTTCCTGCGCGACCCGATGAAGTTCCCGCACTTCATCCGCTCGCAGAAGCGCCTGGCCAGCAACGGCCTGCGCGACGCCGACATGCAGTGGGACTTCTGGACCCTGTCGCCCGAGTCGGCCCACCAGGTGACCTACCTCATGGGTGACCGCGGCCTGCCCAAGACGTGGCGCAACATGAACGGCTACGGCTCGCACACCTACCAGTGGGTCAACGAGGCCGGCGAGCGCTTCTGGGTGAAGTTCCACTTCCACACCCAGCAGGGCATGGAGTTCCTCAGCAACGAGGAGGCGGCTCGCCTGGCTGGCGAGGACGCCGAGTACCACCGCCGCGACCTGTGGGAGGCCATCGAGCGCGGCGAGTTCCCCAAGTGGACGATGTCGGTGCAGGTCATGCCGTACGAGGAGGCCAAGACCTACCGCTTCAACCCGTTCGACCTCACCAAGGTCTGGTCGCACAAGGACTACCCGCTCCACGAGGTGGGCGTCCTGGAGCTCAACAAGAACCCCGACAACTTCTTCGCCCAGATCGAGCAGGCCGCCTTCGCGCCGTCCAACATGGTGCCCGGCATGGGCGTGTCCCCCGACAAGATGCTGCTCGGCCGCGTCTTCGGCTACGCGGACGCCCAGCGCTACCGCATCGGCCCGAACTTCCACCAGCTCCCGGTCAACCAGCCGCAGGGCGTCGAGGGCGGCTTCGAGGCCGTCAACCAGTGGATGTTCGACGGCAACCAGGCGTACCACCACTCCGGCACCGCACCGGTGTACGCCCCGAACTCGCTCGGTCGTGAGTCGGCCCAGGAGTTCCAGGGCACGGTGGACGAGGGCTGGGAGGCCGATGGCGAGATGGTGCGCCAGGCCTACGCGCTGCACGCCGAGGACGACGACTTCGGCCAGCCGGGCACGCTCGTGCGCGAGGTCTTCGACGACGCCGCTCGCGACCGCCTGGTCGAGACCCTGGTCGCCAACGGCAAGGGCATCAAGCGGCCCGAGGTGCTCGACCGCTTCTTCTGGTACTGGAAGTCGGTCGACGAGGGCATCGGCGCGCGCGTCGAGGCCGGCGTCCGTGCTGACGCCACGGCCGACGGCGAGCCCGACACCGTCCCCGGCATGGGTGCCGAGCGGGCCGAGGACTGACCCTCGAACGAGGCTCCGGGAACGGGGGCCGGCCTGCGGGCCGGCCCCCGTTCTCTGTGTGCCGCAGGCCGGCCACGGGCGTCCCGGGAGCGAGGACGGCCGCCGGGTGGTGGTTGGATGGATGGCGTGGACGTCCGACCCTGCTCCGCCGCCGACATGGAACGACTCCGTGTCGCGTGGCCGACCCGCGACGACGTCCACCGGTTCCATGTGGGGAGGACGGCGGACGGTTCCACCACCTACCTCGTGGCCTGGGACGGCGACGAACCGCTCGGCGTCGGCGTCCTGAACTGGACCGGGCCGGTTGGGGCCCGGGCCCGGGCGGCCCACCCCGACGTGGTCGAACTCAACCACCTGCAGGTACGGGCGGGGTCCCGGGGACGCGGTGTCGGCTCGGCGCTCATCGGGGCCGCGGAGCAGGCCGTCCGCGACCGTGGCCTGGACCGCCTGGCCGTGGGCATCGCCGACGACAACCCGGACGCCGAGCGCCTCTACCGCCGCTTGGGCTACGCCGCCACGGGCGTGTGGGACGTCACCGAGTACGCGTGGACCGACGACCGGGGCGTCCGCCGGGAGGAGCGCGAGCGGCACCAGCTCCTGGTGAAGCGACTGCACCTGTTCGTCGTGTCGGTCACCCTGCGCAACACCGCCGGCGACCTGTTGCTGGTGCGCAAGCGCGGCACCGACCGGTTCATGCTCCCCGGCGGCAAGGTCGAGCCGGGCGAGACCCACGTGGCCGCGGCCGTGCGCGAGGTGGCCGAGGAGGTCGGGCTGGACCTCTCCCCCGGCTCAGTGGGCCTGCTGGGGCGCTGGTCGGCCGGCGCGGCCAACGAGCCGGGCATGGTGATCACCTCCGACGTCTTCACGGCCCCGCTCCCGGGGGAGCCAGCGGCGTCCGCCGAGATCGAGGAACTGCGCTGGCTGCCGATCGATCCTTCGATCGACCACGCGGCAGACCCATCCCTGTCGCCGATGCTCACCGAGCACGTGATTGCGGTGCTCCTGGCCGGACAGGGCGGCGGTCGGCAGCCCCACCACCCCGGAGCGAACCCCGCGTGAGTGGGCTGGCCCCCGGGGCGGTCGTCAGACGGCCTCGACGAGGATCTTCATGGCCCTGCCTGCCCGGAGCCGCTGCATGGCGTCGGCCACACCCTCGAGGTTCGTGGTCTCGACCCAGCCGGTGAAGTCGTACTTGCCCTCGGCCATGGCGGCGATCACCTCGTCGTAGACCTCCTGGAGGTACCCGAGCGTCGCGCAGATGCGCTTCTCGCGCATGACGAGCATCGTCGGGTTGAACTCGACGGCCTTCTCGTGGAGCGCGATCACGGTCATCAGGCCGCGCGCACCCAGCAGGTCGATGCCCTGCAGGAACGCGGGGCCGTTGCCGGACGCGTCGTAGGCGAAGTCGACACCGCGCCCGCCGGTCATCTCGCGGACGGCCCCGGCGAGGTCGCCGTTGATCGGGTCGACGACATGGTCGGCCCCGACGGCCACGAGGGCGGCGCGGCGCTCGGGCGACGGCTCGGACACGATGACCTTGTCGATCCCCTTCGCCTTCAGCGCGAAGTAGGCGCCGAACCCGATGGGACCGGCCCCGACGACCAGGGCGGTTGCGCCGGCCTCGGCACCGGACACGTTCACCGCGTGCCAAGCCACGGCCATCGGCTCCACGAGGGCGCCCATCTTCAGGTCCACATTGTCGGGCAGCTTGTGCAGGCGATCGGCGGTGACCGTCGTGTACTCGGCCATGCCACCGCCGTCGGAGTACACACCGTGGAAGGAGATCTTCTCGCACGCGTTGGGCAGGCCCTTCTCGCAGGCCCCGCACTCGCCGCAGGAGTAGATGCCCCAGACCGCCACCTCGTCACCGACCTCGACGTTCGTGACGCCCTCGCCCACCTCGGCAACCGTGCCGGCGAACTCGTGGCCCAGGATCTGCGGCAGCGTCGCGCCGGTGAGCGGGTGCGGCTCGGAGAAGTCCATGCCGCTGGCCTCGGGGGCGAAGTAGATGTGGAGATCCGACCCGCAGATGCCCGAGTAGGCGTTGCGCAGCTTCACCTCACCGGGCTGGGGGCTGGGCTCGGCGACGTCCTCGACGCGGACGTCTTCCTTGCCGTGGAACTGCAGTGCCTTCATGGGTCCGTCCTCTCCCGTTGGGCCGCCGCAGCACCGCATCACGATCGGGACGCCCGCGCCGCAGCAAGCGTTGTCCTCCCACCATGCCACGCCGCACTGCCCCCGTTGGGTGACTCGGGGGAATCGGCCCCGTCCCCCCGGACCCCGGGCGGGAGCGGGACTACTTCTTCGCCGCGGGCTTCCGGGTGGCCGTCTTCTTGACCGGCGCCTTGCGGGTCGTGCGCTTCGGCGCCGGACCCTTGGCCCGCTTCTCGGCCAGCAGCTCGGCGGCGCGTTCGAGGGTGATCTCCTCGATGGAGTCCGCCTTGCGCAGGGTGGCGTTCGTCTCGCCGTCGGTGACGTAGGGCCCGAACCGGCCCTCCTTGACCACGACCGGCTTGCCCGAGGCCGGGTCGGTGCCCAACTCCTTGAGCGGACCGGCGGCGGCACGGCGTCCGCGCTGCTTGGGGGCTGCGTAGATCGCTGTGGCCTCCTCGAGGGTGATCGAGAACAGTTGGTCCTCGGTCTCGAGCGAGCGGGAGTCGGTGCCCTTCTTCAGGTACGGCCCGTAGCGGCCGTTCTGGGCGGTGACGTCCACGCCGTCGATCTGGCCGACCACGCGCGGCAGGCTCATCAGTTGCAGCGCCTGCTCGAGGGTGACGGTGTCCAGCGACATGTCCTTGAACAACGACGCCGTGCGCGGCTTGGCCGACTTCGGCGAGCCCTCGGGGAGCACCTCGGTGACGTACGGCCCGAAGCGTCCGTTCTTCGCCACGACGGTGTTGCCGGAGGCGGGGTCGGCCCCCAGCTCGCGCTCCATGCCGGCCGGGGTCGCCAGCAACTCCCGGGACTTCTCCAGCGTCAACTCGTCGGGCGGCAGGTCGTCGTCGACGTTGGCGCGGTTGCCGTCGGCGTCCTCGATGTAGGTGCCGTAGCGGCCCACGCGCACCGCGATGCCCGAGTCCTCTCCGGCCACCGGGTGGAACGTCGACAGCGCTCGGGCGTCGATGTCGCCCAGGTCGTTGACCAGCGACTGCAGGCCCTCGTAGCCGTCGTCCCCCTCAGTGCCGAAGTAGAACTCCTTCAGCGTCTTCACGCGGTCGGCCGAGCCGGCGGCGATCTCGTCGAGGATGTCCTCCATGTCGGCCGTGAACTGGTAGTCGACCAGCCGGCTGAAGTGCTCCTCCAGCAGCCGTGTGACCGCGAACGCGAGCCAGGTCGGCACCAGGGCGGTGCCCTTCTTGAACACGTAGTCGCGCGCCGTGATCGTGCGGATGATCGACGCGTAGGTCGACGGCCGGCCGATCTCGAGCTCCTCGAGCTTGGCGACCAGCGACGGCTCGGTGTAGCGGGCCGGCGGACGCGTGGCGTGGTCCTCGGCCTCGACCCCGGCGACCGCGAGGGACTCGCCCGCGACCAGCGCCGGCAGGTTCGCGGTGGCGTCGTCGGAGGTGTCGCCCTCCTCGATGCCCTCGACGTAGGCCTTCAGGAAGCCCGGGAACGTGATCGTGCGCCCGGACGCCGTGAGGTTGGCCCGGTCGACGTCCCGCAGCTCGCCGGAGGTGGCGTCGGCGACCTCGACGGCCTTCACCGGCGTGGCGGTCATGCTGATCGTGACCGTCTGGCCCTCGGCGTCCTTCATCTGCGAGGCGACGGTGCGCTTCCAGATGAGGTCGTAGAGCCGGAACTCGTCCCCGCGCAGGCCCGAGGCCTGCGGCGTCCGGAAGTGGTCGCCGGCCGGGCGGATGGCCTCGTGCGCCTCCTGGGCGTTCTTGACCTTGGAGGCGTAGGTGCGCGGCTTGTCGGGGAGGTAGGCGTCGCCGTAGAGCTCCTTGACCTGGGCGCGGGCGGCGGCGATCGCCGAGCCCGACAGCGTCGTGGAGTCGGTACGCATGTAGGTGATGAAACCGCCCTCGTACAGCGACTGCGCCACCGACATCGTCCGCTGGGCGGTGAAGCCGAGCTTGCGGCCGGCGTCCTGCTGCAACGTCGTGGTGCGGAACGGCGGGTAGGGACGCCGCGTGTACGGCTTGGCCTCCACCGCGCCCACGGTGACGGACGCCCCGGTGAGCGCGTCGGCCAGGGCCCGGGCACCCTCGAGGTCGAGGTGGAGCGCCTTCCTGGCGGTCAACTGGCCCCTTGAGTTGAAGTCGCGGCCGGTTGCGACCTTGAGCCCCGCGGCCGTGGCCAGGCGCGCGGTGAAGTGGTCGGGCTCGTGGCCGGCGGCGTCCAGGGTGACGGTGAGGTCGGCGTAGCTCGCGGAGCGGAACGCCATGCGCTCCCGCTCCCGGTCGACGACCAGTCGGGTGGCGACCGACTGGACGCGGCCCGCGGACAGGCGCGGCATGACCTTCTTCCACAGCACGGGGCTGACCTCGTAGCCATACAGGCGGTCGAGGATGCGCCGGGTCTCCTGCGCGTCGACGAGGTCGGTGTCGAGCTCGCGCGGCGCGGCGACGGCGGCCCGGATCGCATCGGGGGTGATCTCGTGGAACACCATCCGCTTGACCGGGACCTTGGGCTTGAGCTCCTGCAACAGGTGCCACGCGATGGCCTCGCCCTCGCGGTCCTCATCGGTGGCGAGGTAGAGCTCGTCGACGTTCTTCAGCGCATCCTTGAGCTTGCGGATCGTCGCCTTCTTGTCGGCCTGCACCACGTAGAGGGGCTCGAAGTCGGCCTCGATGTTGACGCCCGTGCGCGCCCACTTCTCCCCCTTGTACTTGGCGGGAACCTCGGCCGCGCCGGTCGGGAGGTCGCGCACGTGCCCGATCGACGCCTCGACGACGTAGCCCTCGCCCAGGTACTGGGCGATGCTGCGCACCTTGCCGGGCGACTCGACGATCACGAGCCGACGTTTCGTATCTGTTGCCACGGGGCGGACTGTAGCGCCTCTCGTCAAGCCGGACGCCCTCGATCGACCTTGGCGGTCCTCCTAGACTGGCCCGGTGACTGCGCCCTGGCCGCCTCCGAGCCCGCGCCCGACATCACGCCCACCGTCGCTGGTGCTGGTCGTGCTGGGGGTGCTGCTGGCCATGCTCTCGCAGTTCGGAACGGCCTTCGCGGTGCGCGAGTCGACGGCCGGGTGGCTCGATCGCCTGCGGCCCTCGCCGTCCCCCGCCGTCGTCACCCCGACCCCGGTCGACCCGGCGGTGCTGCCGCACCCCACCCCGGAACCCAGCGGGCCCGGCATTCCCCCGGAGTCGGCGCGGCCCCTGCCCGAGCAGTCGGTCGGCCCCGTCGAGGTCTCCGACGAGCTGAAGCGCGGCGTGGTGCTGATCACCGGCCGCACCCCGGCCGAGGGTGTCGCGGGCACCGGCATGGTGCTCACCCCCGACGGCTACGTGCTGACGAACTACCACGTGGTGCGGTCGACCGAGTCGATCACCGTCACCATCGCCAGCACCGGGCGCCGCCACACAGCCGAGCTCGTGGGCCGCGACGCGACCAAGGACGTCGCCCTGCTCAAGCTCGACCGCGCCTCGAACCTCGAGACCGTCACCACCGACTCCGACGACGTGGCCATCGGTGACATCGTGGTCGCGGCCGGCAACGCCAACGGTCAGGGTTACGTGACGGCCCACCGGGGCAACATCCTCGCCCTGGACCGCCAGATCAACGTCAAGGGCGCCAACATCAACGACCCGCCCCAGCGCCTGCGCGGCCTCATCGAGACGAACGCGCCGGCGTGGCCGGGCGACTCCGGCGGTCCCATGTTCGACAACCAGGCCGAGGTGCTCGGCATGACGACGGCGGGCAGCAGCTCGGGGGAGCCCGGCGAGGAGGACAAGCAGGTCTACGCGGTGCCGATCCGTGAGGCGATCGACGTGGTGCAGAAGATCCGCCGCGGCGACGAGTCGGGCACCGTCGTGATCGGGCCCAAGGGGTACCTCGGCGTGATCGTGCAGGCCGACGACTCCTCGGCCGTGATCGTCTCCGACGTGCAGGACGGGACGCCCGCCAGCCGCGCCGGCCTGGCCGCCGGCGACACGATCCTCTCCCTCGACGGCCAGCGCGTGCGGACGCGCTCCGAACTGTCCGACGTGCTCGACACCATCGAGCCCGACACCACCGTCACCATCACCTGGACCACGGCGTCCGGCCGCGAGCGTTCGGCCGACATCACGCCGCAGGCCAGCCCCCTGAACTGAGGCGTGTTGCAGATCTGAGTGCGGCCCCTCACCCCCGTGTTGCAGATCTGAGTGACGAACATCGCCCTCTGGAGGGTGTTCCGTCACTCAGATTTGTCGCACGGCGTGCGGCCCACCCACAGCAAGCGCACGTCCACTGGCTGGCATGCACAACCCGACCCGTGCCGCAGCCGCCCTCGCCACCACGTTCGCCCTCTCCGCCGCTCTCGTGGCCGCGGAACCCGCCGCCGCCCCGGCCTCGACGCAGGTCCAGGCCGAGGTGCCCGCCACCGGCGCCACCTACACGGCCACCGTGGTCGGCCACGACGCCAGCCGCGACGTCGCCCTGCTGCGCCTGCAGGACGCCGCGGGCCCGGCCCCATCACCCCCGACCGCGTGACCGCGCTCGAGCAGCAGGTGACCGTGGGCGACGAGCGCGGCGGCAGCGAGGACCTGACCGGTGTCCTCGAGACCGACGCCGGCGGCGTCCCGGGCGATTCCGGTGGGCCGATGTTCGACGCCGAGGGGGAGGCGCTCGAACCCGGGCACGAGGTGCGGGTCACGTGGACAGACGCCCACGGCGTCCGGCAGGCGGCGGGGCTCACCCTCGGTGGGAGCCCCGTGAACTGACTCAGGCCAGGTAGCCCTCGGCCACCAGCCGCCGCAGGCGCGGGGTGATCTCGGCGGCCAGCGCGTCGGCGTCGACGTCGAGGATCGAAGCCACCGCCCCGATGACCTGGCCCGCGGTCAGGTCGCCGTCGCAGGCACCCAGCACCGCGCCGAGCGCGGTGTCGACCTCGACGGCGCGACCGAACCCGTACCGCTGGCGGTACACGATGTGCTCGGGGTCCTCCGCGCCCGGACGCCCCAGGGTCTCGACATCGACGCGCTCGTCCAGGCGCCAGGCGCGGCCGAGCAGCTCGGCGTCCGACGACCCCGCGAGCCCGACCCCGGCGAGGTGGGCCTCGAACGCCTCCCCCAGCGGCTGGTGGACGGCGTGCGGCCACTCCTCCATGTGCACGTCCGGGGTGGGCCGCCCGGCGCGGTGGAGCATGATCCAGCCCATGCCGACCCCGGTGATGCCGAGGGCGTCGAAGTAGCCGACCCAGGCCCGGTACCGCGGCAGGTACGCGTCGGTGCCGACGAGCCCGGCGTCGTTGAGCCACACCTCGATGTACTCGTACGGGTCGAGGTGCTCGCGCTCCAGCACCAGCGCGTCGCAGCCGGTGGGCCCGATCCAGTCGCGCAGCCGGTCGACCCACGGCTCGTCGTCGGTGGTCGCCCAGTTCCCCAGCACCTGCAGCACCCCGCCGGGCGCGAGGTGGGACGCCCCCTCGACCACCACGCGGCGCACGAGTTCGTCGGCGGGGAGCACCCCCTCGCGGTAGACCAGCCGCTCACCGGTCGGGGGGCTCATCACATAGGGCGGGTTGGTGACGACCAGGTCGAACTCCTCGCCGGCGACGGGCTCGTAGAGCGACCCCTGGCGCAGGTCGAGGTCGAGGCCGTTCAGCCCCGCGGTGAGCGCGGCCACGCGCAGTGCCCGCGGGTTGAGGTCGGTCGCCACCACGTGCTCGGCGTGCCCGGCGAGCAGCAGGCTCTGGATGCCGCAGCCGGTGCCGAGGTCGAGCGCCCGGCCCACGGGGCGGCGGATCGTCATCTGCGCCAGCGTCGTCGACGCCGGGGACGCCCCCAGCACGTAGTCGGGCCGGGAGCGGTCGAGGCGCCCGTCGAGGATCGGGATCAGGTCGTTGGCGATCCACCCGGAGAAGTCGACCCCGGCCCCGGCCGCCGCGTACGGGCGGATCTCCAGCCCGGCACGGACGCCGTCGCCGGTGCGCGCGACGATGCCGGTCCCCTCGAGCGGGGCCAGGTCGCCGAGGGCCGCGCCCGCGGCGTCCGGGGTGAGGGTGTCGTGGAGGAGGAACAACCGGACCAGGTTCGCCTGCGGGTCGTCAGCACCCCCGAGCGCGTCGCGGGCGGCGACGGTGGTGTTGCGGGCGAGCGCGTCGGTGGCCTCGGAGCCGAGGCGGTCGCTGACGTCCTCCAGCGTGTAGCCGGCTGAGCGGAGGTGGTCGGCGAGGGCGGAGGCCTGGGCGCGGTCGAGCATGCGCCCAAGACTGTCACGACGCGGGTGAACCGTCGCGTTCCCCCTGGTTGCGGAAGCGGCTGTCGTCGGCGGCATCCTGCAGGGCACCGGCGTCGGGTTCCTGGTCGACCGCACGGGGGGCCACCTCATCCCGTTCGTCGTCCTGGCCGCCTGCTGCTGGTCTCGGACTGATCCCCTTCCTGCTGCCGAACAAGCCCCGGGAGGAACTGGCCGCCGGCTGATCCCCTCCCCCGTCGACCACGCGGCGCGGGCACTCCCCGGGAGTGTCCGCGCCGCGCCGTACGCTGGGGGTTGGCAAGAAGAGGTGAGTCAGTGTCAGGTTCGTTGCTGGTGCGCGGCGGGCGCATCGTGGGGCTCGACGAGGGCGGTTCCCGGCCCGGCGACGTGCGGATCCGGGACGGGCTCATCGTCGAGGTCGGCCCCGGCCTGGCACCCGGCGGCGAGCCGGTGCTGGACGCCGGGGGCTCCTTCCTCATCCCCGGGCTGTGGGACGCGCACGTCCACTTCATGCAGTGGGTGCGCTCCACGACCTGGGTCGACGTGGCGGGCACGGCCGGGCCCGACGAGGTGTGCGCCCGCATCGAGGACGCCCTCGCGACGCGCCCCGACGACGGGCGGGCCGTGATCGCCTTCGGATACCGCTCCGCCCCGTGGCGGGAGAGGCCCACGGTCGCGCAACTGGACGCCGTGACCGGCGACCGCCCCGTGGTCGTCATCGCCGGCGACGCGCACAACGGGTGGCTGAACTCGGCCGCCCTGGCGTACCTCGGCCTCCCCCCGCGCACCGGGCCCCTGGCCGAGAACGACTGGTTCCCCGTCTTCGGGCACCTGGCCTCCCTGCCCGGCGCCGACCCCACCGACGCCGAGGTGGACGCCGCCATCGCCCGCCTGTCCGCGCTCGGTGTCGTCGGCCTGGTCGACCTCGAACTCGACGCGGCCTTCAGGGCCTGGCCCGCGCGCATCCGGCGAGGGCAGCGATCGCTGCGCGTCCGCGCCGGGGTCTACCCGCACCAGCTCGACGAGGTGCTGGCCGCGAGCTGGGGCACCGGTGACGACCTGCCCGGCGGCGAGGGCCTGGCCACCATGGGCCCGCTCAAGATCATTGCCGACGGGTCGATGGGGACCCGCACCGCCTGGTGCTGCGACCCCTACACCGATGCCACCCCCGACGACGAGCACCCCGCCGGTGGACCCAACGTCACGGCGTCCGAGCTCGCCGACCTGATGGCCCGCGCCCACGCCGGCCGCCTCGCCTCCGCGATCCACGCGATCGGTGACCGCGCCAACGAGGTCACGCTCGACGCCTTCGCCGCGACCGGGGCGTCCGGGTCGATCGAGCACGCCCAGCTCCTCCGGCGCGAGGACGTGCCGCGCTTCGCCGAGCTCGGCGTGGTCGCGAGCATGCAGCCCCACCACCTCGTGGCCGACCGCGACACGGCCGGCACGGTCTGGGCCGACCGCACCGACCGCCTGTACCTCGCCCGATCGCTCGTCGATGCCGGGGCCACGCTCGCCCTGGGCTCCGATGCCCCCGTCTCCCCGCCCGACCCGTGGCTGGCGATGGCGACCGCGGTGCACCGCTCGGGCGACGAGCGCCCCGGCTGGTACCCCGACGAGTCGATCACCGTGCGCGAGGCCCTCGCGGCGTCCGTCGACGGGCAGCGGCTCGTGGTCGGTGGCCGCGGCGACCTGGTCGTCCTGGGCGCCGACCCGCTGGAGGAGCGCACGGATCCCACCGCCACCCGTGACCACCTGCTGTCCGTGCCCGTGCGGGCCACGGTGTGCGCCGGGCGGGTCACGCACCGGGAGGGCTGAGTGGCGGTCCCCGACTGGCTGGCGACCGCCGAGCACGTCGCGCACATCCACCACCGTCCGCCCCGCCCGGGCCGTCCCGTCGACTGGCCCGACTGGGTCTCCCCCGAGGTCCGCGCGGCGTTCGGACGCCGCGGGATCGACCGCCCGTGGGCCCACCAGGCCGACGCCGCCGAGGCCGCCCACGCCGGCCGGCACGTGGCGATCGCGACCGGCACGGCGTCCGGGAAGTCGCTGGCCTTCCTGCTGCCGGTGCTCGCGGCGCCGCCCCGTTCGACGGCCCTCTACCTCGCGCCCACGAAGGCGCTGGCCCATGACCAACTGCGTTCGTGCAACGACCTGGGCATCGAGGGCTGGCGGGTGTCGACGCTCGACGGCGACTCCGACCCCGACGAGCGCCGCTATGCCCGGGACTTCGCCTCGTACGTGCTGACCAACCCCGACATGCTGCACCGCTCGATCCTGCCGAACCACGCGCGGTACGCCCGCCTCCTGGGCCGGCTGACGCACGTGGTGGTCGACGAGGCCCACCGCTACAAGGGGGTGTTCGGCGCGCACGTGTCGGCGGTGCTGCGACGCCTCCGCCGCCTCGCGGCCGTGCACGGCGCCTCCCCGGTGTTCGTCTGCGCCTCGGCCACCATCAGCGAACCGGACGCCGTGGCGTCCAGCCTCATCGGGGCCGACGACGTGCTGGCGGTCACCGCCGATGGATCGCCCGCCCCGGGGCTCGACGTGGTGCTGCTCGAGCCGACGCCATCGCTGACCGAGACCGCCGCGCGCCTGCTCGCGGGGTTCACCGAGGACGGGCAGGCCATCGCCTTCACCACCTCGCGGGTCCAGGCCGAGCTCGTCGCGATCCGCGCCCAGGAGCTGGCCTCTGCGCCCGAGCGCATCGCCGCCTACCGGGGCGGCTACCTCGCCGACGACCGCCGCGAGCTCGAGGCGGCCCTGTCGGACGGCCGCCTGCGGGGGGTGGCGTCCACGAACGCGCTCGAGCTCGGCATCGACATCGCGGGCATGGACGCCGTCGTCTCCGCCGGGTTCCCCGGGACGCTGGCCGCCTTCTGGCAGCAGGTGGGCCGGGCCGGACGCGCCGGGCGCGACGCCGTCGCCGTCCTCGCCGCTCGGGAGGACCCCCTGGACGCCTACCTGGTCGCGCACCCCGAACTGCTGTTCGACCGGCCCGTGGAGCGGACCGTGGTGCCCACCGACAACGCGTTCGTGCTGGGGCCCCACCTGTGCGCGGCGGCCCAGGAACACCCCCTGACCGAGGAGGACAGCCGCTGGTTCGGCCCGCAGACGGTGCCGCTGGCCGAGCGACTCACCGCACAGGGCGCCCTGCGCCGGCGCCCCCGGGGCTGGTTCTGGACGCACGCCGCCCGCGCCGTCGACTCGATCGACCTGCGTTCGATGCAGGGCAAGGCCGTCGAGGTGGTCGACTCCGCGACCGGGCGCGTGATCGGCCAGGTCGATCCCTCGGCCACCGACCGGACGCTGCACCCCGAGGCGATCTACGTGCACCAGGGCGAGACGTGGTTCGTCGACGAGCTCGACCTCGGCGACCGCGTGGCCCTGGCGCACCGCGCCGACCCGACCTGGTTCACCCAGGCGCAGTCGGTTGCCTCGGTGAACGTCCTGGCCGAGACGGCGTCGCGCCCCTTCGGCCTCGGCACCCTGCACGTGGGCTCGGTGGAGCTGTCGCGTCAGGTCGTGGCCTACCTGCGTCGCGACGCCGAGACCGGCGAGGTGTGGGACTCCACGCCCCTGGAGTTCCCCGAACGCCGCATGGTCACCCGGGCGACCTGGTGGACGCTCCCCGACCCGGCGCTGGCCGCGCTCGGCGCCGGCACCGATGACCTGCTCGACCTCGGCGGGGCGGCCCACGCCGCCGAGCACTGCGCGATCGGCCTGCTGCCCGCGTTCGTCCCCTGTGACCGGTGGGACATCGGGGGGCTCTCCACCCTCCTGCACCCCGACACCGGCCGGCTGACCGTGTTCGTGCACGACGGCCTGCCGGGCGGCTCGGGCATCGCCGACCGCGGCTACGAGCTCGCGGAGCAGTGGTGGGCGGCCACCCTCCAGCGGCTCCTCACCTGTCCCTGCGAGGACGGCTGTCCCGCGTGCGTGGTGTCGCCGAAGTGCGGCAATGGCAACAACCCGCTCGACAAGGCGGGCGCGGCGGGCCTCGTGGCGCTGTTGGTCGGTCCGAACCGGTAGGATCGCCTCCTATGTCTGACGGGGGTACGGGCGGCGGGCGCCTCATGCGCTGGTGGCGGTGGCTGGCGATCGTGGCGCTCATCGGGGCGACCAGCGTCGTCATCGTGCTCGGGCTGGAGGCCACGACGGCCAAGTCCTTCCACTGGTGGACGCGCGAACACCTCGCCCGCCTCGGCCCGGACACCCTGCTCCTGAGCACCCTCCTCGTCACGGCGCTGGTCCTCGGCCTGTTCGGCCTGACCGGCCGGCTCCGGCGCGCGATCCCGCTCGCCTCGATGGTCGCGGTGCTCGTCGCGGCGGTGAACCACCTCAAGATCCGCTTCCGGGGCGAGCCGCTGTACCCCTCCGACTTCGCCTTCGTGGGCGAGGCCGAACTGCTGATCAGTTCGGTGGGGATCTGGTGGGCCCTCGCGCTGGTCGGCGCCATCGCCGTGGTCGGCATCGTCGCCTGGCTGGGCGTCCTGGGGATGGGAACCCTGCTGCGGGTCCCCCCGGCGCCGCGTGGAGGCCTCCCCCGCTGGGTGGTCTGGGGCAGGGTCACCGCCGTGGTCGTCGCCGTCGTCGTCGCGGTCCTCACGGCGGGGTTCAACAACGAGGGTAACCCCGTGCGCCGCGCCTTCGAGCGCACCGGGTCTGCCTGGATCGTGTGGAGTCAGAACGAGAACTACCGCGTGAACGGCTTCGTCGGCGCCTTCCTGTTCAACATGCCGTCCGCGCCCATGAACGAGCCCGAGGGGTACAGCCGCGATGCCGTGCTGGCGATCGCCGACCGCTACGCCGACAAGGCGCACGAGGTCAACCGGTTCCGGGATCCCGATGTGCTGGCCGACACCAACGTCGTCGTCATCCTGGGCGAGAGCTTCATCGACCCGCTCCGCCTGGAGGGGCTGGAACTGGGCGAGGACCCCATCCCCTTCACGCGCGCACTCATGGACGACACCATGAGTGGGACCATGCACACGGTCGCGTTCGGTGGCGGGACCGCCAACGTCGAGTTCGAAGTGCTGACCGGCATGTCGACGGGCCTGTTTGCCCAGACGTTGCCGCCCTACCAAGGGCTGGTCGCCAGCGCCGACACGTTCCCCTCGGTGCTCTCGCGGTTCGAGGGGACCCACCACACCGTGGGCATCCACCCCTTCGTCGCCGACTTCTACCGCCGTGGGGATGCCTACCGGGCGTTCGGCTTCGACGAGACGAAGTTCCAGGACACGGTCGGGTCAACGGCGAAGGTCTCCACCGTGGAGACCGCCTACATCTCGGACGCCGCCGCCTACGAGGAACTGCTCGGTGACCTCGAGGAGCACCAGGAGCCCGTCTTCGCGAAGGTCGTGACGATGCAGAACCATGCCGGCTACGCGAACCTCTACCCCGACCCCATCCCCGTGCTCGCGCCTGACTCCGCCAAGGATTCGTGGGGGCTCAGCGACTACCTGCGTGGGCTCAGCCATGCCGACGCCGCCCTCCAGGGCCTGCTCGCCGACCTTGAGGCCCTGGGTGAGGACACCGTGGTCCTGTTCTACGGCGACCACGCACCGCCGTCCGTGATCCCCGCCGACCTCTGGGACGCACAGGAGAGCCAGACAGCCCGGTACGAGACCCCGTGGTTCGTGTGGTCCACCGAGGGCGTCCACCCGACGCGGCACCAGGGTCTGGTCGAGCCCACGCAACTGTGGAACCAGGTTCTCCGGGCGACGGAGGCGCCCATCACGCCGTGGGAGGCGCTGCTGCTCGAGCTGGAGGCCCAGCCCCCGAGCGAGAAGCCGACGGACCTGGACCGGTTGCACGAGCTCCTCCAGTACGACCTGGCGGTCGGTGGTCGTCACGCCGCCGAGGCCCTCTTCACCGTCCCCGCACCCTGACCCACCTACCCGGGCGCACCCGTCACCATGCCGGCATGGGCATCGGCGTGGAACCAGTGCTCGGCCCCCGCCACACGGAAGGCGCCGCGCACCTCGACGGTCACGACGAACTCCACCTCGTCCCCCACCACCCGGCACCTCACGACCTCGGCCCGGTTGAGCCGCGCCGACTCCCGGGCGGCCCCACAGGCGTCGGCGTTCCCGCCCTGGGCGCGGGCCCCCGCCAGCGCGGCGAGATCGGCCGCCCCGCGCACCCGCTCACCGACCGCCCGGGCCGCCCCGGCCAGCACCAGCAGGGCCGCCACCCCGGCGATCACCAGCACGGCCACGGCCGCCCACAGGGTCGCCGAGCCCCGCTGGCCGCGGCGCCTCCCCCGGTTCACCGCTCCTCCAGCACCTGGGCCCGTGCCGACAGTGGCCAGCTCACCGACCCCAGCCGGAAGCGCCAGGTCACCTCGACCACCACGGCGGTGCCATCGCGGCGCGTCTCCACAACCGCGCCGGCCGGCGCATCGGACGTGGCCCGCGCCACGGCGGCCGCGTCACCACGGGCGGCCTGCCGGGCGACCTCGTTGGCCGTCACCTGGCACTGGCCCAGCTGGAACGCCGCCCCGGCGAGCACGACCGCCAGAGCGAGCGCACCCGCCAGGAACAGCGCCGCGAACGCCGTCTCCACCGTCACCATGCCCCGCTCCCCGCGCCCCATGGCCCCTCCTTCCGTCGATCCGACGACACGTGGGGCCGGACGCCCCGCGCCCGGCCCCACGCCCCCTGGGCCTACTTCTTGAACGGGTTGAGCAGCTTCGGGTCGAACGCGTCCTGGACCCAGCCCATGACGGCCTCGATGAGTTCATTCACGAGCTTGTCGAAGCTGCCCGTGTTGATCGCCACGACGATCACGCCGATGAGGACGATGACCACGATCACGCCGAGCGCGTACTCGACGGTCGCCATGCCCCGCTCGTGGAGGCGCCGGCGGCTCGGGAGGACGCCCGGGCGCTCGACGGGGGTGATGAGGTTCTCCGACATGAGGCTTCCTTTCGTTGTGTGCCGCCCAACTGCGGCTCGCCGGGGAGGATCGGCACGCGGGCCCGGATCCGTGCACCCATTTCCGGGGCCTGTGGACAACTCGCGGGGGCACCTCGGGGCTGTGGATGAACCGTGCGCCACCGCTCAGGGCAACAGGGACACCACCAGCGAGCCGAACATCGGGATGACCCCCAGGGCGATGAACGCCGGAAGGAAGCAGACCATGAGCGGCACGACGCTCTTCACCCCGGCCGAGCGGGCCCGCACCAGCGCCTCGGACGCCGCGGCCTTGCGGGCGTCCACCGCGTGCTGGCGCAGCAGCGCGGCCAGCCCCAACCCGGACCGCACCGAGCGGGACAGGTCGCGCCCCGCCTCGCGGTAGCCCGGCACGGCCGACAGCCCGGCCCAGGCCTCCGCCTCGTCGACGCCGAGGTCGATCCGCTGCAGCACCACACCCAACTCCTCGGCGACCGCCCCGCCCACCACGCCGGCGACGACGCGCAGCGCGGTGCGGGG
>DUOQ01000261.1 GCA_012838755.1 Propionibacterium sp. | reverse complement strand
GGTGCAGGCGCTCAGACCCGCGGCGGCGGCGCCCAGCAGGAGCCCGCGGCGTCCCAGGGAATGCGAAACGGGGGCGGCCCGAAGGCCACCCCCGTCCACGAATCCGTGATCAGGCATCCGCGAGGGCGATGTTCACGATCTTGCGACCGCGACGCTCGCCGTACTCGACGGTGCCCTCCTTCAGCGCGAACAGCGTGTCGTCCTTGCCGCGGCCGACGTTGTCGCCCGGGTGGATCTTCGTGCCACGCTGGCGGACGAGGATCTCACCGGCGTTCACGACCTGACCGCCGAAGCGCTTCACGCCGAGGCGCTGCGCGTTCGAGTCGCGACCGTTGCGCGAGCTCGATGCACCCTTCTTTGTTGCCATGGCTGGGCCTCCCTCAGCTCTCGATGCCGGTGATCTTGACGCGGGTGTAGCGCTGGCGGTGACCCATGCGCTTCTTGTACCCGGTCTTGTTCTTGTACTTGAGGATGCGGATCTTCGGGCCCTTGTGCTCGGCCACGATCTCGGCCGTCACGGACACCTTCTCCAGCTTGCCCGCGTCGGTGGTGATGGCATCGCCGTCCACCAGCATGAGCGGGGTGAGGTTGACGGTGGAGCCCACCTCAGCGTCGGTGATCTTGTCGACGGTGAGGACATCACCGACAGCCACCTTGTGCTGGCGTCCGCCGCTGCGCACGATCGCGTACACGCCTGACCTGCTTTCCTGAATCAATCGTCTGTGTCGAACTGCCGGACGCCACGCGCCCTGCATTCACGCGGTGCTGGAGGCGACGCATGGACGCACGCCCGCACGGGCACCGGGGATCAAGAATACGTTGCCCCACCACGGGGGGTCAAACCGGACACGAAGGTGGACACCGCCGCCGTCACCAGCGGCGCCGTCCGGGCCGGGAACGAGTGCGTCGCGCCGGGCACCACCACGAGGTCGCGCGGTCCGGCGTGCGGCCCGGCGAGGGACGCCTCGAGCTCGGCCGGGGTGCCGAACGGGTCGCGCGCCCCGGAGACCAGCAGGACGGGCACGCCCACCGGGACCAGCTCGTCCAGCCGCGTGCGCTCCGGTTTGCCGGGCGGGTGCAGCGGGAAGCTCAGGGCGACCACCCCGGCCAGGGCCTCGTCCCACGTGCGGCAGGCGATCCGGGCGCCCGCCGACCGACCTCCGGTGACCAACGGGACCCCGGGCCAGGCCGCACGCACGGCGTCCACACCGGCCAGCCACGCGGGGTCGGAGGCCGGGGGCCGCGGGCCGACCTTCCGCCCGGCCACCCGCCAGGGCAGCTCGTAGCGGGCGACGGCCCAGCCGTGGGCGGGCAACGCGTCGGCCACGGCGTCCAGGTCGACGGTGGCGACCTGGCCGGAGTGCCCGCCACCGAGGAGGAGCACCCCGCGGACGTCGTCCGGCAGGGCCAGGTGCAGTCGCCCGGGCCCGTCGGGCGTGACGACCTCGCGGGTCTCGGTACGGGCGTCGGTGCTGGTCATCGGCCCATCCTCTCATCGGGTCTCATGAACGTCTCATGAGTCGTTCCCCCTCGTTCTGGCACCATGACTGGCATGCCCACCTCGACCCGCGAGCACGCCCCCACCGGGCGCGCCAGCATCCGTTGGCGCCTGATCCTGGGCGTGATGGGCCTGCTCCTGCTGATCCTCGGCCTCGTCGGGGGCACGCTCTACACGCTCCTGCGCAGCCAGGTGGACGCCCGGGTCCACGGCGAGTTCCAGCGCGTGGCCACCGAGTTCGAGGTGTTGGCGACCAAGGGCGTCGACCCGTCGACCGGCCAGCCGTTCACCGACCCCGAGGCGCTCCTGAAGGTCTCGATGGAACGAACCGTCCTCGCCCCGACCGAGGGAGCCCTGGGCCTGGTCGACGGCCAGGAGAGGTGGCTCGCCCCCGAGGGCGTCCTCATCCGGGTCGAGGACGACGACCAACTGGTCGAGCACGTGGCCTCCCTCGCCACGGGGAGGGAGATCGTGGACGGCGTGGTCACCACCGACCTGCGCGAGTACCGGTACATGGTCGCCCCCGTGAGCTTCGTCGGCAGCGAGCAGACCGGGGCGCTGGTCGTGGTGGCCGACATGGGGGCCGAGCGCGCCCAGCTGACGCAGATGATGCGCGGCTACCTGTGGATCGCGCTGGCCTCCCTGCTCGCGGCGTCCGCCATCGTGGCGCTGTGGGTGCGCCACCTGCTGCGCCCCATCGCCGAGCTGCGCGACACCGCGGCCAGGATCACCGACGACGACCTCTCCGAACGCGTGGCGGTGCGTGGCCACGACGAACTCGCCGACCTGGCCGCGACCGTGAACCAGATGCTCGACCGCATCGAGGCCGGGGTCGGTGCCCAGCGCGCCCTGCTCGACGACGTCGGCCACGAGCTGCGCACCCCCATCACGGTCGTGCGCGGCCACCTCGAGCTCATGGACGGGGAGGACCCCGACGACGTGCGCGCCACCCGTGCCGTCGCCCTGGACGAGCTCGACCGGATGGGCGGCCTCGTCAGCGACGTGCTGACCCTGGCCCGCGCCAGCCAGCCCGACTTCCTGCAGCGCGGCCAGACCGAGCTCGCCCCCCTCACCGATGCCGTGTTCACCAAGGCGCGCGCGCTGGGCGACCGCCGCTGGGTGATGTCGCGGGTCGCCGACGCCGACGCGTTCCTGGACCCCGACCGCATCACCCAGGCCTGGCTCCAGCTCGCCGCCAACGCGGTCAAGTACTCCGAGCCCGACACCTCGATCCAGATGGGCAGCCGCGTGTCGCTCGGCGAGGCCTACCTCTGGGTCGCCGACCAGGGCATGGGCATCGCCCCCGAGGACCTCGACCTCATCCGCTCCCGCTTCGGGCGCGTCGCCAGCGTGCGCGGCCGGGTGGAGGGCTCCGGGCTCGGCCTGGCCATCGTCGACTCCATCGCCCAGGCGCACGGCGGGCACCTCGACATCGCCTCCACCCCGGGCGTCGGCTCGACGTTCACCATCGTCGTCCCCCTCCACCCCCACCTGACAGGAGCAACCCCGTGAGCACCATCCTGATCATCGAGGACGAGACCCGCATCGCCGACTTCGTGGCCAAGGGCCTCAAGGCCGCCGGCTTCACCACGCACGCCACGGCGTCCGGGATGGAGGGCGTGGCGCTGGCGACACACGGCAACTTCGACCTCGTCATCCTCGACGTGGGCCTGCCCGACATCGACGGCTTCCATGTGCTCGAGCAACTGCGCGGGCAGGGCGTCACCGTCCCGGTCATCATGCTGACCGCCCGGTCGACGGTCACCGACACCGTGGCCGGGCTCCAGGGCGGTGCCGACGACTACATGGCCAAGCCCTTCAGCTTCGAGGAGCTGCTGGCCCGGGTCCACCTGCGCCTGCGTTCGGACCAGGCGACCCCCTCGGGCGGCGACGGCGGCACCGTCCTGCGCCACGGCGGGCTGGCGCTCGACCTGCGCACCCGGCGCGCGGAGGTGGACGGGAAGGTCATCGACCTGTCCGCCCGTGAGTTCACGCTGGCCGAGACGTTCCTGCGCAACCCCGGCCAGGTCCTCAGCCGCGAGCAGCTGCTGTCGAACGTGTGGGGCTACGACTTCGAGCCGGGCTCCAACGTGGTCGACGTGTACGTCCGCTACCTGCGCCGCAAGCTCGGCGCCGACCGCTTCGAGACGGTGCGCGGCATGGGCTACCGGCTGGTCTGAGCGAACGGCCAGCCCACGACCATCCCGACGGGACGCCCCGGCTCGAGGTAGTGCTCCCATCCCATCATCGCGACGAAGGCGGGTTCCGGCATCGCGAGCAGGCCCGCGGCGTCCGGCTGGGACGCGTGGGCGGCCAGGGCCGCGCGCTTGGCGTCCAGCCACGGGGTGACGTCGACCGCCCAGTGCAGTTCCGCCTCGGGGGTGCCGAACGGGTTGCCGTCGTCCATGGGGGCGTCGACGTCCCAGTCCCCCTCCATGCCCGCCGCCCGGGCGAGGTCGAACAGCCGGCGGGCGGCGTCCCGGTTCATCGTCACCTCGAGGTGGCGCGGGCGCCGGGCGGCCAACCCCACCGAGCGCGCGGCCACCCGGTGCACCTGCACGTGGTCGGGGTGCCCGTAGCCGCCGTGCCAGTCGTAGCCCACCACCACGTCGGCGTCCTCCTCGTCGAGCACGTCGGCGACCAGGCGTGCCGTGGCATCGACGTCGGCGTTCATGAACGCGCGGGCGTGGGCGTTGGTGTCCCAGCCGGTCATCCCCGAGTCGAGGTGGTCGAGCCACACGAGACGCTGCGCCCCGGTCACGCGGGCGGACGCCTCGGCCTCGGCCCGGCGCAACTCGGCGAGGTCGCCCTCGTGGCCCTCCGGAAGCGTGCCGTGGTCACCACCGGTGCCGTACACGATGACGACACGGTGGCCCTCGGCGCTCAGCCGGGTCATGGTTCCGGAGGTCTGGCTGGCCTCGTCGTCGGGATGCGCATGGACGAACACGATGGTGGACACGGAAACGCATGGTAATCCTTGATGGGTGCAGACCATGTCGATGTCGGTCGCGGACGAGGCCCGCCTGAAGCGCCTGCGCCGGATGAAGGCGATCGCCCTGTCGCTCCTCGTCGCGGCCGCGGTCGTCTATCTGGCGACCCTGCGGCTCGACCATTCCGGTGCCTGGGGCTATGTGAACACGATGGCGGAGGCCGCGATGGTCGGCGCGCTGGCCGACTGGTTCGCGGTCACCGCCCTGTTCCGGTACCCCCTGGGCATCCCGATCCCCCACACCGCGATCATCCCCCGCAAGAAGGACGAGCTGGCCGGCTCGCTGCAGTCGTTCTTCGCCAGCAACTTCCTGACCGAGGAGGTGGTCCGCGAGCGGATCACCGACGCCCGGTTGTCCACCCGGCTCGGCGGCTGGCTGCGCGAGGAGGCCCACGCGCGGCGCGTCCTGACCGAGGGCGTCCGCGTGGCCCGGGCCCTGCTCGACCGGGTCAAGGACGACGACGTGCGCGCCGTGGCCGTCGACGTCGTGCTTCCCCGCCTCGACCGCGAGCCCGTCTCGGCGGTGACCGGCGCCCTGCTGCAGGCGATCATCTCCGACCGCGCCCACAAGGGCTTCGTCGACCTGGTCCTGCGCGAGATCCACGCCTGGCTCACCAAGAACCCGAAGGCCTTCACGGCGATCCTGCACGACCGGGCGCCGAAGTGGTCGCCGCACTTCGTCAACCAGCGCATCGTGTCGGCGCTGTACTGGCAGGCCCTCGACTGGGTGTCGCAGGTGCGCGACGACCCCGAGCACACCACCCGCCGGTCCCTGGACGACCTCCTGCTGCGCATCGCCGGCGACCTGCAGGCCGACGAGTCGGTCCAGGCCCGCTTCGAGGCCATCAAGACCAAGCTGCTGACCCACCCGCAGGTCGGCGACACGGTCGTCTCGCTGTGGCGCAGCGTCCGCACCAGCTTGGAGTCCGCCCTCGAGGACACCGACTCGGCCCTCCACGCCCGGGCCCAGCGCGGGGTCCAGGACCTCGGCGAGGCCCTCCTCACCGACACCGCCCTCCAGGCGCGTGTCGACGCGACCGTGTCGGACGCCGCGTCCTGGCTGGTCACCACCTACGGCCACGAGCTCAGCTCGGTGATCAGCCACACGATCCAGCGCTGGGACGGGCAGGACGCCTCCCAGCGCATCGAGCTCTACGTCGGGCGCGACCTGCAGTTCATCCGCATCAACGGCACCGTCGTCGGTGCCCTGGCCGGCCTCGTGATCCACGCGGTCAGCCAGCTGGTGATGTGACCACCACGACTCCCAGGAGGGGAACCCAACCCATGCCCACCATCGACAGGGACGAGGATCGCCTGGCGATCCTCATCGACGCCGACAACGCCAACGCCGGCCACATCGAGGACCTCATGGTCGAGGTCGCCAAGTACGGCAAGGCCGGCGTGCGCCGCGCCTACGGCGACTGGACCTCAACCCGCCTCGGCTCGTGGAAGTCGGTGCTGCTGACGCACTCGATCCAGCCGATCCAGCAGTTCAGCTACACCACGGGCAAGAACGCCACCGACTCGGCGATGATCATCGACGCGATGGACCTGCTCTACTCCGAGCGGCTCGACGGCTTCTGCATCGTCTCCAGCGACAGCGACTTCACGCGGCTGGCCGCGCGGATCCGCGAGCAGGGCCTCACGGTCTACGGCTTCGGCGAGCGCAAGACGCCCAAGCCCTTCGTGGCGGCCTGCGACACGTTCGTCTACGTCGAGAACCTGCGGCCCGCACCCGAGGCGTCCACCTCGCCGGAGCCCGACCGGTTGGTCAAGGACGCCGAGCTGGACCGCCTGCTCGGCGAGGCCTTCGAGGGCGCGGTCGGCGACGACGGCTGGGCACGCCTGAGCGATGTGGGCAGCAACCTGTCGCGGCTGGCGTCCGACTTCGACGCCCGCACCTGGGGCTTCTCGAAGCTGCGCAACCTGCTGCAGGCCCACCCGCGCTACCAGGTGAAGTCCCGGTCCTCCGGCCCGAACAAGACCGCGCAGGCCTACGTCCGGACGACCTGATGGTGGCCGGCTCCGAGCGGACGCGCAGCATGCTGGGCTCGGCCGTCGTGCTGGGCCTGGTGGTGGCGACGGTGTCGCTGTGGATCGGCCGCGACGACCCCACCCGGGGCGTGGCCGTCGCGGTCGCCGGCGTCGTGCTGGGCGCGGCGTTGCTGCTCCCCCAGCTGCGGCGCGGGCGGCACACCCCCTGGGCCACGGCCCGGGAGCGGGTCGCACCCGGGCACGCGGTGGTCCTCTGGAAACCGGGGTGCCCCTACTGCGAGCGGCTGCTGCGGGCGCTGGGCGGCGACGCACGCGTCACGTGGGTGAACGTCTGGGCCGACGAGGACGCCAACGCCGAGGTCCGCCGACACCACGGCGGCGACGAACTCGTGCCCACCGCGCTGGTCGGGGGACGCATCCTGACCAACCCCTCGGCGGGCGAGCTCCTGGAGGCCCTGGAAGGGGCGTCCGGGGACTGAACCCTCCTGTCAGGGGTGACTTCACCGAATCTTCACGGAAAACCCCACCCATCCTCCGACGGTCCTTCCTAGGGTCAGGGAAAGCAGACTCTGGCCCGACCAGGAGGACAACTCGCATGGCCAATCCGACCAAGACCGAGGGGCCCCGCTGGGGCATGGTGATCGACCTGCAGAAGTGCGTGGGTTGTGACTCGTGCACGGTGGCCTGCAAGGCCGAGAACCGCACGCCCCCCGGCGTCAGCTACAACGTCGTGGTGGAGGAGGAGACCGGCACGTACCCCAACGTCCGCCGGATCAACATCCCCCGCCCGTGCATGCAGTGCGACGTCCCGCCGTGCGTGACCGTGTGCCCTGTCAACGCGACCTACAAGCACGACAACGGGATCGTCGTCATCGACGCCGACCGCTGCATCGGCTGCCGCTACTGCATCACCGCCTGCCCGTACGGCGCCCGCTCGTTCGACTTCGGCGAGTCCTACGCCGGTGAGTGGGACGGCGCCGACGCGCTCCAGTCCCCCGAGTACGGCGTGGACCGCGGCTCCCGCGAGACGTGGAAGGCGCCCATCGGCACCGTCCGCAAGTGCAACTTCTGCATGCACCGCCTCGAGCGCGGCGAGGAGCCCGCGTGCTGTGAAACCTGCATCGGCGACGCCCGCTATTTCGGGGACCTGAACGACCCCAACAGCGTGGTGAGCAAGCTGGCCGCCTCCCCGCGTGCCTTCCGGCTCAAGGAGGAGCTCGGCACCGAACCCCGCGTCTACTACCTGCGCTGAAGGAGCAAGCGATGTCGACCGCCACAACAACGCCCCGGACGCCCACCCAGAGCCCGGCCAAGCCGAAGCACTGGTGGAGCTACGCACCGCACGAGCCGTTCCTCACCCGCCGCAACCGGGTGCTCTGGTACGGCTTCCTGCTCCTGGTCCTGGCCATCGGCGCCTGGCCCGTCCTGAACCGGCTCATCAACGGTGTGGCCGTCACCGACCTCACGTCGCAGATGCCGTGGGGTGCCTGGGTGGCGTTCTACATCTACTTCGTCGGCCTGTCGGCCGGCGCCTTCCTGCTGTCGAGCCTCATCTACGTGTTCGGCATGCACCAGTTCGAGAAGATCGGACGCGCCGCCCTGTTGTCGGCGATCGTCTCCATGGGCGTCGCGCTGGCGTTCATCGGCCTCGACCTGGGCCGCGTCGACCGCGCCCTGATCACGCTGGTCTACTTCCACTGGACGTCCCCGCTGAGCTGGGAGGTCCGCTTCTACACGATGTACGTCGTGCTGCTCACCGCCGAGCTCGTGTTCGCGCTGATGCTCCAGCGGCGCACCATGGCACCGGCCAAGGCCCACACGTGGATGCGCATCCTGGGCATCGTCGGCGTCCCGCTGGCGATCTTCGGCGTCCACGGCGGCACCGGCACCATCTTCGCGGTGGTCAAGGCCCGCGGCATGTGGTTCGGCGGCCTGTTCCCCATCGTGTTCGTCGTCTCGGCGGTCGTCTCGGGCACCGCGCTGGTCATGGCGATCCACTACTGGCAGGCCCGGGGGGCCGGCAAGAGGCCCGACACCAAGCTGATGCAGCAACTGTCCGTCGTGCTCATCGGCGCGATCTTCGTCGACCTCGGCCTGATGTTCTACGAGTTCATCGTGCCGATCCTGTCCTTCGAGCACCACGACAAGTCGATCATGGCGATCATGGCGCTGGGGCCGTACGCCTGGTCCTTCTGGGTGTTCCAGATCGGGTTCCTCGTGGCGGCCCTCGTCATCTGCATGTCCCCGTTGAAGCGCAGCGCCGGCTGGCTCGTCACCGCCGCCATGCTGGTGGTCGTCGGCATCCTCGGCGTCCGCTTCAACATCGTCGTCCCGCCGCTGGTGCCCCCGGTCATCGAGGGCTACCCCGTCAACGACTACTTCCCGACCCTCACCGAGTGGCTGGTCTGCGCCTTCCTGTGCGCCGGCGGCGCCCTGGCCTACAGCCTGGTGTCGGAGTGGCAGCCCATCCACGACCCTGATCCCGACGAGCACGTCGACGAGCACGAGGAGGTGGCGGCATGACCGCGACCACGCCCACCGACCAGACGACCCCCGGCCCGGAGGAGCCCCGCAAGGGCATCACCCGCCGCACCGTCATCGGCACCGCCGCCGGCGTGGCCGGCGTGGCCGCCGTGGGGGGCATGTTCCACGAGGGCTTCCGTGACCCGTTCACGCAGGCCACCGCGCACGGCACCGGCGACGCGGCTGACGCGTACGACCCGACCGACCTGGTCCACACCATGTGCATGCAGTGCAACTCGTTCTGCACGATCAAGGTGCGACTCGAGGAGGCGCCCGAGGGTTCCCCCGCCACCGCCCTGATCCGCAAGATCGCGGGCAACCCCTACTCGGCGCTGACCACCCAGCCCGTCGGCCCGATCCCCTACGACACCCCGCTGGCGGACGCCGCCCAGGGCATCGGCACCATG
>DUOQ01000260.1 GCA_012838755.1 Propionibacterium sp. | reverse complement strand
CTGGCCGCCGTGCGGCGGGCGGCCATGCTCGCGGGGTCGGCGCCGGCCATCGCGGCCACCGCCCTCACCGAGTGCGAGGAGGGCCTGGCCGCGTACACGGTGCGGGTCTTCACCCCCGTGCAGCCGATGCTGGCGGCGTCCGCTCCGTCGGTGGCCGAGGCGCTGGGGAAGATGGATCCGGGGCGTCCGGTCGCGCTGGAGGCGAAGCTGGACGGCATCCGCATCCAGGCCCACAAGCGTGGCGAGGAAGTGCGCCTCTACACCCGTTCGCTCGACGAGGTGACCGCCCGGCTGCCCGGCGTGGTGGAGGCCGTGCGGGCCATCGAGGCCGAGACGCTCATCGTCGACGGCGAGGCCCTCGCGCTCGACGAGGACGGACGCCCGCGCCTGTTCCAGGACTCGGCCTCCGGGGCGGCGGGACCCCTGCTGCCGTTCTTCTTCGACGCCCTGCTGATCGACGAAGAACCGCTCATCGACCTGCCGCTGGCCGAGCGGATCGAGCGCCTGGGTGAGTGCGCGCCGGTGACGTCGATGGTCCAGCGGACGATCACCCCGTTCCCGGCGGTGGCCGAGGCCTTCGCCACGCACGTGCTCGACCAGGGCCACGAGGGCGTCGTCGTGAAGGACCTGAGCGCCCCCTACGCGGCCGGACGCCGCGGCGCGGCCTGGCTGAAAGTGAAGCCGGTGCACACGCTGGACCTCGTCGTGCTCGCCGTGGAGTGGGGGTCGGGACGCCGCCAGGGGTGGCTGTCGAACATCCACCTGGGGGCGCGCGACGGCGAGGGCGGCTTCGTGATGCTGGGCAAGACCTTCAAGGGGATGACCGACGAGGTGCTCGCGTGGCAGACGAAGCGGTTCCTCGAGCTGGAGACCTCCCGCGAGGGCTACGTCGTGCACGTGCGCCCCGAGCAGGTGGTCGAGATCGCCTTCGACGGGCTGCAGCGCTCCACGAGGTACCCGGGCGGGGTGGCGCTGCGCTTCGCCCGCGTGGTGCGGTACCGCGACGACAAGGCGGCCGCCGAGGCCGACACGATCGAGGACGTGCGCGCCCTCGCGCGTTGAACAACCCGGAAAAGGCTTCGTGCGGCCCGCTGCCCGCGGGCCGCACGATGCGGTTGTGATCTCCTGGGGGTGGAGTGTCACGGTGTCGCAGAGGGGTGGTGCGACAGCCCCATCATGACACTGTTGTGGAGCCGTCATCAGGCGGTCGGTTGGACCCGTGGAGGCCTCCTCTCCTCCACAAGGACCAGACGAAAGGATGGCCGGCGGGTCGTCGGGCCGACCCGACATCGCGCTGACTGAGGGCGATGTGCCGGGCGCCCTCGAGCAGCCCACGCAACGCACTTGACTTTGTTATCAGGTCGTGATGAATGCCGAGTCCGGCTGGCGACCCCGAGCAGAGTTACGGGCGCTCAGGCCTCGCGTCCCCGGCGGAACCGACGCTTGAGCCGCAGGTCCGCCGGCAGGGCGGGCGCCCTGAGGCGATCGGTCGAGCCGCGGTAGCCGGCAACGCGCCCGAAGCGGTCCTCGGGGGCGTCGTTCCACTCCCGGCGCAACCGCAGGATGTCGTCGTGGCTGCGGCCGATGAAGTTCCACCACATCACGATGCCCTCGTCGAACGGCGTGCCGCCGAGCAGCATGAACCGGGCCGGGGCGTCCGTGGGGTTGTGCAGGCGCAGGTGGTCCAGGCCGGCGTCACGGACGCCGAGCACCGCGTTGTCGAGGAGCACCCCGTCGACGTCGACGTGGCCGGTGTCGACGAGCACTCCGTGCTCGAAGCCCGGGTCGACCGCGGTCTCCCAGGTGGTGCCGGGCTCGAGGACGACCTCCGAGCCGAGCAGCGGCGTCTCGGTGTGGATGGGCGCACCCTGGTCGCCGAGGCGTCCGATGAAGGTGCGCGCGCGGACGCCGGGGGCCGGTGCGTCCACGTCGGGGACGAAGTGCTGGAACTCGCGGGTCAGGTCGGCCGACCGCTCGGGCAGCACGACCCACAGCTGGACGCCGTGCAGCGCCGCCCGGCTGTGGGTCGAGACCTCGGAGTGGGCGATGCCGTACCCGGACGTCATGAGGTTGACCTCGCCGGGGCGCACCCTTGCGTGGACGCCGCCGGAGTCGCGGTGCTCGATCTCGCCGCTGAACAGCCACGACACCGTCTGGAGCGAGGTGTGCGGGTGGGGCGCCACGTCCATGCAGGCGCCCTCCTCGGGCCCGTAGTGGTCGATGAAGCACCACGCGCCGACGAAGGAGCGGCTCATGTTCGGGAGGGTGCGGCGCACGCGCAGGGCGTCCTCGCCGCCGAGGGCGACGTCCTTGGGCGGGTAGGTGTCGACCTGCGTGGGCGGGTGCCGGTCCCCGTGGTGGCAGACCTGGACGCCGGGGTTGGTCTCGACGTTGCTCATGGCGCTCCCTCCGCTGGTGGGGGCCAGCTTAGGCCGAGGCCCTCCCCCGAGGCTGCGTTCGACGGCGGTGCCCCCTAGGCTGGCCGGCATGGTTGAGCGCTTCGATGCCGTGGACGTGATCCGGACCAAGCGGGACGGCGGCGTCCTGTCCGACGAACAGATCGACTGGGTGGTGGACGCCTACACCCGTGGCGTCGTCGCCGAGGAGCAGATGTCCGCGCTGGCGATGGCGATCTTCCTCAACGGTATGGAGCGCCCCGAGGTCGTGCGCTGGACGAACGCCATGATCGCCTCGGGTGAGCGCCTCGACTTCTCGGTGCTCGGCGCGACGGCCGACAAGCACTCCACCGGCGGGGTGGGCGACAAGATCACGCTGCCGCTGGTGCCGCTGGTGGCGGCGTTCGGCGTCCGGGTGCCGCAGTTGTCAGGGCGCGGGCTCGGCCACACCGGCGGGACTCTGGACAAGATGGAGTCGATCCCCGGCTGGCGGGCGTCGCTGTCCAACGACGAGATGATGACGATCCTGCGCGAGGTGGGCGGCGTGATCTGCGCCGCGGGCGCGGGGCTGGCGCCGGCCGACAAGAAGCTGTACGCGCTGCGGGACACGACGGCCACGGTCGAGGCGATCCCGCTGATCGCGAGCTCGATCATGAGCAAGAAGATCGCCGAGGGCACCGGTGCGCTGGTGCTGGACGTCAAGACCGGTGCGGGCGCCTTCATGCGCGACGAGGCGAAGGCCCGCGAGCTGGCCCGCACCATGGTCGACCTCGGCACCGACGCCGGCCTGACGACCGTGGCCCTGCTCACCGACATGTCCGTCCCCCTGGGCCTCACGGTCGGCAACGCGCTCGAGGTGCGCGAGTCGGTCGAGGTGCTCGCCGGGGGCGGTCCGGCCGACGTGGTCGAGCTGACCCTGGCCCTGGCCCGCGAGATGCTCGCGGCCGCCGGCCAGCCGGACGCCGACGTCGAGGCCGCCCTGGCCGACGGCCGGGCGATGGACGTGTGGCGCCGCATGGTCACCGCCCAAGACGGCGACCCGGACGCCCCGCTGCCCGTCGCGGCCCACACCGACGTCGTGGTCGCCGAGCAGGACGGCGTGATGGAGTCGATGGACGCCCTGGGCATCGCCGTCGCCGCCTGGCGCCTGGGGGCCGGCCGGGCCCGCAAGGAGGACCCCGTCGACTTCGCCGCCGGCATCGAGCTGCACGCCAAGCCGGGCGACGCCGTGCGCGCGGGCGATCCCGTCCTCACCCTGCACACCTCGGACGAGGCCAAGTTCGGCCGCGCCCACGAGGCCCTCGAGGGTGCGATCACCTGGGCCGCGGCGGGCAACGAGCCGCGCCCGCGGCGTCCGATCGTGATCGACCGGATCGCCTGAGGCCGGTCAGCTCACCGGCACCGTCACCCGTGCACCGTCCTCGGCGGTATAGGTGATGCTCACCTGCGGGAAGTCGTTGTGCAGCAACGTCGACGCCCGGAAGGCCTGGACCAGCATCGTCCGACCGTCGGGCAGCTCGCGGGTGAACGGCCCGAGGATCGTGGTGGGTTCCTCGGTGACGTAGATCGGGAACGACCAGGTGACGTCTGCGGCGTCCACCCCCTCGGGGAGCACCACCATGAACTCGGCCTCGTCGGTGTTCTCGGCGGCGATCGCCACGCCCGGCAGGTGGCCGGGCCGGGTGGGGTGGGTCTTCACGTTCCACTCGAACAGGGGGTTGGCCACCCCGGCCACGGCCAACTCGTCGTCGACGAACCAGGTGGCGTCGTTGCCGTGCAGCGTCGGCAGTTGCTCGGTGATGACCTCCCGCCCGAAGCTGGTGTCGAAGGCCCGTCCGTCTGCGCTGCCCCGGATGAGCCGGTATTCCCCCGGCCAGGACTCATCGGCCGCAGGCATCGCCGCGACGTAGGCCACCCGGTCGGTGCCGGGCACCTGCCGCACGCCCTCGGACATGCCCACCTGCCTGCCCCGCAGGACGTCATCAGGGGCGACGAACTGGGCCCAGACGGTACCGGGCGGCAGGGTGGCGATGATCCACCCCGGGAACGGGGTGTTCGCCAGCTGGGCATCCACCGCCACGTCGACAGGATGCCTGCTGTCGCCATCGAGCGGGATGAACCGCAGGCCGCCCTCGATGGGTTCGATCCGCACCTTGCCCGGACGCCCCTCACCCGAGAAGTCCACCACGACGGGGTTCTCGGTCGACACCTCGGCCGTGGGAGCCTGCAGCGGATCGGGCACGGCCCGCCGATCCGGCTCGCCGCCGAGCTGCCCCAGGCTGAGACTCGCGACGACGACCGCCACCACCAGCACCAGCACCAGCAGCACCCACCGCAGGGTGCGGGCGCGTCGGGCCCGGCGTCCGGCGGCCAGGACGGCTTGGTCGTCGAGGGGCACCTCGACCGGGTCGGCGGCGGCATGCAGCTGGTTGCGCAGCAGGTCCTCGAGGGTGGTCATCGCACGCCTCCTTCCGCGATGAGTTGGTGGCGCAGGGCGTTCAGAGCCTTGTGGGCGGTCGACTTCACGGTGCCGACCGAGATGCCGAGGGCCTCGGCGACCTGCGCCTCGGTC
Organism: Propionibacterium sp.; assembly: GCA_012838755.1. Lineage (GTDB taxonomy): Bacteria > Actinomycetota > Actinomycetes > Propionibacteriales > Propionibacteriaceae > Propioniciclava. The sequence goes on along the minus strand of DUOQ01000260.1, from coordinate 465 downwards.
AGGTCGTCGTAGTAGCGCAGCACCACGACGCGTCGCTGCTGGGGCGGGAGTGCGGCGAGCATCTGCTGCACGTGCACCTGCGTGGCGACCGTGTCGTCGAATTCGCCACCCGGCCGGTCGAACACGTCCGGGACGCTCTGCTCGCCGCGATGCTTGCGCCAGCGGTCGATGTTGTCGTTCACGAGGGCCTTGCGCGCGTAGGCGGTGGCGGTCGCGCGATCCACCCGGCCCCAGGCCAGGTAGGTCTTGACCAGGGCGGCCTGCACGAGGTCGGCCGCGGCGTCCCGGTTGCCCGACAGCAGCCACGCGGTGCGGCTCAACGACGGACCCGCCTCGCGCACGAACGCGGTGAACGCCTCGTCCCTGTTCGGCATCGACCCTCCTCCCCTCACCCTGCCCTACGGCTGGGGGGCGCAAAGGGTTGCCTCGCCCGTGAACTCAGCCCAGGCGAATCCGGACGCCGGG
>DUOQ01000259.1 GCA_012838755.1 Propionibacterium sp. | reverse complement strand
GCGCCACGCCGACGAGATGCTCGCCCGCGTCGACGACCTGCGGGCGGCCCGTGACGAGCTGCTGCGCCGCGCGCCGGCGATGGGCTTCGTGGTCGTCGACTCGGACGCGAACTTCGCGCTCGTCGGCCGGTGGGCCGACCGCCACCTCGCGTGGCAGCAACTGTTGGACCAGGGCGTCCTCGTCCGGGAGACTGGCCCGGCCGGGTACCTGCGCGTCAGCGCGGGGACGCCCGAAGAGATGGAGGCGTTCTACGCCGCGTTGGCGCGCGTGGACGCGCCGAGGATGGGGGAGTGATGGCACGCACGGCACGCGCGGAGCGGTCGACCAGCGAGAGCCAGATCGTCGTCGAGGTGAACCTCGACGGCACCGGTGTGGCGAACGTCAGCACCGGGGTCGGGTTCTACGACCACATGCTGACCGCGCTGGCGAAGCACTCCCTGATCGACATCACCGTCGAGGCCACCGGCGACGTGCACATCGACGGCCACCACGTGGTCGAGGACACCGCGATCGTGCTGGGCCAGGCCCTGCGCGAGGCGCTCGGTGACAAGAAGGGCATCAAGCGCTTCGGCGATGCCCTGGTGCCGCTGGACGAGGCCCTCGCCCGCTGCGTGGTCGACGTGGCCGGCCGCCCGTACGTGGTGTGCACCGGCGAGCCCGACGCGCAGGTGTACGCGCGCATCGGCGGCTCCGGTGTGCCGTACCAGGGGTCGATGACGTACCACGTGGTCGAGTCCCTCGCCCTGAACGCGGGGCTGTGCGTGCACCTCGACCTGGTCCGCGGGCGCGACCCGCACCACATCGTCGAGGCCCAGTTCAAGGCGCTGGCCCGTGCGCTGCGCACGGCCGTCGAGCCCGACGCACGCATCGAGGGCGTCATCCCCTCGACCAAGGGCGCCCTGTGACCCTGGTCGCGGTGCTCGACTACGGCTCGGGCAACCTGCACTCGGTCACGCGCGCCCTCGCGGTGACGGGCGCCGAGGTGGTCCTCACCGCCGACCCCGCCGCGGCCGTGGCCGCCGACGGGCTCGTCGTCCCCGGCGTGGGCGCCTTCGCGGCGTGCATGGCGGGCCTCGAGGCGGTCGACGGGCCCCGGATCATCCGCGAGCGGTTGGCGTCCGGACGCCGCGTGCTCGGCATCTGCGTCGGCCACCAGGTGATGTTCGGGCTGGGCTCGGAGCACGGGGTGGAGACCGCCGGCGTCGGCGTCCTGCCCGGCGTGGTGGAGGGGCTGGCCGCCCGCCGCCTGCCCCACATGGGCTGGAACACGGTTGATGTCCCGGCCGGGTCGGCGCTGTTCGCCGGCGTCGAGGACGAGCGGTTCTACTTCGTGCACTCGTACGCGGCCCGGGCGCTGCCCGAGGCGGAGGGTGTCGCCGTGACCTGGGCCGAGCACGAGGGCGACCGCTTCGTCGCCGCGGTCGAGGCCGGGGCGCTGGCGTCCACGCAGTTCCACCCCGAGAAGTCCGGCGACGCCGGAGCCCGCCTGCTGCGCACCTGGGTGGCCGCCCTCCGATGAGCGCCGACGGCCTGTACCTCCCGCCCGCGAGGTCGGGTGTTGCGTGGCTGCTCGACCCCGATCATCCGCACCTGGCCGAGCGGGTGGACGCAGCGCTCGCGTCCACCGCGGACACACCGGTCGACCCTGACGCCTTCAGCGACGACCTCGGCGTGCTCGCCCTCCTGCTCCAGGAGCGGCACTTCGGCATCGCCACAGGCCGGGTCGCAGCCGGCCCGGCGCTTGCGGCGATCCATGCCGCCGCGGAGCGCTGCCGGCGCGAGCGGCGGGCCACCTTCGGAGACGCGTGGGGCACCCTCGTGGACGACCTCCGCTCCCTGACCGGGGACCGGCACGTCCAGGCCACCAGGGCCGGCCCGAGCGTGATCCGTGCTGACGACCCCGCGGCCGCATTCCCTGCGGGCGAACCCGCGGTGCAGGTCTCCTCCGATGACGGGGTGCTGTGGGTTCGTCTCGCATGGCTGGTGGGGTCGGCGAAGGATCTGGCCGATCTGAGCCGCTTCGTGGAGGAGGCTCCCGCCCACTTCCGTCACGACCGCATCGTCGTCGACCTGCGGGGCAACACCGGCGGCGACGACAGCTTCGTGCTCGCGTGGGCCGCCCAGGGGGTCCCGGAGGCCATCAACTACCCCGAAACCGCCCGGGAGTGGCGCATCGGTGGCTTCGTCCCCAACGCCTGGAACTGGGCGGCGATCGAGGAGTCCCGGCACGGGCCGGGAGGTCTGCCCCCCGAACTCGCGAAGCACCGGCACACGCCCGGTCCCGCCGACGTCCTCAAGGTTGTTGACGTGGCACCTGCCCACGTGCCGGTGGGTCCCGTGCCCTGGCGGGGCCGGATGCTGGTGCTCACCGACGCACGCACCGGCTCGTCGGGGGAGTCGGGCGCCTGGATCCTCAAGCACCTGCTCGGCGCACGCCTGGCGGGAGCCCCGGGCAAGGGATGCATCGAGTACGGGAACATCGCCCCCTACGTGCTGCCCAACACCGGGGCCGTGGTGACCCTGGCGACCAAGCACAACGACTACGGATTCCCCGTCGAGATGCAGGGCTTCCCCGTCGACGTCGAACTCGACGTGACCCTGCCTGCCGCAGAGCTGGTCGCGGCATGGCGGTGGGATGCCTCGTCGGTTCCACCCAGCCTGGGCTAACCTCGCCTGCGTGACTGACGCGCTCTACCTCCTCCCCGCCGTCGACGTGCAGGGCGGCCAGGCCGTCCAGCTGTCCCAGGGCATCGCCGGGTCCGAGAAGGTATTCGGCGACCCGCTCGCCGCGGCCCGCCGCTGGCAGGAGGCCGGCGCCGAGTGGCTGCACCTGGTCGACCTGGACGCCGCCTTCGGGCGCGGTTCGAACGCCGACGTCATCGCCGAGATCACAGAGGCGATGGACCTGAAGGTCGAGCTGTCCGGCGGCCTGCGCGACGACGCCGCGCTCGAGCGCGCGCTCGCGACCGGCTGCGCGCGGGTGAACCTGGGCACCGCCGCCCTGGAGAACCCCGACTGGTGCGAGAAGGCCATCGCCGAGCACGGCGAGCGCATCGGCATCGCCATCGACGTCAAGGGCACCCAGCTCGCCGCCCGCGGGTGGGTGCGTGAGGGCGGCGACTGGCGCGAGGCCGTCGACCGGCTCTCGGCGGCGGGGTGCCGCACGTTCGTCGTGACCGACGTGAAGTCCGACGGCATGCTGACCGGCCCCAACCTCCAACTGCTCAGGGACGTGGCCGCGCGCACCGACGCCGAGGTCATCGCCTCCGGCGGCATCGCCCAGCTCGACGACCTGCGCGCCCTGCGCGAGCTCGTGCCCCTGGGCGTGACCGGCGCGATCATCGGCACGGCGCTCTACGTGGGCAACTTCACGCTCACCGACGCCCTGCGCGTGGCCCGCGAGGGCTGACTCAGCCGGCCCGCCGGTACAGGAACGCGGCCATCGCGTCGCGGTTGACCGGGCTCAGCGGCCGGTAGGTCCCGTCGGCGTAGCCCGTCGTGGTGCCCGTCGAGGCGAGCCACTCGATCTCGGTGCGGAACGCCGTGCCGACCGGCACGTCGCTGAACCGGGCCCGCGTCGGCGGGGTGAACGCCGGCGATCCGGACGCGCGGTACAGGAAGGCGGCCATGGCGTCGCGGTTGATCGGGTCGTACGGCCGGAAGGTGTTGTCCCGGTACCCGGTGGTGATGCCGGCTGCCTTCATCCACTCGATCTCGCGGAAGAAGGGCGCGCCGACCGGGACGTCGGTGAAGGAGGCCCGGGTCGGGGCGGTGAACGCCGGCGATCCCGCGGCGCGGTACAGGAAGGCCGCCATCGCGTTGCGCTGGACTGGTTGCACCGGGCGGTAGGTGTTGTCGGACCAGCCCTCGCTGATCCTCATCGCGCGCATCCACTCGATCTCGCCCTCGAAGCCCGTGCCCGGGGGCACGTCACGGAAGGCCGGCAGGAGGGTCGGCGTGGTCCCTCGGGGCACCCAGTGGGCCAGCGTGGCGCCGCGGGCCGGCGTCCAGACCATCGCCAGCTTGCCGAACGTCTTGTGGAACGTGCCGTTCGGCCCGGCCAGGATCATCGACGTGCTGGACCCCGTGCGGGCCAGGGTCAGGGTGCGCATCCGCGCGTAGACCGCCTCCATCTGGGGCGTGATCGTGGACGCCGGGCTGGGGTACACCGCCGGTGCGGTGCTGGTGACCGCGGCCGGGAACCACGTCTTCAGCCACCAGAAGAAGTTGCGGTTGCCGTAGCTGGAACACAGGTCGCCCGTGCCCGAGACGGCGTCGATCGAGGCCCGGTTGGGCACGAACGGGGTGTAGTTGTAGAGGCCGGCGGTGGCCTGGTTCGCGATGCGCACCTCGGCGGTGCCGCAGAGCGCCTCCTCGTTGTAGCTGATCGTGTTCACCTGGCCTGCCCGGTGGCGATAGCCGGTGGGGTTCTTCCGGTAGGCCTGGAACTGCGCGGCCGCCCAGTAGACCTGGCTCGTGAAGTTGGCGGCGTTGCCCCAGCAGCCGATGTAGTCGGGGCAGGCCATGCCGGTGGCGCGCCCGTAGGCGGTCGCGGTCAACGCCGATCCGCTGGCCCGCACCAGCCCGGACTCGCGCTGGATGAGCACCAGCAGCATCTGCGGGTTGATGCGGCAGGCGGTCGCGGAGTCGTGGATGATGCCGGCCGCGGTGTTGCCCGTCCGGGCGGCGATCGGCCCGCACCCGGACTTCTCGTTTGCGGCGCGGGCGGCGGTGTCCACGCGGTAGTCCTTGAGGCAGGGCATGCCCCCGGCGACGCACCCCGACCCCTGGGTGTTGAGGAAGGCCTGCACCTGGTCGCGGGTCATCGCGGCGGCGTCGTAGAAGACCGCGTCGCTGACGAGGTGGCCGGGGTCGAACCCGGGGAGGGGGCCGCTCGCGGCGGCCGGGGTGGCCGGGACCAGCAGCCCCGTGGTGACCAGGGCGACGGCGAGCAGCGAGCCCAGCCAGCCGCGCACGCGCCGCAGGGGCGAGAGCCGACGCGGCTCGGGCTCCGGCTCGGGGTCTGGGTCGGGCCGGGGTTCCTCTCGCGGACCGAGCAGCCCGTCGGTGCTCGCGAACAGGCCAGCGGTGTTGGCGCCGGATGCCGCCCCGGGCGGGAGGAGGTAGGGGTCGAGGTCGAACCTGCCCCGGACCTCGGCGAGGAAGTCCGGCTTGTGGGGGTGCGACGCGGCGTGGCAGACGAAGTGCTCGTCTGGGCGCTCGGCGAACTGGTAGATGCGGGCGTTGAAGGCCTCGGCGGGGTGGTAGGTCACCCGGTCGACGAGCCCGAGCCGGTCGATCTGGTACAGGATGCGCTCCTGGTCGCCGTGCTCGATGCAGACGTTCCCGTGCACGGACTCGTCCCACCACGCGCGGACGTCCTCGAACGGGGTGTCCAACGCCGCCCGGAAGAGCGCGCGGGCCTCCTCGCCGGCGCGGATGAGCATGACCCCGGAGTTGATCTTCGACCAGCCGCCGGTGGGGTTCACCGGGCTGTGGCACACGGCCAGGACGCCGGCGGGGAACCACTCGTCCAGCGGCCGGTCGAGCTGCATGAAGTACGCGTCGTCGTCGATCCAGACGAGGACGTCGTCGTCGGGCATGCCGTCGAGCGCGCGCAGGATGGCGTGCAGCTTCTGGTCGTAGGGGCTCGCCACCGGGTACGGGGTGACGTCGAACAGGTACCCGTACCCGTGCCGGCCGGCGTAGCACTGGTGGTTGACCGGGGAGGCCAGCCGCGGGTGCGTGTGCGAGGAGAGGATGTGCACTGCCACGCGGTCACTCTAACCGTGGCGTGCCGAGCCGCCCCGCCTGCGGTGTGTGGACAGGTCGCGCAGGTAGACCGGGAGCGCGAGCAGCGCCAGGCCCGCCCCCACCCAGAAGACGCCGCGGTAGCCGATCGTCGGCACCAAGAACCCGAACAGGATCGGGCCCAGGCCCGTGCCGAGGTCGAGCATGAAGAAGTGGGTGGCGACGGCCGCCCCCGTGCGCTCGCGGGGCACCCGGGTGATGACGGCGGCCTGCCCGCCGGTGGTGACCGAG
>DUOQ01000258.1 GCA_012838755.1 Propionibacterium sp. | reverse complement strand
GTGGCCGCGATCTGCTCCTTGGTGTCGACCGAGGTGGCCTGGGCGGCCAGCTCGTCGGCGATCGCCGCGACGGCCTTCTCGATGCCGCGCTTGAGGCCCATCGGGTTCGCGCCGGCGGTGACGTTGCGGAGGCCCTCGCGGACCATCGCCTGCGCCACGACGGTGGCCGTGGTGGTGCCGTCGCCCGCGACGTCATCGGTCTTCTTGGCGACCTCCTTGACGAGCTCGGCGCCGATCTTCTCGAACGGGTCCTCCAGCTCGATCTCCTTGGCGATGGAGACGCCGTCGTTGGTGATGGTGGGGGCGCCCCACTTCTTCTCGAGGACGACGTTGCGGCCCTTGGGGCCGAGCGTCACCTTCACCGCGTCGGCGAGGATGTTCATGCCCCGCTCGAGCCCGCGGCGGGCCTCGACGTTGAATTCAATCAGCTTTGCCACTGCGGCAGCCCTTTCGAATGTCTTGAACGTGCCCCGGACGGTGCCCGCGACGGACGACCTGATCGGCAGGTCTCACACGGCCGGAACGAGTGGCACTCTCGACCCGAGAGTGCCAGCACCATGTTTACCAGCCGATTAGCACTCGAGACAAGCGAGTGCCACCACCGTGCGACAAATCTGAGTGCGCTTTGATGCCCCTACGGGGGAGATCCCGCACTCAGACTTGTCGCACGGGGTCGTAGAGTCTGCGCCATGCGTCGACGTGATCGCATCCGGCACATCGCGAACTGGCTCAACCTGAGCACCCCGGTGGGGTTGCTGGTGGCCGGTGCGGGCGGCGCGCACGTGCGGCGGCGTCCCGACGGGATCTTCGTGGCGGAGGGCTACCGGTTCCGGTTCCCGGTCGCGGGGGCCTTCACCATCGGCGACGTGGTGACCACGGCGTCCACGCTGAGCCGGCTCGAGGGCACGATGCCGGGGGTGTTCGCCCACGAGGTGCGCCACGCCTGGCAGTACGCGGCCACGGGGGTCTGGTTCCTGCCCGCCTACCTGCTGGGGTCGGCCTGGTCGCTGGCCCGCACGGGCAGCCCGGCGCTGCGCAACCCCCTGGAACGCCACGCGGGTCTGGTCAGCGGTGGGTACGCGGGGCTGGACGGCGCGCCGATCGGGCCGGTGTGGACGTGGCGGGGTGCCCCCGGGCTGTCGGCACTCGGGACGCTGCGGGCGCCCCGGCGACCGATCAGACGGTCGAGGCGAACGGCAGGTGGCGCGCCGAGCGGTTCTGCTGGCGGCGCTCCCGCTGGCGACGGAGGCGCTTGACGAGGAGGGGGGCGTGCGCGAGGGCCTCGGGCCGGTCGATCAGCACGTTGATTTCCTGGTAGTACCGCGGCACCGACAGGCCGAAGCGCTGCAGGATCGCCGCGTCCTTCCCCTCGGGGGCCAGGTGCCCGGACGCCTCGAACTCGAGCATGTCGGCCTCGAACTGGGTGAGGCCGGACTCGGTGAGGCCGGTTTCGTGAGCCAGTGCGTTCGACATGCGGGCCATCGTACGCCACGAATCACACCCGTGTCATTCGACCGTCATGGCGACACGTTGAGCGCGCTGCCTTGCCCGAACGCCCTGCGCCGAGTTCAATGGATCGAGGCCCAGATCCCACCCCGGGCCCCGGACACAGGAGGATCGCACGCCCATGGAGCACCTGCGGGGAACGCTGATCCACTACCCGTGGGGCACCTTCGACACCATCCACGACCTGCTCGGCACCGAGCCCGACGGGCGTCCCGTCGCCGAATTCTGGCTCGGAGCGCACACGATCGCGCCGTCCGCCCTCGCCGAGACCACGCTGGACAAGGCACTGGAGCTGCGCCCCGAACTCCTGGGCGTGCGCAGCGTGACGGAGTTCGGCCCCCAGTTGCCGTTCCTGATGAAGGTGTTGTCGGCCCGCCACCCCCTGTCGCTGCAGGCCCACCCCTCGCGTTCGGCCGCCGAGGAGGGCTTCGCCGCCGAGGAGGCCGCGGGCGTCCCGCTCACCTCACCCCAGCGCGTGTACAAGGACGACTGGCCCAAGCCCGAGATCCTGGTCGCGCTGGAGGACTTCCACACCCTGTGCGGCTTCCGCGACCCGGCGATCACCATCGCCCTGTTCGAGGCGCTCGAGGCCGGCCCGGTCGTCGAGCGCATCGTCGGCCCCCTGCGCGCCCGCGGTGGCGAGGCCGGGCTCCAGGAGGTCTTCCTGCAGGTCCTCGCGATGGGCGAGCAGCAGGTCGACATCGTGGACGCCGTGCTCGCGGCCTCCGTCGCCCACCGCGACGAGCCCGGCGAGCTGGGCGACTTCGCCCGCACCGCCCTCGAACTGGACGACGTGTTCCCGCGCGACCCCGGCATCCTCGCCGCGCTGCTGATGAACCGGGTCGAGCTCTCGCCCGGCCGGGCCCTCTACACCCCGGCCGGCGTGATGCACGCCCACCTGCGCGGCACCGGCATCGAGGTGATGGCGTCCAGCGACAACGTGATCCGCGGCGGCCTCACGAGCAAGCACATCGCCGTCGACGAGCTGGTGCGCGTGGTCGACTTCGGCTGGTCCGCACCCGAGGTGATCGACGCCGCCCAGACCTCCCCCGGCGTGTTCGACTACCCCACCCACTGCCACGAGTTCGACGTGTGGCGCCTTGAGCTCGACCCGGAGCGCCCGGTGGTGCTCCCGGCTCCCGTGGACGCCCGCATCGCCCTGGTCACCCGCGGCGAGGTCACCCTCGACGACGGGCTGCGCCGCCTCCCGCTGGCCAAGGGCGACTCCGTGTTCGTCCCGGCCAACAACGCGGCCGTGACCGCCACCGGTGACGCCCAGGTCTTCCTGGCGGCCCCCGGCCTGACCTGACCGACCCGAGAAGGAGAAACGCCCATGGCTGGTGGCTTGGCCGCCCTGCTGGACGACATCGCGGCCCTCGCCAAGCTGGCCGCCGCCTCAGTCGATGACGTCGCCGCCGCGGCCGGGCGCGCGAGCGCCAAGGCCGCCGGTGTGGTCGTCGACGACGCCGCGGTGACCCCGCGTTACGTGACCGGGTTCAGCCCGGCGCGCGAGCTCCCGATGATCAAGGCGATCGCGCTGGGCTCGCTCCGGAACAAGTTCCTCTTCATCCTGCCCGCGATCCTGGTGCTGTCCCAGTTCCTGCCGTGGATCCTGACCCCGCTGCTCATGCTCGGTGGCCTCTACCTGAGCTACGAGGGCGCCGAGAAGATCTGGGAGAAGGTCTCGGGTCACTCGAAGGCCGACCCCGGCAACAAGACGCCCGTCCCCCTGCAGGGACCCGAGCAGGAGAAGGCCATGACGTCCGGTGCGATCCGGACCGACTTCATCCTGTCGGCCGAGATCATGGTGATCGCCCTGAACGAGGTCGCCAACGAGCCGCTCGTCTCCCGGGCCATCATCCTGGCCGTCGTCGCCCTCGCCATCACCCTCGGCGTCTACGGCGTCGTCGCCCTCATCGTGAAGATGGACGACATCGGCCTCCACCTGGTCGAGAGCGACCGCTCACCGGTCATCGGCAACGCCCTGGTGAAGGGCATGCCCAAGCTGCTCACCGCCCTGGGCATCATCGGCACGATCGCCATGCTGTGGGTCGGTGGCCACATCCTGCTGGTCGGGGTCGACGAGCTCGGCTGGCACGCCCCGTACGCCTTCGTGCACCACCTCGAGGTGCTCGTCGCCGGCGCCACCGGACCGCTCGGCGGCCTGATGGGTTGGCTGACCAACACGTTCTTCTCGTTCATCGCCGGCCTCGTCGTCGGTGCCGCCGTCGTCGCGATCATGCACGTCATCCCCCGCAAGGGTGGACACGGCGAGCACGCCTCCGACCACGCGGCCACCGAAACCCCGCGTCCCGCGGCCGAGCACGCCCGCATCGTGCCCGGCGCGGCGATGGGCAACTCCGCCGGCGGACTCGCCGCGCTCCAGGCCGCCGAGCGCAAGGCCCGGAACGAGAAGTGAACGATCCCGCGGGTCTTCCGCGGGGCTGAGCGCGGGGCGTCCCGGTGGGCCGGTCACGATCTGTTCACTTCTCGACCGTGGGGTTGTCCACAGGGCGCCCACCGAAGTCTGGATCCGGAACCCGGGCCCTGCTGGGCTTGACCCGTGAACCCCACCCTCGCGTCCCTGCTCGCCCGCACCCACGGCGTCGTCCGCCGCCGCCTGGCTGAGCGACCTGGTTTTCCAGCGGATCGGGCTGGTCATCGAACTCGACGGGCCCACCCACGACTCCCGCGAGGGCAGCCGGTCGGACGCCTCGCGCGACCTGGAACTCCGGCGCGCGGGCTGGGAGGTGATCCGGTTCGGCGCCGCGATCGTGGACGACCCGAAGCGGTTCGCGGCGATCGTGCGCGACATCGTGGCCTCGCGCGCCGACCGTGACCGCCGGACGCCGAGGCGTCCGGTCGAGAAGTGAACCATCCCGCCCCACTTCCCCGGACGCCCCGCGCTCAGCTCGCCGGAAGACCCTCGGGATCGTTCACTTCTCGACCGGCACCGTCAGACCGGACGGCGTGGAGAACTTCAGGCCCACCACGCAGGCGATGATCCCGGCCAGGAACAGCACCTTGAGCGGCGACAGCGGCTCGGCCCCCGTCACCGCGGCCCACGTGACCGTCAGCACGGCGCCGATTCCCGTCCACGCCGCGTAGGCGGTGCCGGTCGGGATCGACTTCATCGCCCAGCCCAACCCGACCACCGACAGGATGGTCGCCACGAGGAACACCACGGTCGGCACGGGAACCGTGAGCCCGGCCGACTCCGACAAGGCGGTCGCCCAGACGGCCTCGAGCACGGCCGAGAGCACCAGGACGAGCCACGGCATCACGCCACCACCTTGAGCCCGACCACGCAGGCGACGATGCCGAGCAGCAGCAGGACCCGGCGCAAGGTGGCTGGTTCGACGCCGCGCACCATCGCCCAGACCACGGTGAGGGTGGCGCCGGTCGCGGTCCAGACCGCGTAGGCGGTGCCCACCGGGATCGTCACCATGGCCAGCGCCAGGCCGTACAGGCTCAGGATCGACGCGACCACGAACACCACGGCCGGCTGCCACTTGCGCAACCCGTTGGACGCGCCCAGCGCCGTCGCCCACACCGCCTCCAGCACGCCCGAGGCGAGCAGGATGACCCAGTCCATGAGACCCTCCACCGAACACATCGGACGCCCACGGCGTCCACTCGACGAACACAGCGTTGGCCAGTCTTGTCTTCACCGGGTACTGAACCGTCGTCCGGGGCTGGGAGCCGGATCCAGCCTAGCAATGCGCGTCCCCGCGCGGCTTCGGGCACAATGGACCTCGGCCCGGGAGGGCCGTGCCTCCGTAGCTCAGTTGGTAGAGCACCCGCCTTGTAAGCGGACGGTCGCGGGTTCGATTCCTGTCGGAGGCTCGTGGACCCCGCCAAGCTCGCCCCGACGAATGTGACCGCCGCCATGCTGCGCGCGGTCCACCGCAGCAAGTGGGCCGACGCCGTGGCCAACAACCCCGACCACTCGGCCTGGTACGTGAAGCGCTTCCGCGGCATGGCCGCCAACGGCGCCGACCTGGTCGGCGAGGCCCGGCTCATAGACGCGATGGCGCCGCGCGGGGCGACGATCCTCGACGCCGGCTGCGGCCCGGGCCGCCACTGCGGCTACCTGCACGCCGCCGGGCACACCGTGGTCGGCATCGACCTCGACCCGGTCCTCATCGCGGCGGCCGAGGAGGACTCCCCCGGCCCCACCTACGTCGTGGGCGATCTGGCCGAGGTGGTGCTCCCCGAGGACGCCCCGCAGCAGTTCGACCTGGTCTTCTCCGCGGGCAACGTGATGGGCTTCCTCCACCCCGAGACCCGCCTCCCGACGCTGGCCAACATCGCGGGCTGGCTCAAGCCCGCCGGTCGCGCGGTGATCGGCTACGGCGCCGGGCGCGGCTACGACTTCGACGACTTCGTGCGGGACGCCGCGAGCTCGGGCCTGCTGCTCAAGCAGGCCTTCTCGACCTGGGACCTGCAGCTGTTCACCGAGGAGTCCCAGTTCTTGGTGGCCGTCCTGAACCGGGCCGACGCACCGGCCCCCGAGGGTTCCTAGACCAGACCCGCGTCGTGGACCTTCATGGCCACCTGCACGCGGTTGTCGACTCCCAGCTTGTAGAAGATCCGCGTCACGTAGGCCTTCACGGTCGCGATCGACATGTAGAGCTCCCCGGCGATCTCGGCGTTCGCCTTGCCCTGCCCGATCGCCACGGCGACCTCGCGCTCGCGCTCGGTGAGGGCGTCCAGCTGCTGGCGCGCCGCCTCGCCGCGGCCGTCGTCGGCCGACTTCGTCGCCAGCCCGATGACCTGGGAGATCACCGAGGGCGACAGCGTGGTCTCGCCGGCGTCCACGGCCCGGATCGCCTCGACCATCTTCGGCGGCGGGGTGTCCTTGAGCAGGAAGCCCGACGCGCCCGCCTGCAGGGCCTTGAGCACCATGTCGTCGGAGTCGAACGTCGTCAGCACGATCACGCGCGGGGCGTCCGGACGGGCGAGGAGGTCGGTGGTCGCGGCGATGCCGTCCTTGCGGGGCATCCGAATGTCCATCAGGACGATGTCGGGGCGCTGCCCGGCGACCACGCTCATCGCCTCGACGCCGTCGGCGGCCTCGCCGACCACCTCGATGTCGGGCGACCCGCCGAGGATCAACCCCAGCCCGGCGCGCACGAGCGGGTCGTCGTCGACCAGCACGATGCGGATGGTGGTCGCGCTCACGGGTGCCTCCTGAAGTCGTGGTTCCACGGTAGCCATGCGTCGACGACGAAGCGTCCGCCCTGGACACCCGCGTCGAGCCGGCCGCCCAGCATCTGGGCGCGTTCGGTGATGCCGACCAGCCCGAGCTTCGCGCCGGGGATGGTCGCCGACGCCCCAGCCAGGCCGTTCCCGACCCGGACGCTGATCCCGTCCCGCGGCGAGCCGGCGAGCCGCACCTCGACAGCTTCGCCGGGGGCGTGCTTGCGCGCGTTGGTCAGGCACTCCTGGACGATGCGGTAGAGGTGCCGCTGCAGCACCAGCGGCACGGACGTCGCGTCCAGCGTGTCGTGGACCACCAGCACCTGCCCCGAGGCGCGCACCTCGTCCAGCAGCCCGGGCAGGTCGGCCAGGGTCGGCTGGGGTGCCGCGACCGCCCCGGACTCCGTGGCCCCGGCGCCGATGACCGCACCCGCGGCGTCCAGCGTGGGGACCTCGCGCAGGGTGGACAGCACCGAGCGGAGTTCGGTGAGGGAGGCGTGGGCGTTCTCCTGGATGATCGAGGCGATCTCCTGGGTCTTCTCGGGTGGCAGGTCGCTGCGGTAGGCCAGCACCCCGGCGTGCATCGACACCAGCGAGATCCGGTGGGCCAGCACGTCGTGCATCTCGCGGGCGATGCGGTTGCGCTCGGCGAGGACGGCGAAGGCGCGGTCCTGCTCGGCCTGCTCGACGCGGCGCAGGAAGCCGGCCGCCCGGTCGCGCCGGACGCCGACGTACATGCCGAACAGCGCCCACGCCACGGTGAGGGTCGCCACCCCGACGAGGTTGGTCCAGGAGAAGGGCACCGACCACGGCAGCAGGAAACTGGCCAGGCCCGCGGCGATCGTGGCCGCGACCACGATGAGCGTGTTGCGCACGTTGCGGCGCGACGCGTTCGAGATGAAGGCCCACAGGGCGACGGCCGCGACGCTGGCCGAGGCGAAGGAGAAGACCGCCGTGATGAGGGCGATCGCCAGCGGGATACGGCGACGCAGGTGGATGATGCCCAGTCCGACGGCGCCGAGGGCCGGGTCGAGGACCGCCCACCACAGCGGGGGCAGCCCCCCGATGTCCTCGGGCGTGATGGGGAGGTCGAACAGGATGCCGGTGGGGCGGGCCTGGAAGGCGAGCACCCACACCGACGCCAGGATGAAGTAGACCGCCAGCGACAACGCGTAGCGCCACGCGACCCCCAGGCCGCTGAGCGGCGGGGGTGGGTACTGCTCGGGCTCGAACATCGCAGCCCAGGTGGCGCGGAAGGACATGGAGGTGAGCCTAAGCAGCGGCACCGACGGTCGGGAGCGACCTCCGGCCGGCGGGCGTCGACCCGGGTCTACGGTCGGGGGCGGGGGGCCGCACCCGCGGCGTCCCCCTTGCGCTGGCGGTACCAGAACACCGCGAACATGCCGACGAGGATGGCGATCGACAGGTACCACAGGTAGCGGCCGTAGGTGTCGACCACCTGCACGGCGGGCTCACCGATCCAGTAGCCCAGGGCCATGTAACCGGCGGTGGTGACGAGGGCTGAGCCGAAGCAGACCGCGAGGAACTTCCACAGCTTGGTGCCGGCCGCGCCCAGGGCAGCGTAGACGACGCCAGCCGGGATCGGGATGGGCAGGAACGTCACGAAGATCGCCAGGGTCTCGAAGCGGCGGGCGCCGTTCCAGATCTTCTCCCAGCGGCGCTGGGTGCGCGGAGACTTGTTGGCCGACCACACGTCCATGATGTTGCGGCCCCAGAGCTTGCCGGCCCACCAGTAGACCCAGTCGAACTTCATCGCCATCAGCGAGCCGATGACCAGCACCAGCGGCCACCACCGGTCGCCGATCGCGGCGAGCGCGCCGACCAGCACGAGGCCCGTGCGGTAGCCCAGCGAGCCGAGCAGGTGCGGGGCCAGGCCGAGGATGATCGGGCGCAGGGGCAGCATCACCAGCGCGTAGACCGCGACCACCGACATCGCCGACATGCAGATGATGTCGGCCCGGCCCGGCTTGTGCTTCCAGGGCAGCGCCGGGTCGTCCCACCACTCGGGTTCGGACGCCTCGGGCGTGGTCCCCCCGGGGGCGGACGCCTCGGGCGCGGGGTCGCCGGGGGCGGCGTCCGGGCGCTCGGGGGCGGGGTCGTGGGTCACGCCGCGAGGATACCCGCCGCGGCGCTCGTGGAATGGCTCGATCATTGCGACTCGGTCACGTTGCCGGCGGGGAATTTGCCCGAGGGTCCGGGCCGGTGAAGAATGACAGGAGGGCCCGCGCACGCGGACCCGTGTTTTCCACTACGGATCGTCGGGCACGTACCTGCCCGTGGAAAGGATGTTGTGGCATGGCCACTGTTTCGTTCAAGGACGCCACGCGCGTCTACCCCGGTTCCGACCACCCGGCCGTCGACAAGCTGAACCTCGAGATCGGTGACGGTGAGTTCATGGTGCTCGTCGGCCCCTCCGGTTGTGGCAAGTCGACCTCGCTGCGCATGCTCGCCGGCCTCGAGGAGGTGAACGCGGGCGCCATCCACATCGGCGACCGCAACGTCACCGACCTGCCGCCGAAGGACCGCGACATCGCGATGGTCTTCCAGAACTACGCCCTGTACCCCCACATGACGGTGGCGGACAACATGGGCTTCGCGCTCAAGATGCAGAACGTGCCGAAGGCCGACCGCGAGAAGCGCGTCCTCGAGGCCGCCAAGCTGCTGGGCCTGGAGTCGTTCCTGTCGCGCAAGCCCAAGGCCCTGTCCGGTGGTCAGCGCCAGCGTGTCGCCATGGGCCGCGCGATCGTCCGCCAGCCGCAGGTCTTCCTCATGGACGAGCCGCTGTCGAACCTCGACGCCAAGCTCCGCGTGTCGACCCGCACCCAGATCGCCGCGCTGGTCGACCGCCTCGGCGTCACCACCGTGTACGTGACCCACGACCAGGTCGAGGCCATGACGATGGGTGACCGCGTCGCGGTCATGAAGGACGGCCTGCTGCAGCAGGTGGCGTCCCCGCTGGAGCTGTACGACGAGCCGAAGAACCTCTTCGTCGCCGGCTTCATCGGCTCCCCCGCCATGAACCTGATCGCCGGCAGCGTCGTCGACGGCGGCGTCCAGGTGGGCGACCACGTCGTCCCGGTGGCGCGCGAGGTCCTGGCCAGGGCGCAGGGTGAGGCCGACCTGACGATCGGCATCCGTCCCGAGCACTTCCACACCAGCGAGGACGGCAGTGGCATCGCCATCGACGTCGCCGTGGTCGAGGAGCTCGGTGCGGACTCGTACCTGTACGGCACCCTCGCGGGCCTGTCGGCCGACGAGAAGCTCAACGCCACCCAGATCGTGGCGCGCCTCGAGTCCCGCCACCCGCTGACCAAGCGCGACACGGTGCGCCTGGCGCCCGACCAGGGTCGCATGCACGTGTTCAGCAACAAGACCGGCGACCGCATCAGCTGACGCCCGTCTCGCGAAGGCCCCCGGCTCCGGCCGGGGGCCTTCGGCGTTGTGAGAGGATCGGCACGTGCCTCGCTTCCTGGCGGCCCAACCGGACGCCCGCCTCCTGCCCCTCCCGTGGCACATCCCGCTCGCCGAGTGGCCCCACGAGCACCTCGTCGCGCTGCCGCGCGGCATCTCCCGCCACGTGGTGCGGTTCATCCGGGTCGGCGACGAGGTGTACGCGGCCAAGGAGGTCATCGAGACCGCAGCGGTGCACGAGTACCGGATGTTGACCGACCTGAGCCGCTTGGGCACCCCGGCCGTGGAACCGACGGGCGTGGTGACCAACCGCCAGGACGCCGACGGCGGCCCGCTCGACTCGATCCTGCTCACGCGACACCTGCAGTTCTCGCTGCCGTACCGCTCGCTGTTCTCGTCGGGCGTGCGCCGCGACACGGTCTCGCGCCTGCTCGACGCGATGGTCGTGCTGCTGGCCCGCCTGCACCTGATCGGCTTCCTGTGGGGCGACGTGTCGCTGTCGAACATCCTGTTCCGGCGCGACGCGGGCGAGTTCGCCGCCTACCTCGTGGACGCCGAGACCGCCGAGCTGCACGAGCGGCTCTCCGACGGGCAGCGCCTGCACGACCTCGAGATCGCCATGGTCAACCTGTTCGGGGAGTTCTCCGACCTCGAGGCCGGCCGCATGCTCGACGAGTCGCTCGAACCGCTCGCCCTGGTCAAGCAGATCGAGTCGCGCTACCGCGACCTGTGGCGCGAGCTCACCGGCAAGGAGGAGTTCGCCGGCTCCGAGCTCGCCCGCATCGAGTCGCGCGTGCACCGGCTCAACCAGCTGGGTTTCGACGTGGCCGAGCTCGACATCCGCACCTCCCCCACCGGCGACACGATCTCGATCCAGCCCAAGGTCGTGGACGCCGGGCACCACTCGCGCCGCCTGTTGCGGTTGACCGGCCTCGACACCGAGGAGAACCAGGCCCGACGCCTGCTCAACGACCTCGACACCTACCGCGCGCGGACGAACCAGGGCCACGTCGAGGAGTCGGTCGTCGCCCACCAGTGGCTCACGCACGCCTTCGAGCCGGTGATCACCGCGGTGCCCTCCCACCTGGCCGGCAAGCGCGAGCCCGCGCAGATCTTCCACGAGGTGCTCGACTACCGCTGGTACCAGAGCCAGCGCGAGGACCGGGACGTGCCGATGACCGAGGCCGTCCAGGGCTACATCCACGACGTGCTGAGCGCCCTGCCCGACGAGGTGATCTCGCACGAGTCGTTCTCGCCGCTGGGCGAGCAGCGCCAGATGGCCAACCCGCTCGACCCCTCGCAGGGCTTCGTCGAGGACGAGGAGATGCCCGAGGACCCGTGGGAGTCCCAGGCCTACGCCCCCGGCACCGAGATGCTGCCGGAGTTCCTCGACATCGAGGCCCTGCGCAGGCGCGCGCAGGGCTGAGTCCGGCTTCGGTACGCTTGCCCGGTGACCCTGCACCTGTACGACACCGCCACGCGCACCAAGACCGAGTTCCGGCCCCTCGACGAGGGCAAGGCCTCGATCTATGCGTGCGGTCCCACCGTGCAGGGCGCGCCGCACCTGGGGCACATCCGCAAGGAGGTCAACTTCGACGTCCTGCGCCGGTGGCTCGAGGCGTCCGGGTACGCGGTGACGTTCGTGTCGAACATCACCGACATCGACGACAAGATCCTGGCGAAGGCCGAAGAGGCCGGCCGTCCGTGGTGGGCGCACGCCTACCTCTACGAGGGTGAGTTCCACGCGGCCCACCGGGCGCTCGGCATCAAGGCGCCCACCTACGAGCCTCGGGCGACCGGGCACGTGCCCGAGATGGTAGAGCTCATCGCGACCCTCATCGAACGCGGGCACGCCTACGTGGCGGGCCCGGGCGACGTCTACTTCGACGTCCGCAGCTGGCCGAGCTACGGCGAGCTCAGCCGCATGAAGGTCGACGAACTCACCTCCGAGGAGGAACAGTCAGCCGGCAAGCGTGACCCCCGCGACTTCGCCCTCTGGAAGGCCAACAAGCCCGGCGAACCCGCCTCGGCGACCTGGGAGACCCCGTGGGGCCGCGGCCGTCCGGGCTGGCACCTGGAGTGCTCGGCGATGGCCGGCAAGTACCTGGGTGACGCCTTCGACATCCACGGGGGCGGGCTCGACCTGCGCTTCCCCCACCACGAGAACGAGCTGGCCCAGAGCCGGGCCGCGGGGCGTCCCTTCGCGACCATCTGGATGCACAACGCCTGGGTCACCCTGGCCGGCGAGAAGATGAGCAAGAGCCTCGGCAACACCGCCGACGTCCAGGCCGCGGTCGCGCAGCACGGAGGCCGGGTGGTGCGCCTGTTCCTCGCCGGGCCCCACTACCGCTCCGCCATCGAGCTGTCGGACGCCTCGCTCGCCGAGGCTGCCGCCCAGCTCGAGCGCATCGACTCGTTCCTCGCCCGGGCGAGCGAGGTCGTCGACCGGACGCCCGACGTCGGGGTGCCCGCCGCGTTCGCCGCCGCCATGGACGACGACCTGGGCACCCCCGCCGCGATGGCCGTGCTCTTCAACACCGTCAAGGAGGGCAACACCGCCCTCGCCGCGAACGACACCGCCGGCGTCCAGGCCGCCTCGGACGCCGTGCTCGCCATGCTGGCCATCCTCGGCCTCGACCCGGCCGCCCCGGAGTGGGCGCACACGCAGGGCGCGGCCTCCGACGACCTGACCCCGGTCGTGGACGCCCTGGTCGCCACCCTGCTCGAGCAGCGCGCGGCCGCCCGTGCGGCCAAGGACTGGGCCACCGCCGACGCGATCCGCGACTCGCTCGCCGCCGCCGGCCTGACCATCACCGACACCAAGGACGGGGCCCGCTGGTCCCTGGAGAGGGGCTGACATGCCCGGGAACTCGCAGCGCAAGGGAGCCGTGCGCAAGCGCGGCAAGGGGGTCGGCCCGACCGGCCGGACCGCCGGGTCGGGTGGCCGCGTCAAGCGCGGCCTCGAGGGCCGTGGCCCCACGCCCAAGGCCGAGGACCGGCCGTACCACAAGGCCTATCGCGACCGGAGGCCGGGCGAGTCACCCATCTCGCCGAGCAACCCGCGTGGACGACGCACCTCCCCCGGGGAGACCCGCGGGCGCCAAGGGCCCCGCCAGGGTGGAGGCAAGGCCCCCGGCGCGGACTGGGTGATCGGCCGCAACCCCGTGCTCGAGGCGCTGCAGGCCGACCTGCCCGTGCGCCGCGCCTTCCTCATGGAGGGCGCCGAGCGGGACTCCCGGATCAACGACATCCTGCGGTTGGCCGCTGAGAAGGGCATCTCCCTGCTGCAGGCGTCGCGCTCGGAGCTCGACCGGCTGACCTCGGGGGCGGTGCACCAAGGCGTGGCGATCCAGTTGCCCGAGTACGAGTACGCCCACCCCGGCGACCTGCTCGCGGACGCGCTGGCCGACCACGACGCCCCGATCCTCGTGGCGTGCGACTCGATCACCGACCCGCGCAACCTGGGCGCCATCATCCGCTCGGCGGCAGCGTTCGGCGCCGTGGGCGTCATCGTGCCCGAGCGGCGCTCGGCCCACATGACCGCCGCGACGTGGAAGACCTCGGCCGGTGCCGCCGCCCGCGTGCCCGTGGCGCTGGCGACCAACCTCAACCGGGTGCTGCGCGACTACGCCGAGGCCGGCTTCGTCGTCGTCGGCCTGGCCGGTGAGGGGGACGTGGACATCGCCGACATCCCCGGCGTCGACGGCCCGGTGCTGCTGGTCGTCGGCTCCGAGGGCGAGGGGCTGGCCCAGCTGGTGCGCAAGAACTGCGACGTACTGGCGTCGATCCCGATCACGTCTGACGTCGAGTCGCTCAACGCGTCGGTCGCGGCGTCCATCGCGCTCTACGAGGTGGCGCGGGCGCGCTGACCGCAGATGCATTTCCGGGTGGCATCACCCCAAGGATCCTTGGGGTGATGCCACCCGGAAGCGTCTCGGGGGTGCCACACGCACCCCGGACAGATCAGCGGCAGACGCCGACCAGGTTGCCGTGCCACAGCAACGGCTCGGTCGGGTCGGTGCACAGCGACGCCGTCGCCTTCGCCGGCTGACCGGCGACCGACTGAGCGGCCGGGGCCACGCCCCACGCGCGGGCCTCGGCGCCCAAGAAGCTGGCGAGGAAACCGGGCGCACTCGACTGCACGAGCCGCGTGTCGGCGGGGTCGAGCCCCGCCTCGGTGGCGAAGTGACGCATGGCCTCGTCGCGGCCCATCGTGCCGTCGATGTAGCCGACCTGCTCGGCCTTCTTGCCGGTGAAGATGCCGGCGCCGAGCTCGTCGACGAGCACCGCGCGGTCGATACCACGCTTGGTGGACACGTGGTTGACGAAGTCGTCGTACATCTCGGTGATGATGTCGTTCAGCATCGCCCGTTCCTCGGCGGTCAGGTCACGGAACGGCTGCCCGGCGTCCTTGCCCTTGCCGGCGGTGATGTACTCCTGCGTGATCTCGCCGGCCTCGACGGCACCCAGGATGCTGCCCATGGCGGTCACGTCGCGGTAGCGCTCGAGCGGGCCCATGATGACGCCCACACTGCCGACCGTGGTGCCGTGGTCGGCGATGATCTCGTCGGCGCCGGCCATCGCGTACATGCCACCCGAGGCCGACTGGCCCTGGACGAAGGCGAACGCCTTCTTGCCCGTGCGCTCGCGGTAGCGATCGACCGCGTCGGAGATCGCCTTCGAACCGGTCACCGTGCCCCCGGGGGTGTCGAGCATGAGGACCAGGCCGTCGGCGTCCTCGGCGTCGAGGCCGTCGATGACGTCGGCGACCTCGTAGCCGTAGGTTCCCTCCGACAACGCGAACCCGTCGGCACCGAGCGTCATGATCGCGCCGGTCACCGGGATCGCCCGCAGCTTGCTCGTCGCGGTGCTCGGTCCCCACACGGTGTTGAGGGGCTCGACGCCGGTCTGGCCGCCGGCGGCCATCGTGGACGCCGCGCCGGCGAAGCCCATCAGCATCAGGCCCGAGATCAGGCTGCCGACCAGGCCCAGCACCAGCATCGCGCCACCGAAGCCGAGCCCGGCGCCGGCACCCAGGCCGAAGCCACGCTTGAACGGTGCGGGACGGGAGGGCGCGGGGGCGTACGGGAGCGGTGCGGCCTGCTGGCGCGGCGGAACCGGCGGGACGCCGTGGGCCGCGGGCGGCGGGGCGTCGGCCGGGCTCGGCGCCGGGCGGGGGATGTCGTCGGGGCGGGTGGTGTCATCCATGGGACGTGCCTTCCTCGGTTGCGGGATCACCGTCCACGCTAACGGCACCCGCGGCGTCCGGCATGGGCCCTCGGTCGATCAGGGGCCGTCCCGGGGCCAGACCTGGGTCGATGCCTCACCGACCGAACGCGATAGATTGTGCCGGTAGCCGAATCCTGAGGAGACCCGTCGTGTCCGACCTTGCCGCCACCGCGTCCAGCGCCTACACCCAGGCACTCTCCGTCATCGAGTCGGTCGAGCCGCGGATCAGCGGCGCCATCCGCTCCGAGCTCGCCGACCAGCGCGCCTCGCTGAAGCTGATCGCGTCCGAGAACTACGCCTCGCTCGCCACCCTGCTGACGATGGGCAACTGGCTGAGCGACAAGTACGCCGAGGGCACCGTCGGCCACCGCTTCTACGCGGGCTGCCAGAACGTCGACACCGTCGAGTCGGTCGCCGCCGAGCACGCGCGCGAGCTGTTCGGCGCCGAGTACGCCTACGTGCAGCCCCACTCGGGCATCGACGCGAACCTGGTCGCCTACTGGGCGATCCTGAACACGCGCATCGAGTCGCCGACCCTGCAGCGGCTGGGCGCGAAGAACGTCAACGACCTGGCGCACGAGGACTGGGAGTCCCTGCGCCGCGAGTTCAACAGCCAGCGCGTCATGGGCATGAGCCTGGACGCCGGCGGCCACCTCACCCACGGCTTCCGCCACAACATCTCGGGCAAGATGTTCGAGCAGCACAGCTACGGCACCGACCCGTCCACCGGCCTGATCGACTACGACCGACTGCTCGCCGAAGCGCGCGAGTTCAAGCCGCTGGTGATCGTCGCCGGTTACTCCGCCTACCCGCGCCGGGTGAACTTCGCCAAGATGCGCGAGATCGCGGACGCCGTGGGCGCGGTCCTGTTCGTCGACATGGCCCACTTCGCGGGCCTGGTCGCGGGCAAGGTGTTCACCGGTGAGGAGAACCCGATCCCGTACGCCGACATCGTCGCCTCGACGACCCACAAGTCGCTGCGTGGCCCGCGCGGCGGCTTCGTGCTGGCGACCGAGGAGTTCGCCCCGGCCGTCGACAAGGGCTGCCCTATGGTGCTCGGCGGCCCGCTGTCGCACGTGATGGCGGCCAAGGCCGTGGCGTTCGCCGAGGCGCGCACGCCCGACTTCCAGGCGTACGCGCAGGCCGTGGCCGACAACGCCAAGGAGTTGGCCGAGGGCCTGATGAAGCGCGGCGTGAAGCTCGTCACCGACGGCACCGACAACCACCTGGTCCTGCTCGACGTCGCCTCGTCCTTCGGCCTGACCGGCCGCCAGGCCGAGTCGGCGCTGCTCGACTCGGGCGT
>DUOQ01000257.1 GCA_012838755.1 Propionibacterium sp. | reverse complement strand
GAAAACCCCGACATCAAGGTGCAGGGGGAGCCCGGCGAGTTCTCCGGCTACTGGGACAAGCTCGCCACGCAGGTGGCCGCGAGTGACGCGCCCGACGTGATCCAGATGGATGACAAGTACATCGCCGAGTACGGCCAGCGCGGTGCGCTGCTCGACCTCGAATCGGTCGACATCGACACCGGCAAGTTCATGGACGGCACGATCGACCTCGGTCGGGTGGACGGCAAGCTCTACGGCATCAACGCCGGCATCAACACCTCGGTCATCCTTGCGAACCCCAAGGTCCTGGCTGACGCCGGGGTCGAGATGCCCGACTCGAAGACGTGGACGTGGGACGACCTGGCGGAGCTCGCCAAGCAGATCACCGACAACACCGAGCAGGGCACCTACGGTATGCAGAACCTCGCTTGGATCGAGCCGTCGCTACGTGGCTTCCTGCGCCAGCAGGGCAAGGACCAGTACTCCAATGAGGGAGGCATGGGCTTCGAAGCGGGAGACCTCGCCCCCTTCTTCGAGTACGCCAAGAAGATCCAGGAGACCGGTGCCGCCCCCAGCGCCGCCGAGACCTCCGAGGACATGGGCAAGTCGCTGGACCAGACGATGTCGGCCACGAACAAGCTCGGCTTCTTCCAGTACTGGTCGAACCAGGTGACCGCGCTGACCCGGGCCACCGGTGAGGAACTGGAGCTCCTGCGGCCGCCGTCGCAGACCGGTAAGTCCAACGAGGCCGGCCTGTGGTTCAAGGCGTCCATGCTGTGGTCGGCGTCCGCGCAGACCGAGCACCAGGAGGCCGCGGCCAAGCTGATCGACTTCCTGGCCAACAGCGAGGAAGCCGGCAAGATCATGGGCACCGAGCGCGGTGTCCCGGCCAACACCGACGTCCGCAAGGCCATCGAGGCCGACCTCAGCGACGTCGACAAGAAGGTCGTCGCCTACATGGACGACATGCAGGCAGACCTCGGCCCGACGCCCGCGATCATCCCCGCTGGTGGCGGTACCTTCCAGCAGGTGCAGCAGCGCATGGTCCAGGACCTGATCTTCGACCGCAAGGACCCGATGGCTGCAGCACAGGAGCTGCACGACGAGGTCCAGGGCAACCTCCGCTGACCCAAGGCCCGGGCGGGCACATCCCGCCCGGGCCCCCCATCTCCCCACAGAGCATCCGCACAGGAGTTACGGCATGAGTGCCCTCAGCGAACTCGGCAAGCTCAAGGGTGGGCGCAGGGAAGAGGCCACCGACAACGCAGCCGGCTACCTCTTCCTGGCACCATGGCTGATCGGCCTGGCCTTCATCACGGTCGGCCCCATGCTCGCCTCCCTCTACCTCGCCTTCACCGACTACAGCCTCCTACAGCCTCCCGACTGGGTCGGCCTGGAGAACTTCGAGCGCATGCTCGGCGACCGTCGCCTGCACAACTCGATCCTGGTCACCTTCACCTACGTGCTCATCGGCACGCCCCTCCAACTCGCACTCGCCCTGGGGATCGCCGTGCTGCTCAACCAGGGCATGAAGGGCCTACCGTTCTACCGGTCGGTGTTCTACCTGCCCTCGCTGATGGGCTCCTCGGTGGCCATCGCCATCCTGTGGCGCCAGATCTTCGGTACGTCGGGACTCGTGAACCAGTTCCTGACCTTCTTGGGCGTCCCAAGCCCGCCGGGCTGGATCGCCGACCCCGATTACGCGCTCGGAACGCTGGTCCTGCTGCACATCTGGACCTTCGGCTCGCCCATGATCATCTTCTTGGCCGGCCTGCGGCAGATCCCCACGATGTACTACGAGGCGGCCTCGGTCGACGGCGCCAGCAAATGGACCCAGTTCTGGACGATCACGATGCCGCTGCTCAGCCCGATCATCTTCTTCAACGTCGTGCTGCAGGTCATCAACTCGTTCCAGTCGTTCACCCAGGCGTTCATCGTCTCGGGTGGCACAGGGGGTCCCTCCGACTCCACGCTCTTCTTCACGCTGTACCTGTACCAGCGCGGTTTCGGCCAGTTCCAGATGGGCTACGCATCCGCGATCGCATGGCTGCTCGTGGTCATCATCGCGATCTTCACGGCCATCAACTTCATCGCTTCCAAGTACTGGGTGTTCTACGATGACTAATCCGACTCAGCAGCCCTCCGACATCGTCGCCGCCAACGAGGTCGCCCTCCACGGCGTGGACGAACCGCCGACCCAGCCCGACGTGGCGGAATCCGCCGGGCCGTCCCGGATCCGCAGCGTGGTCAAGCACATCCTCCTGGTCGCAGCCGCGTTGCTGATGATCTACCCGTTGCTGTGGATGTTGGTGAGCTCGTTCCGGCCCACCGCGTTCATCTTCCGCGAGCCCGGCCTGTGGTTGACCGACCCGACGCTCGACAACTATGCCCAGGGCTGGTTCGCCCTGCAGCACCCGTTCAGTCAGTACCTGCTGAACTCGATCATCGTCGTGCTCGGGGCGATCCTGGGCAACGTGGTCTCGTGCTCACTGGCGGCCTACGCCTTCGCGCGGTTGAAGTTCAAGTTCAAGAACGTCTTCTTCGCGATCATGCTCATGACGATCATGCTGCCGATCCACGTGATCATCGTCCCGCAGTACATCATGTTCAGCCAGATCGGCTGGGTGAACACGTTCCTGCCGCTGATCGTGCCGAAGCTGCTGGCCACCGACGCGTTCTTCGTCTTCCTCATGGTGCAGTTCATCCGTGGCCTGCCCAAGGAACTCGACGAAGCGGCCCGCATCGACGGCTGCGGTCACTGGGGAATCTTCAGCCGGGTGATCATGCCGCTCATGGTCCCGGCCATCGCGACCACGACGATCTTCACCTTCATCTGGACGTGGAACGACTTCTTCAGCTCGCTGATCTTCCTCACCAGCCCGGACAAGTTCACGGTCCCGCTCGCCCTGCGTGCGTTCATGGACTCCACGGGCATGTCCAACTGGGGTGCCATGTTCGCGATGAGCATCGTCTCCCTGGTCCCGGTCTTCCTCGCCTTCCTGTTCGGCCAGCGGTTCCTCATCCGCGGCATCGCCACCACCGGTATCAAGTAAGGAGCACGCCCACACCATGCAGCGCTACGGACTCATCGGGGCCGGTCACCGCGCCCAGATGTACACCGACGCCATTGGGGATGCCCACGCGGACGCGGCCGTCCTGGTCGCGATCGCCGACAGCAACCCCGGCCGGCTCGCGTTCCACCGCCAGCGGATGGTGGACGAGTACGGGTACGCCGCCGACGCCATCGCAGCGTACGGCCCGGATGACATCGAGTCGATGGTCGAGCAGCAGCACCTCGACAAGGTGATCGTCACCAGTCCCGACGACACGCACGCCGACATCATCGTCCGCGTCCTGCGGGCAGGTGCCGACGCCGTGGTGGAGAAGCCGCTGACCATCGACGCCCCGTCCGCCCGGCGCATCCTGGAGGCCGTCCACGAGACCGGTCGCCGCGTGGTCGTGACGTTCAACTACCGCTACAGCCCCCGCAACTCGGCGCTCAAGGAGGTCATCACCTCCGGCCGGATCGGGACGGTGTTGTCGATCACCTTCGAGTGGGTGCTCGACACCGCCCACGGCGCCGACTACTTCCGCCGCTGGCACCGGGAGAAGGCCAACTCGGGTGGCCTGCTGGTGCACAAGAGCAGCCACCACTTCGACCTGGTCAACTGGTGGCTCGCCGACATCCCGGTCCGCGTGTTCGCCAGCGGCGGCCTCCGCTTCTACGGGGCCGAGAACGCGGACGAGCGTGGCCTGCCGCCGCGCCCGGAGCGGGGTACCCACGACGGCGAGCACGGTCCGTTCGAGCTGGACCTGCGCGACGACCCCCGCCTGAAGGCGCTCTACCTCGACAACGAGCACCACGACGGATACCGCCGGGACCAGGACGTGTTCGGTCCCGGCGTCACCACGGAGGACAACCTCGCCGTGATCGTCGACTACGCCGGTGGGGCGACCCTGTCCTACGCGCTGAACGCCCACAGCCCCTGGGAGGGCTACCGCGTGGCCGTGAACGGGACCGAGGGGCGCGCGGAACTCGAGGTCGTCGAGCGCGCCGCGGTCCTCGTCGACGACGAGGGGAAGGTCATCATCGACCCCTCGGCGATGGCGGATGCCGTCGGCGACCGGCACAAGGGTGAGCGACTCACGGTGCAGCGCCACTTCTCCGGGGTGGAGGAGGTCGAGATCCCCGAGGGGACAGGGGGTCACGGTGGCGGCGATGCGCTCCTGCTCTCCGACGTCTTCAACGGGCCCGGTGAGGACCCGCTCGGACGCCCTTCCGACTACATCGACGGGCTGCGCGCGATCGCGGTCGGCATCTGCGGCAACGAGTCGATCAGCAGCGGGCGCGCGATCGCCCCCAGCGACGTCGGGCTCGACCTCACGCGATGAACGAGGAGCCGTTCGGCGGCTACGGCGACTGGGCGGAGCACCTTGCCCGGACGCCGCGGCTCGCCGGCAACCTTGCGACCCTGCTCGGGGTGACCGAGCCCGTGGTGGGGGACATCCGTGCCGGCGGCGGCAGGGTGCGGGACGGTGTCCGCGCGACGCGCCTGCGCTGGGCGGTCGGCTTCGGCCCGGACAACGCGGGTTGGCTCCTGCACCGCGAGGATGTCGACCCCACCACCCGTCCCGGGGTACTTGCGTTGCACAGCCACGGCGGGCTGTTCTGCCTCGGCGCGGAACGCATGGTGGACGTGCCCGGCCTGCCGCCGCACGTCCTGGACCATCGTGCACGGTTCGAGGACGGCCGCGCGGTGGCCTCCGACCTGGCGCGTGCCGGGTTCACGGTGCTGGCCCCCGACTGCTTCGGGTTCGGTGCCCGGCGCTTCGACCTCGGGGTCGACGACCCCGAGGAGCACGACGCCGCCGCACGCGTCCACGAACACCTCGTCGCCAAGGCGTGCGCGCTGCTCGACACCTCGATGGCCGGGATGGTCGCCTCGGACGACCTCGGGTCGTTGTCCGTCCTGCGCTCGTGGTGCGCGCCAGGGGCGGTCGGAGCACTGGGCTTCTCCGGTGGGGGCGGCCGCGCCCTCGTCGTGGGTGCCCTGGACCGCGGAGTCCGTAGTCTGGCCGTCGTGGCGATGATGTGCACCCTGAGCAGCCTGTTCCCCGACCACGTCGACCACTCCTGGCTGCTCCACACCCGCGGGCTCGCGGCGGGCCCCGACCTGCCTGGCCTCGCGGTGTGCGACACCGCCCGTGACGTCCTCGTCGGCTACGACGCGCGGGACGAGCTCTTCCCGGCCGCCGGCATGCGGGAGGCCGATGCGCTGCTGGCCACCGCGTTCGCGGACGCTCCCGGCCGCTACACCAGCGTCTGGGACGACGCACCCCATGCCTTCACCGCCGCCCTCCAACAGGCGGCGACCAACCACCTGACCACCAGCCTGCTCGACCGTTCCAGGAAGGAATCATCATGTCTGTGAATCTGCCCGTTGAGGCCTATGAGGTTTCGTTGGTGTCCCATGGGGGCTCCCAGTTCTGGTTGGAGCGCACGACGTCCGGCAAGGAGCTGGTCGTGTCGGGCGCCGACGACTCGACGCTGGCGGCCTTCGACGGCCGGCAGGAGGGTGAGGTGTTCCGCGCGGAGGCGTCCCCGGAGAACGCCCGAGCCTTGCGAGGAACCCTGCCGTGGTTGAAGCCGCGGTTGTGGGGCCTGGAGACGTCGGCGGGGACGGGGGACCGCCTGGGGCTCTGCACGCCGGGTCACGCGCGCGCGTTCGACGCGGTGGGTGGGGTCAACCCTGTGTTCGCCCAGCAGTCGACCCGTGAGATGGGGCGGACGCACCGCACGCCGCGCAACGTGCTCGACGACGCCACGTGGGGGACGTTCGAGGCCGGCTGGACCGGGGGCGTGGGCGCCGACGCCGACCACCAGAAGACCGAGGAGTCCTTGTCGGAGTGTGCCGAGGCGGGGTTCGTGTTCTACACGATCGACCCCGGGGACGGCATGGACATGGATGCGCACGAGGCCGACGACGAGGCGACGGTGCGCCGCAAGGCCGCGGGTCTGGACTTCAGTTCCGTGGACACCACGCTGGAGGACCTGGCCTCGCGTTATGTGGGCACGTCCATCGACCTGGAGTCGGGCCGGCTGGTCCTGGACGAGGAGTCGGTCTACCGGGCGATCGCGAAGGCCGGGCCGGCCATCACGCGCGGGGTGGAGTTGATCCGCCACGTCGACTCGTTGGGGGTCGAGCGCGAGTACGAGTTCGCGATCGACGAGACCGACAAGCCGACCACCGCGGTCGAGCACGCGATCATCGTGTCGGAGCTGAACCGCCTGGGTGTGGACATCGTGAGCTTCGCGCCGCGCTGGGTGGGCCAGTTCGAGAAGGGTGTGGAGTACATCGGGTCGCGTGAGGCCCTGCGGGCGGACTTCCGGCAGCATGCCGAGCTCGCCCGGGCGCTGGGTCCGTACAAGCTGTCGCTGCACTCGGGGTCAGACAAGTTCTCGATCTACCCGGCGTTCGCCGAGGAGACCCGGGGCGTGTGCCACCTGAAGACGGCCGGCACGTCGTGGGTCGAGGCGCTGCGGGTGGTGGCGCGGCACGACCCCGCGTTGTTGCGTGAGGTGCTGGCGCTGTCGCTGGAGTCCTTCGAGGAGAACCGGCACAGCTACCACCTGAGCTGTGACCCCACCAGGATCCCTGCGAACCCGGCCGATGGCCAGATGGACCAGTTGATCACCGACCTGGACTCCCGCCAAGTCATGCACGTGGGGTACGGGGCGGTGCTGGAGCAGTTCGGTGACCGGATCAAGGACATCCTGCGCGCCAACGAGGAGGAGCTGTACGGCGTGATCCGTGACCACTTCGTCGCGCACCTGGAGCCGTTCGCCCGCCACTGACCACGTCCCACCCACCAACACGTCCGGGTGGCACGAACCCCAGGATCCTGGGG
>DUOQ01000256.1 GCA_012838755.1 Propionibacterium sp. | reverse complement strand
CGAGCGGCAGGGCCAGGTCGAGGCGTTCTGGAGCGCCGAGTCCGGACGCCGCCGCAAGTACTACCGGCTCACCCCCACCGGGCGGGCCGCCATCACCGACCATCGCGCCCAGTGGGACGCCGTGGTCACCACCTTGACCCGACTGGCCGAGTCCGCCGGGCCGCACCCCCGACTGGCCGAAGGAGGCCTCGCATGAACGCGCTCCCCACCACGCTCGACGAACAGGTCGAGCAGTGGCGGCACTACCTGGGCCGGCGGCCGGGCGTCGCGGCGTCCGACGTCGACGAACTGACCGACCACCTGCTGACCACGGTCGACGACCTGACCGGGCGCGGGCTGGCCGCCGACGAGGCGTTCCTCGTCGCGGTCAAGAGGCTCGGCGCCCAGGACGAGCTCGCGCACGCCTTCGCGGCCGAGCACTCGGACCGGTTGTGGAAGCAGCTCGTCGTCAACGGCGCAGACCCGACCCCGGCGTCCGGACGCCCCGCCGGGCTCGCCGCGATGCTGGGGTTCGCCGCCGTCGCGGGCCTCATGGTCGCGCTCCCCCTGCAGGCCATGTGGACATCTGCGGATTCGGGCGCGGACGCGGTCTGGCTCCCCGTCCTGGTCTCCCTGCTCGGCGTGACCGCGGTCGTGGCGGGCTGGTTCTGGTGGCAGCGGCGTCCGGTGCCACCAACCGTGGCGATCGCGACGGTGGGTGCGCTGGCCGTCTTCGGGGTGGCCGGCACGCTCTACCCGTTCGCACCGTCGGGCATGACGCTGCCCCTGTTCCTGCTGCACACGCCGATCGTGCTGGGGATCGTCCTGGGGGCGTCCTACCTCGGACGCGACTGGCGGCGGGTCGACCGCTGGATGGACTACATCCGGTTCATCGGCGAGCTGTTCATCTACTTCGTGCTGATCGCCCTCGGCGGCGGCGTGCTGGTGGGCCTGACCGCGGCCATCTTCTCCTTCGTCGGGATCGACGCGATGACCGTGCTGGCCGAGTGGGTGGTCCCGTTGGGGGCGGGCGGGGCGCTGGTCGTGTCGGCCTGGCTGGTCGAGGCCAAGAAGGCCGTCATCGAGAACATCGCGCCGGTGCTCACCGCGGTGTTCACCCCGCTGTTCACCCTGGTGATGCTGGCCTTCCTCGCCGCCCTCGCGGTCACCGGCAACCCGGTCGAGGCCGACCGCGGGCTGCTCATCGCGGTCGACCTGCTGCTCGTCGTCGTGCTCGCGCTGCTGGTGTTCTCGGTGTCGGCCCGCCCCACGGACGCCGGACCCCGCCTGCAGGACTGGTCCTCGGTCGCGTTGCTGGTCGCCGCCCTCGCCGTGGACGCCGTCGTGGGGTTCGCGATCGCCGGCCGGATCGCCGAGTACGGCACGTCGGCCAACAAGCTCGCCGCGGTCGGTGAGAACGTCGTCCTGGCGGTCAGCCTGGCGGTGTCGCTGTGGCTGTACGTGGGCTTCCTGCGCGGGCGGCGTCCCTTCGTCGACGTCGAGCGCTGGCAGGTGCGATACCTCCCGGTGGTCGCGGCGTGGGCGGGCCTGGTCGCCCTGGCCTTCCCGGTGGCCTTCGGCTTCGCCTGACCAGCGGGTCAGGGGATGTAGCGCATCGGGTCGACCGGCGTCCCGTTCTCGTAGACCTGCAGGTGCAGGTGGCAGCCGGTGGACAGGCCGGTCGTGCCGACGTAGCCGATGTGCTGGCCCATCTCGACGCGCTGGCCGGCTCGCACGACCATCTTCTGCTGGTGGGCGTAGCCGGTCATGACCGACTTCCCGCCGATGACGCCGTGGTCGATGATCACGTAGTTGCCGAAGCCGCCCTGCCAGCCGGCCTTCACCACGGTGCCCGACTGCGCCGCGTACAGCGGCACCCCGCAGGCGGCGCCCCAGTCGTTGCCGTTGTGCGGGCGCCAGTACTTCAGGATCGGGTGGAACCGCGGCCCGAACGGCGACCCCGGGCGGGCCAGCAGCGGGCGGATGAAGCCCTGCGGGCTCAGGATCATCTGCGCACCGGTGTTGGCCAGCGGGTAGGTCTTGGGG
>DUOQ01000255.1 GCA_012838755.1 Propionibacterium sp. | reverse complement strand
GAGCAGCGACTGCAGCCGACCGGCCTCGACCACCGCCATGCCCAGCACCGCCAACCGCTGCGCGGGGGACAGCAGCGACCGGTCGTCAGCGGTGGCCGCATCGAGCGCGCGGCCAACCGCGGCGAGGGCCTCGCCGGTCTGGGTCGCGAACTCGATCTCCATGCCGCACACGCTACGAGGCGCCTCTGACATTCCTTGCGCATTCCCCGACAATTCGCGTCGATGGGCGAGCTTGTTATCAACCCGTAACCGTGTGGCATTTCCTTGAGGCGCGGAACCTACCTTCGACAAGGAGGAATGTTAGTCGATCCGAAATGTCAAGGGGCTCCCCAGGAATTGTGGAAAACAATTCTTCGGACGCCGCGGGCCCGGCTGGGCAGGTGGTCCGGCCCTCACTCGGTCGTGCTGCGGGCGGGAGGACTCGTTGCGTGGGGCCAGTCGAACCTAGGATGAGTAGATTGCATCGACCCAAGGGAGTGTCATGTTTCGTGGTCACGCGCGCTGGCTCGCCGCTGTCCTCGCCCTCGTCCTGGCCGTGACCGGCCTCTCGGCCGCGCCGGTCCGCGCGGCCGATGACTTGCTAGGCCCCGTCGTCGAGTCGATGAGCTTCACCCCCGAGATGTTGGACCCATCCGAGGGGACCCCACTGCGTATCACAGCCCGCGTCACCGACGCGACGGAGGTGCAACGCGTACGGGCGTACGTGTTCCCCCAAGGCGACGAGGCGATGGGGCATGGGGTCGACCTCGCGCGCGTCTCTGGCTCCGTCACGGACGGGACTTACCGCGCCGACTTCGTGTTTCCGCCATCGGTGCTGCCGGAAGGCCTCGAATACGGTCAGAAGTACGGGTACTGGGGCGTCCAGGTGTGGGCAGTTGACGTGCTCGGTCATCGTGGAACAGAGCTTCGATCCCCGACTCCTCTCATGGTTCTCGATCCCGCCGATTCGAGCCCGCCGATGGTGACTGGGGCATCTTGAGCAGGAACATCGTGCACTCGGGTGATGTCAGCGAGCCCGTGACACTCAGCGTGGGCTTCTCAGATTCGAGCGGTCCTGTGGCGCCGCAGGCGGTGCTTCGCTCGGCCACCGGCACAGTCCTGAGCCTCGGCCAAGGGGTAAGAACTGGTCAGTCAGGGAACGCGTACTCCTACGAATGGAAGGTCACGCTTCCGCCTCGATCCGGGATTGCCCTGTGGACCGCCGAGGTGGGCCCCCTCGAGGACGTGAAGGGTAACCGCGCAGAGGCGGTCAGCGTGATCAGTGGGCGTCTCGATGCCCGTCTCCCAGCGGTCGATGACAAGGAAGCGCCGGTCACGACCGGCTTCGACTTCAGCCCGAAGTTGGTGGATGTTACTCAGGGCGCGAGGTCCGTTCAGATCGCGGTGCGCGTCACCGATACCATCGGTGTGCCGCCGTCCAGTGTGGCTTGGCAGCTCAACCACGAGACGGCAGGTCTCTCGATGGTCGGTGACTACATGACATTGGCCTCGGGGAACGACAGGGACGGGGTCTACCGGGGTGAGATCCAGGTCATGGACCCCC
Organism: Propionibacterium sp.; assembly: GCA_012838755.1. Classification (GTDB taxonomy): domain Bacteria; phylum Actinomycetota; class Actinomycetes; order Propionibacteriales; family Propionibacteriaceae; genus Propioniciclava. The sequence continues at coordinate 2,032 of DUOQ01000255.1, read as the reverse complement.
CGTCCAACGTGAAGGCTGAGCCGTTCGAGACCGGCGGAGCTCGCGTGACCTGGACGCCGCCGTCGGTGACCGACCCCAGGCTCTCCACCCGCTACATGGTCACGGCGCACCCCAGCGGCGCCACCCAAACGGTGGCTTCGACCACCGCCACATTCACGGGGTTGCCCTTGGGGGAGGACTTCACCTTCGACGTGGTAGCGGTCAACGATGCCGGCTCCTCCGCAGCTGGGACATCCAACGCAGTCAGGAGCTCGATCCCGGTGAAGGGCTCGGTCACGTTCGTCGACCGGTGCGGCGCGTCGGGTGACTACTTCGAGATCCCGCAAACCGGGTTGATGTACGACCATTGGGACGCTCAGGGACAACTGATCTCTGGACAGCTGACGCCAGGCAGGTATCCGGCCAGCGGGTACGTGCGCATCGGTGCCTGGTCAGACGACCCCAGCGTGCGCGTCGAAGGCCCCACCGAATGGACGCACACATTTGATGGATCGGTCCCGTTCGCGGACGTTCCGGAAGGCACGGCGTTCTTCGAGAACATGTGCTGGATGGCGGAGAAGAAGATCTCCACCGGGTGGACCATGGCTGATGGCTCCAAGGAGTACCGGCCGCTGCAGCCGGTGAACCGGGATGCGATGGCTGCGTTCATGTACCGGCTCGCGGGAAGTCCGACGTTCACACCGCCGAAGGTGTCGCCGTTCAAGGACATCACGCCGACCACGGCCTTCTACAAGGAGATGGCTTGGCTGGCGAGCCAGGGGATCTCGACCGGATGGACCATGCCGGACGGCTCCAAGGAGTACCGCCCCTTGCAGCCGGTGAACCGGGATGCGATGGCTGCGTTCATGTACCGCATGGCCAAGAGCCCGGCGTTCACACCGCCGCAGGCATCGCCGTTCAAGGACATCACGCCGACGACGCAGTTCTACAAGGAGATGGCCTGGCTGGCTGACCAGAAGATCTCCACGGGGTGGAACATGCCGGACGGCAGCAAGGAGTACCGCCCGGTCCAGCCGGTCAATCGCGACGCGATGGCTGCGTTCATGCACCGCTACAGCAGTCGCTGACGAGGGGGATCACCAGACCGGGCCCGTGCCATGATGGGCGCCATGCGAGCGCTGGCGAAGATGCAGGCGGGCCCGGGTCTGGAACTCGTGGACCGTCCCGAACCCACCTGCGGCGACTGGGACGTGAAGATCCGCGTCCTGCGCGCGGGCCTGTGCGGCACCGACCTGCACCTGCAGCAGTGGGACGACTGGGCCGCCAGCATGGTGAACGCACCCCAGACGATCGGGCACGAGTTCTACGGCGAGATCGTCGAGGTCGGCCAGGACGTCAAGGAGCTCCAGCCCGGCGACAAGGTGAGCGGCGAGGGGCACATCGTGTGCGGCTACTGCCGCAACTGTCGGGCCGGACGCCGCCACCAGTGCATCCGGACCGTCGGCCTCGGCGTCAACACCGACGGCGCGTTCGCCGACTACGTCGTGCTGCCGGTGGAGAACGTGTGGAAGCACCCCGACTGGGTCGACCCCGACCTCGGCGCGATCTTCGACCCCCTCGGCAACGCCACCCACACCGCGCTGCAGTGGAACATGGTCGGCGAGGACGTCCTCGTCACCGGCGCCGGCCCGATCGGCGTGATGGCCGCGGCCATCGCCCGGCACGCGGGCGCGCGCAACATCGTGGTCACCGACCTGTCCGACTACCGGCTCGCACTGGCGGACGCCGCGGGCGCCGACCTGGTCGTGAACTCGGGCACCACCCGCCTGCGCGACGTTCAGCTCGGCCTGGGCATGAAGGAGGGCTTCGACATCGGCCTGGAGATGTCGGGCGCTCCCCAGGCCGTCGCGGAGATGATCGACAACATGACCCACGGCGGCAGGATCGCGATGCTGGGCCTGCCGGCGTCCGACTACGCGATCAACTGGGGCAAGGTCATCACGCACATGCTCACGATCAAGGGCATCTACGGCCGCGAGATGTTCGAGACCTGGTACCTGATGACGTCGATGCTGTCGACCTCCGACCGCCT
>DUOQ01000254.1 GCA_012838755.1 Propionibacterium sp. | reverse complement strand
GACTCGCGCAATCCCGAGCGCGGGCTGCCGGTGGCGCGGGCCCGTCGCGCCTTCGCCTTCGTGGGCGACCTGCTGTCCACCCGCCGGTCGCGCCTCGTCGCGATGATCGGGTTCAACGTGCTGGCGGCCGTGGCCGCGCTCGTCGTGCCGCGCCTGCTGGGCGACCTGGTCGACGACGCGGCGTCCGGGGTGGGGCTGGCGCAGACCGACGCGGTGATCGGCGTCGTGATCGGCGTGGTGCTGGTGCACGCGCTGCTGACGTTCCTGGCCAAGCGGGCCTCGGCGGTGCTCGGCTATGACATGCTGGCCGCCGCCCGCGAGAGCGTGGTCGGCACCGTGCTGCGCCTGCCGCTGGGGCACGTGGAGGCGGCCTCCTCGGGCGACCTGGTGACGCGCATCACCTCGGACGTGGCGAAGATGAGCAACGCCGTGCGCTGGTCGCTGCCGCACCTGGTGACGTCGGCGTCCATGGTCGGGCTGACCGTGGTGGCGCTGCTGCTGAACTCGCCGCTGTTGTCGCTGCCGCTGCTGCTGTCGGGCACGATCCTGTTCCTCGCGGTGCGCCACTACCTGCGCAACGCCATCGCCGGCTACATCACCGAGTCGCGGACCTACTCGCAGATCAACGCGACCATCACCGAGACGGTCGAGGGCGCGCGCACCATTGAGGCGCTCGGGTTGGCCGGCGTGCGGCAGGCGAAGCTCGACGACGACATCGCCGAGTCGGGTCAGGCCGAGCGCTACACGATGAGCCTGCGCAACCTGCTGTTCGTGTGGATCGACTTCGCGTTCCAGGTCCCGCTGGTCCTGGTGGTGCTGATCGGCACGTGGGGTTACGACGCCGGCCTGGTGACGGTGGGGCAGGTCACGACGGCGGCGATCTACCTGCAGCAGCTCGTGGGCCCGCTCGACCGGCTGATCCAGGTGCTCGACCACCTGCAGGTCGGTGTCGCGGCGACCACCCGCTTGCTCGGCGTGGCCGAGGTGCCCGAGGACCGCACGCCCGGTGAGGGGCGCCCCGACGGCTCCGAGGTGGTCGGGCGCGACCTGCGCTTCGCCTACCGGGAGGACCACGACGTCCTGCACGGGGTGACGGTGTCGCTGACGCCGGGGGAGCGGCTCGCGATCGTCGGCCCCTCGGGCTCGGGCAAGTCGACGCTCGGACGCCTCGTGGCCGGCATCAACCGGCCCCGGGTCGGCGACGTGCGCGTCGGCGGGGTCGACGTCATGGACCTGCCCCTGGACCTGCTGCGCACCGAGGTCTGCCTCGTCACCCAGGAGCACCACGTCTTCGTCGGGTCGCTGCGTGACAACATCGTGCTCGCCCGTGAGGGGACGGCGTCCGACGCCGAGGTGCGGGACGCCCTGGCCGCGGTCGAGGCGTCCGACTGGGTGGCCAAGCTGCCCGACGGCCTGGACACCATGCTCGGGCGGGGGCGCACCGAGCTCACCCCGGCCCAGGCCCAGCAGGTGGCCCTCGCGCGGCTCGTCGTCGCCGACCCGCACACGCTGGTGCTCGACGAGGCGACCTCGCTGATCGACCCGCGCACCGCGCGGCACCTCGAGGGCTCGATGCACGCGCTGCTGGCCGACCGCACCGTCATCGCCATCGCCCACCGGCTGCACACCGCCCACGACGCCGACCGCATCGCCGTCGTCATCGACGGGCGCATCGCCGAGCAGGGCTCCCACGACGAGCTCATCGCCGCCGACGGCGAGTACGCCCGCCTGTGGAGGACTTGGCGGAGCTGACTCCCTTCCGCACGTGCGGGTCTATACTACCGATCATGACGCAGTTGCGGATCTCTGAGGCCGCCCGACTGCTCGGGGTGAGCGACGACACCGTGCGCCGCTGGGTGGACGCGGGGCGCCTCGACGCGGGGGTCGACGACGCCGGCCGCAAGGTGGTCGCCGGCGCCGAGCTGGCCCGCCTCGCCGAGGACCTGCACGCGGACGCCGCCGCCGACCCCGGCAGCGAACACCGGTCGGCGCGCAACCACTTCACCGGGCTCGTGACCGGCGTCATCAGCGACACCGTCATGTCGCAGGTCACGCTGCAGTGCGGGCCCTTCCGCGTGGTGTCGCTCATCTCGACCGAGGCCGTGCGTGACCTGGGCCTCGAGGTGGGCTCGGTCGCGACCGCGGTCGTCAAGGCCACGAACGTGCACGTCGAGACGCCCCGGGGCCGGTCGTGAACGCGAGCCGGCTCCCCGCCGGCGGGACCGCCCTGGCCCTGACCCTGGTCCTCGCCCTGGCCGGCTGCGCCGGCGCCCCCGCGTCCGACCGCACCGTCACGGTCTTCGCCGCCTCCTCGCTGACCGGGGTGTTCGCGGACATCGCCGAACTCGACCCCACCCTCGACGTGCGCTTCACCTTCGACGGGTCGTCCACCCTGGTCGACCAGCTGGCCGGCGGGGCGCCGGCCGACGTGCTCGCCACGGCCGACGAGGCCACCATGGCCAGGGCGACGCAGGCGTCCCTCGTCGAACCCGAACCGACCGTCTTCGCCACCAACGCGGGCGTCCTCATCGTCCCGGCGGGCAACCCCGCCGGCGTCACGGGCCTCGACGCCTCCCTCGACGGCACGAAGCTGGTCGTCTGCGCGCCCACCGTCCCCTGCGGCGCGACGGCACGCGCCCTCGCCGACGCGGCCGGCGTGGCGCTCGCGCCCGTGTCCGAGGAGCAGAAGGTCACCGACGTCCGTGGCAAGGTGGCCTCGGGCGAGGCCGACGCCGGGATCGTGTTCGCCACCGACGCCACGGCTGCCGGCGACGCGGTCGAGACGATCGTCCTCGACCCCGACGGGCGGTTCGCCACCCGGTACCCGGTGGCCGTCGTCGCCGGCAGCGCGAACGCCGAGACGGCCCACGCCTTCATCGACCTCGTGACCAGCGATGCCGGCCGTGTCGTCCTCGCCGAGCACGGTTTCGGCACCCCATGACCGTGCCCATGCCCGCGAGCGGTGGGGCCGGACGCCCCCGGTGGCTGTTCGTCCCCGCCGTGCTGGCCGTCCTCTTCCTCGCGGTGCCCCTGCTCGGCATCGTGGCCCGCGTGCCCTGGGCCGACGTCCCTGCGCTGCTCACCACCCGGTCGTCGCTGGACGCCCTCGGCCTCAGCCTGCTCACCTGTTTGGTCGCCACCGCGATCAGCCTCGCCCTCGGGCTGCCGCTGGCGCTCGTGCTGGCCCGCGCAGACGGACGCCTGGCCGGCCTGGTCCGCACGCTGGTGACCATCCCGATGGTGCTGCCGCCGGTCGTGGCCGGGCTCGCCCTGCTCATCACGTTCGGACGCCGCGGCGTCCTCGGCGCCCCCCTCGCGGTGCTCGGCATCGAGGTCGGCTTCTCGACGGTCGCGGTCGTCATGGCCCAGGTCTTCGTCGCGATGCCGTTCCTCGTCACCGCGGTCGAGGGGGCGTTGCGAGCCACCGGCACCGGGGTCGAGGGGGCCGCCGCCACCCTGGGCGCCTCGCCGACCTACACCCTGCGCCGGGTCACGCTGCCCCTGCTCGCCCCGTCGATCGCCGCCGGCGGCGCCCTCACCTTCGCCCGCGCCCTGGGCGAGTTCGGCGCCACGATCACCTTCGCCGGGTCCCTCCAGGGCGTTACCCGCACGCTGCCCCTGGAGATCTACCTGCTCCGCGAGCTCGACACCGATGCCGCGCTCGCGCTCGCCCTGGTCCTCATCGTGGTCGCCGGGCTCACCGTGGCCGCCACCGGGTGGCTCTCCCGGCGCACCGTCCGCCGGAGTGCCCCATGAGAGCCGTGACCCTCGACGCCCGGGTGGTCGCGCGCGGTATCGACGCGCACCTCGACGTCGCGCCCGGCCGGGTCGTCGCCCTCGTCGGCCCCAACGGCTCGGGCAAGTCGTCGATCCTGCAACTCGTCGGTGGCCAGCTCCGCCCCGACGGGGGCACGATCACCCTGGATGGCACCCTCGTCGGTGGCCCCGGCGTCCACGTGCCCGTCCACCGCCGCCGGATCGCCGTCCTCGAACAGCACCCCCTACTGTTCGAGCACCTCACCGTCCTCGAGAACGCCGCCTTCGGCCTGCGGGCGCGTGGCGTCCGGGCAGCCGAGGCCCGCGCACGCGCCCAGCGCGAGCTGGACGCCGTGGGCTGCGGCGAGCTCGCCCCCGCCCGCGCCTGGGAGGTCTCGGGCGGGCAGGCCCAGCGCATCGCCATCGCCCGCGCCCTGGCGACCGACCCGCGGCTGGTGCTGCTCGACGAACCGCTGGCCGCCCTCGACGTGTCCGTGGCGCCGGCGATCCGCTCCCTGCTGCGACGCCGGATCCGCGACGAGGGGCGCACCGCCCTGCTGGTCACCCACGACGCCGTCGACGCGCTCGCACTCGCCGATGACCTCGCCGTCGTCGAAGCCGGGCACGTCGTCGCGGTCGGCCCCGTCGCCGACCTCCTCGCCCGGCCCCGCACCCCCTTCGTCGCCGACCTCGTCGGGGTCAACCTGCTGGCCGGCACGGCGTCCGGAGACGACGCGCTCACCCTGCCGACCGGGCAGCGGGTTGTCGGCGTCGCCGACGGACCGCTCACCGCCGGCCGGGAGGCCATCGCCTCCTTCGCCCCGGCCGCCGTGGCCGTCCACACCAGCGACCCCTCCGGCAGTCCGCGCAACCACCTGCGCGCCACCGTGACCGGGGTCGAGCCCCGGGGGGCTCTGGTCCGCCTGTCGGCCGAACTCGGCGACGGCAGCCCGGTGGCCGCCGACCTGACGCTCGCGGCGTCCGTCGATGAGGGCCTGGTGCCCGGCTGCCCCGTGTGGCTGGTGGTCAAGGCCGCGCAGGTCGCGCTCTACCCGCGCTAGTCAGCGCATCTTCGCGACGACCCGCTGCACGGTCAGCCAGGTGCGCGTTGTGATGCCGGTGCCGTGGGTCTTCTCGAGCCAGGCCATCCAGGTGCCGGTCGTCCCGGGGACGCTGTTGTCGGTCACCGCCAGCACCGCCCGCGCGTCGGCGTCGTAGCCGATGATGCGGGTGAGCGGGTGCGGCTGCTCCGGGATCTCGCCCGCGAGGGGCGTCTTCAGGAACGTCGCCGTCAGGTACGTGCCCGGCCCGTGCACCAGCTCGGCGAAGGGGTCGCGGTCGAGCAGCGCCTGCAGCTCGGCGCGGGTCCGGATGATGGTCCCGCCGCCGATCCCCAGCTCGCCGCGCAGGGCCCCCCGGATGCGTTCCTCCAGCCGGCCGACGTCCTGGGCCGGGGCGCGGAAGACGATGTTGCCGCTGGCCAGCACGGAGACGACCTGGTCGAACCCCAGCCCCTCGAACACGCCGCGCAGCTGGGCGTTGGACATGTTCTTCCCGCTCGGGGCGATGCCGCGCAGCAGGGCGGCGTACGACTCGGTCACGCGCCCAGTCTCCCCACGGCGGCATCAGGCGGCAACCCGGGACAAGCAGCGGCGGCACGTCGTTGGGCCGGACGCACCATCGGCGCGAACCGGGCCGGACGCGTCGCCGCGCTGTCCGTCCGCGACCGGGCGCGCGGCTCCTCGGCCCCGCGGTCCGCACCGGTTCCCGTAGCGTGAGCGTCCATGGGACGCAGGGACGTGACTCCTGAGGGAGTGTTGCTCGCGTGGGGCGAGCGCTCCGCCGCTGATCTGCTGTCGGAGCTCCTCGGTGAGGAGGTGGTGGTCCGGCGCCAGTGCCCGGCCTGTGGGTCCGACCGGCACGGACGCCCCGGTGTCCGGCTGGGCGACGGGTCACGGCCCGGGGTCTCGATCGCGCACGCCGTGGGGCTGACGCTGGTGGGCGCGGTCCCGACCGGGCGCCTGGGGGTCGACCTCGAGGCGTCCGACGCGGCACCGCCGCCCGGGTTCGCCTCGATCGCGGACTGGGTGCGCGCGGAGGCCCACCTCAAGGCCACCGGCGAGGGCCTGCGCGGAGACGCCACCAGCGCGCCCGGGGGGACGCGCCGGGGGATCGTGGAGGTGGGGACGGGACTGGTGGCCGCCTGGTGTTGGCTGCCCTGAGCTCAGCTGTCGGCCGAGGGAGCGCTGTCGACGCTGTTGGCACTGTCGGCCACGACCTTCTTGACCGGGGGCTTGACGACCTTCGTGGTCGTGGTCGTCGACTTCTTGACGGTGGGCGCCGGGGCCTTCGTCGCGGCCGGGGCTGCCGGGGTCGGCGCGGAGGGGGCCGTGACGACCGTCGCGACCGACGGTGCCGCGGGCGTCTCCTGCGCGGGGTCGCCCGCCACGTCCATCGATGCCTGCAGCGCCTGGTTGCTCGTGCCGGGGTCGACGACGACGGCCGGGCGGGGCTCGGACGGGGACGGCGTGCCGGCGGACGCGATGGCGAGGCCGCCGAACATGGCCGCGCCCAGGACACCGCCGATCGTGAAGGTGGTGAGGGTCTTGCCCATGGTCTGCTCCTGGTTCGTGCGAGGTGGTCTTCTCGGTACGTTCCCCATCATCGGTGGCGTTCGTGAGGACAACGCGTCCCCATCATGAGAGTTTCCTCATCTTCGGGCTGTCCGACGGGGCTGTGGGGGCGTGCGCCTACAGTGAGGCGCATGCCCCGCCTCGACCTCGAAGCGCACCGACGCCACCTCCTCGAGCACGGCGCCGAGCTCGTGGGCGCCGCCCTCACCGGCGCCCCCGATGCCGCGATCCCCGGGCTCGCGGTGCGGGTGGACGCCGTCCACTACCGCCCGGGGCGCGACGTCACCGTCGGCTACGTGGCCGAGCTCGGCGACGGGGACACCCGCCAGGAGGAGTACGTGCTCGCCACCACCGCCGACGTGTCCGGTGGGGTGGTCACGCTCGACAGCGAGGAGTTCTCCTTCCGGGTCTGGCAGCACCCGCACGACCCCGTGCTGCGGTCCGCACCCGTGGCCTTCGATCCGGGCGCCGTGGCCGGGTGGCTGGGTACGGCCGGGCTGGCGTCCGGGGAGGTGGCGCTCACCGCGGTCGCCTACCGGCCGATGCGGCGTGCCGTGCTGCGGGCCGAGGCCGACGGCGGGCGCTGGTTCGTGAAGGTGCAGCGGCCCAAGCGGCACCTGGAGTACCTGGAGCGGATGGCCCTCCTCGCGCCGGCCGGCATCACGCCGCCGGTGGTGGCCATGCCGGCCGACGGGGTGTCGATCACCGCGGCCGCGCCCGGGGTGTCGCTGGCGGTAGCGCTGGCCGGCTGGTCGATGCGCGGGGACGTCGAGCCCGACGCCCGCTCCCTGCTGGGGCTGCTGCGCCGGCTGCCCGGCGGCGTCCGGGGGCTGCCCCCACGCCGCGACCACCGGGCACGCCTGCGCCTGGCGGTGGAGGCCGCCTCGGTCGAGTTGCCCGGCCGCGCCGACGACATCGCCGCCCTCGGCGAACGGCTCGTGGAGGCCGACGCCCACGCGGTGACCGGCGAGGTGGGGGCGACCCACGGCGACTTCTACGAGGCGAACATCTTCACCGTCGACGGGCGCGCGGTGCAGGTGATCGACATCGAGTCGGTCGGGCCCGGGTACTTGGTCGACGACCTCGCCACCCTGCTCGCGCACCTCGTGGTGCTGCCCGACCTGTCCCGGGCGCACTACGCCCAACTGCCCGGCCTCATCGACCGCTGGCACGACGTCTTCGCCGGTGTCGTGGACGGGCCCACCCTGCGCGCACGCACGGCGGGCCTCATCCTCGGGCTGTTGTCGGGCGCCGGTGAGGAGCAGGCGTCCCTGCGCCTCGACCGTGCCCTGGAGTGGGCCGACCCGCGCGGGTGACCCTCAGGCGCGCCGCCACAGCGACGCCACGGCCTGCCCGCCGCCGATGCACATGGACGCCAGCCCCCACTCGAGGTCGTGGGCGCGCATGTTCGCGATGGTGCGCAGCGAGATGATCGCGCCGGTCGCGCCGATCGGGTGGCCCCAGGCGATGGCGCCGCCGAGCGGGTTCACCTTCTCGGGGTCGAGGTCGAGGTCACGCGCCACGGGCACGGCTTGGGCGGCGAACGCCTCGTTGATCTCGTACCAGCCGATGTCGTCGGTGCCCAGCCCGTTGCGCTCGAGGATCTTCTCGATGGCCGGCTTGGGGGCATAACCCATGATCCCGGGCTCGATGCCGACCTTCGTGAAGTCGACGAGTTCGGCCAGGGGCGTGAGCCCGCGCTCGGCGGCCACCGACGCCCGGGTGAGCACCAGCATCGCCGCGCCGTCGTTGATGCCCGAGGCGTTGCCCGCGGTCACGCTGCCGTCCTTCTTGAACACCGGGCGCATCGCGGCGAGCTTCTCCAGCGTGAGGCCGGCGCGGGGGTGCTCGTCGGTGTCGACGACCACGTCGCCCTTGCGGGTGCTGATCGTCACGGGTGTGATCTCCCCGGCCACGGCCCCGGACGCCAGCGCCTCCTGCGCGCGGCGCTGCGACTCCAGGGCGAACGCGTCCTGGGCCTCGCGGGACACGTCGAACCGCTCGGCCACGTTCTCGGCGGTGACGCCCATCGGCTCGCCGGAGAACGGGTCGGTGACCATCGAGTTGGTGCCGTCCATGATCGTGCGGTTGCCCAGCGTCACGCCCGAGCGCGCCGAGAAGTCCATGAACGGCTGGGCCGACATGTTCTCGGTGCCGCCGGCGACGACGATGTCGGCCTCGCCGACCATCAGCTCGGCGGCGGCCAGCCCGATGGCCTGCATGGCCGAGCCGCACAGGCGGTTCACGGTCATCGCCGTGGACTCCTCGGGCGCGCCGGACTCGATCGCGACGCGGCGGCTGATGTAGGCGTCCGTGCCGGTCGAGCCGACGCAGCCGATGATCCACTCCTGCGCATCGGCCGGGGTGAGGCCCGCGCGCTCGAGGGCGCCCTTCGCCGCGGTGGCGCCCAGCACGTGCGCCGGCACGGACGCCAGCGCCCTGCCGAAGCTGCCCACCGGCGTGCGGGCGTAGCCCACCACCACGACGGGGTCGTCGGTCTTCTTCATGGTTCTCCTCGTGGTCCTTCGTGGGCGAGAGCCCGGGGGTTGGTCAGTACGCCGTCCAGGCGCCGTCGATCGGGTAGGACGTGCCGCTCATGGACGCCGACGCCGGGCCGGTCAGGAACAGCACCAGCTCGGCGACCTCCTCGGGCTCGATGAGGCGCTTCACGTGGGACCGGGTCAGCATGATCTTCTCGATCACCTCGTCCTCGGAGATCCCGTGGGTCCGGGCCTGGTCGGCGATCTGCTTCTCGACCAGCGGCGTCCGGACGTAGGCGGGGTTCACGGTCACCGACGTGACGCCGTGCGGGGCACCCTCGAGCGCGACCACCTTCGACAATCCCTCCAGGCCGTGCTTGGCGGTGACGTAGGCGGACTTGTACTCCGAGGCGCGCAGCCCGTGCGCCGAGGACAGGTTCACGATCCGGCCCCAGCCCCGGGCGTACATGTGCGGCACCGTCTGTCGGATCAGGTACCAGGGCGCGTGCAGCATGACGCGCATGATGAACTCGAACTTCTCCGGCGGGAAGTCCTCGATCGGCGAGACGGTCTGGATGCCTGCGACGTTGACGAGGATGTCGACGTCCCGGGGCAGTTCGGCGATGGCCTTGTAGTCGGACAGGTCGCAGGGCAGCGCCTCGATGCCGGGCACCTCGGCGGTCAGGGCGTCCAGCCCCTCGGCGTTGATGTCGACGGCCAGCACGTGGGCGCCCGCCCCGGCGAACTTGATCGCGGCCTCGCGGCCGATGCCGGACGCCGCGCCCGTCACGAGGGCGCGCCGCCCGTCATGAAAGTTCGGGTAGGTGCTCATGTCACTCCTGCAGGTCGGTGGTGAACGCGGGCTCGGTCTTCTCCCGCACCTCATCCTCGGTGACGCCGGGGGCGAGCCGGCGCAGGACGAGCCCGGAGTCGGTCACGTCGAACACGGCCAGGTCGGTGATGATGCGGTCGACCACGCCGACGCCGGTGAGCGGCAGCGAGCACGCGTGGACGATCTTGGGCTGCCCGTGCTTGTCGACGTGGTCGGTCATCACGATGACGCGGCGGGTGCCGGCGACCAGGTCCATGGCGCCGCCCATGCCCTTCACGAGCTTGCCGGGGATCTGCCAGTTCGCGAGGTCACCGTTGCCGGCCACCTGCATCGCCCCGAGGATGGCCGCGGCCATCTTGCCGCCGCGGATCATCCCGAACGAGGTTGCCGAGTCGAAGATCGCCGCGCCCGGCAGCAGCGTCACGGTCTGCTTGCCGGCGTTGATGAGGTCGGCGTCCTCCTCGCCCTCGTAGGGGAACGGCCCCATGCCGAGGATGCCGTTCTCGCTCTGCAGGTGGACGGTCACGCCCTCGGGCAGGTTGTTGGCCACGAGGGTCGGCATGCCGATGCCGAGGTTCACGTAGTCGCCGTCGGACAGTTCGGACGCCGCGATCGCGGCCATCTCGTTCCGGGTCCAGCCCATGTCAGGCCTCCTTGGTGGCGCCGGGGCGCGGACGCACCGTGCGCTGCTCGATGTCGGTGGGGGAGACCGCGCGCGTGATGTGGTGCACGTACACGCCGGGGGTGTGCACGGTGTCGGGGTCGATCGCGCCCGGCTCGACGATGTTCTCGGCCTGGACGAACGTCACCTCGCCGCACATGGCGACGACCGGGTTGAAGTTGCGGGCGGTGCGCCGGTAGACGAGGTTGCCCGTGGTGTCGGCCGTGTGGGCGTGCACCAGGGCGATGTCGGCGACGATGCCGCGCTCGAGCACGTAGGTGCGCCCGTCGAAGTCGGCGGTCGGCTTGCCCTCGGCGACCTCGGTGCCCACGCCGGTGGCGGTGTAGAACGCCGGGATACCCGAGCCGCCGGCCCGCATCCGCTCGGCGAGGGTGCCCTGCGGCACGAACTCGACGTCGAGCTCGCCGCTGATGAACTGCTGCATGAACAGGTTGTTCTCGCCGACGTAGCTGGCGAGCACCCTCGCGATCTGGTTGTTCTCCAGCAGCAGGCCCAGCCCCAAGCCATCGATGCCGAGGTTGTTGGAGACGATCGTGAGGTCCTTCACGCCCGTGTCGCGCACGACCCTGATCAGGTCGGTCGGGATCCCGCACAGCCCGAACCCGCCGACCGCGAGGGTCATCCCGTCGTGGAGGGTCTCGGTCAGCACGGGAGCGATGTCGTCGATGACTTTGCTCATGCGTCCAACGGTAGGGCGTCGGGTGCCGCTGGGGCCACGGTCAGGCGTCCAGCGTCGGACGCGCACCATTGTGCACTTCTACAACCTTGGGTGATCCGTCGGTCGCACCTCCTCCCCGCGGACGTCACTCCGGCCCGGGGGCCCCGAGCTCGGCGACCCACGTCACGCCGACGAGGTCGTCGGGGTCGTCGAGGTCGGCGCCGGTCAGGTCGGTGAACCGGGCCAGCCGGTGCCGGACGGTGTTCACGTGGACGTGGAGCGCCACCGCGGCGCGCGGGATGCTGCGGCCCGCCGCCAGCCAGGCCCGCAGGGTGGCCACGACCTCGGCGGCGTAGGTCGGCTCGGCCTCCAGCGGGGTGAGGAACCGTTCGGCGTAGTGGCGCCAGACGTCGGGACGCGACGCCGCCGCCAGTCGCCAGCCCAGCGCGTCCATGCCCTGGGCCCCGGTGCGGCCGAGCCGGCGCGCGAGCGCGAGGGACTGCTGCGCGACCCGGTCGGAACGGGGCAGGTCGTCGATGCGCACGAACGGTCCAATGCCGACGGGCACGTCGGTGGCCTCGGGGACGGCCGCGACCAGGCCGAGGCACTGGCCGCCGTCGACCACCACGACCGCGCGGGCGGTGGGCGTCGACCCGGAGGCCTCGAGCCGCCGGCGCAGCGCCTCGGCGTCCCCCTCCTCCGGGAGGTCGCAGCGCACGGCGGCGTAGCTCGCCGTCGGGTTGATGGCGGTGGGGGCCTCGTCGATGGCCTCCCCGGTGAGCAGCGAGCGGACCGTCGCGGTCCGCCGGTGCGCGTCGCGCAGGGCGGCGTCCACCTCGAGGGCGTGGTACTCGGTGATGATCCGCGTGGTGAAGGCGTCGGCGACGCCCCACATCAGCCGGACGCCGGCCACCGTCGCGTCGGCGGGCAACTGCTGGGTGACGGCCAGGTCGACGAACCGCTCGTGGATCAGCGCGATCGAGATGCGGAATCCGCGCACGATCTCCTCCACCGGCACCCCGGCCTCGAAGCGCTCGCGTGCGGTCTGCGCCGCCCCGTCGAGCTGGGCCGGGTGGGGGACCGTGCCGGAGGCCAGGGCGTCCATCGCGGTGTCGAGGTTGCGGCGCACGGCCGCGGTCAGGGCCTCGCGCGAGATGGACGCGTAGGAGTCGAGCTCGGTGAAGATCTGGGTGCACGTCACCTCGGCGAGGGCCGGCAGCGAGCCGGCCAGCTCGCGCAGCACGGGGTCGAGGGCGCTCACGGGTCCATCCCCAGCCGGTGGGTGTGGGTGTAGGCGTTGAGGCGTCCGGGGCGGACGAAGCCCACCAGGGTGAGTCCGGTGGCCCCGGCGGTCTCGGCGGCCAGGGACGAGGGGGCCGACACGGCCGCGAGGATCGGGACCCCACCCATCACGGCCTTCTGCACCAGCTCGAAGCTGGCGCGGCCGGACACGAACAGCAGGGTGCCCCGGGCGGGCCGGAGCCCTTGCAACAACGCCCAGCCCAGCACCTTGTCGACGGCGTTGTGGCGGCCGACGTCCTCGCGGAGCACCAGCAGGGTGCCGTCGGCGTCGAACAACCCCGCCGCGTGGACGCCCCCGGTGCGGTCGAAGGTTGTCTGCGCCTCCCGCATGGTGTCGGCCATCGCCCAGAGGGCCTCGGAGGTGACCGTGGTGGTGTCGGCGGTGAGGTCGAACGGCTGGTCGGCGCGGACGAGGTCGATGGACGCCGTCCCGCACACCCCGCATGCCGCGGTGGTGAGGGTGTGGCGCCGCCGTTCGTCGGGGACGGTGATGCCCGGGGCCAGGGCGACGTCGAGCACGTTGTAGGTGTTCCGGGGCAGGCCGGACGCGTCGTCGACGACGCTGCCGGCGCAGTAGCGCGCGGTCCTGACGTCGTCGGGGCCGGTGATGATGCCCTCGCCGACCAGCAGGCCGTGCGCGAGCTCGACGTCGTGCCCGGGGGTACGCATGGTCGTCGTGTAAGCGGCGCCGCCGACCCGCAGCTCGAGGGGCTCCTCAACCGCGAGGGTGTCGGGGCGCCACGTCCCCTGCGGGTGGTCGGCGTCCACGGCGAGGACGCGCCGGCGTCCGGGGCGGCTCATCGGCGCACCACCTCGCGCAGCGTCCCGTCGAGGCGGCGGGTCCAGCCGCGGGCGTCGAGGTGCTCCAACAGTGGGATCACCACGCGGCGCGTCGTCCCGAGTGCCTGCCGCGCCTGGCTGGTCGTGAACGGCTGGGGGAGCCCGGCGAGCGTGCGCATCGCCCGGGCCGGGGCGGTGGGGGCCACGACGACGAGGTCGCCGAGGTCGAGCAGGCGGTCGTGGCGGACGGCCGCGGCCACCTCGCGGGGGCCGAGGCCGAGCGCGGTGAGCTCGTCCCGTTCCGGCGCGGACAGGGGCCGCTCG
>DUOQ01000253.1 GCA_012838755.1 Propionibacterium sp. | reverse complement strand
GGCGAAGCGCGCCAGCACGACCGGGTGGCGGCGCAGCACCGGGTAGCCGCGGTACTCGGCCGGGCAGCAGTCGAGCAGGAAGCTGGCCGCGGTGTCGGCCCACCCCTCGCTGTGCGGCGGCCGGACGCCGTCGGGCCACCCCGGCGGGGTGTACAGCGCCGTGCCCTCGGGGAACCTCGTGCGGCCGCGCGGGTGTCGCCCGGGCTCGCCGGCGAAGCGGCCGAAACCGTGCGCCTGCGTGTTCGACCACCCGACGGCCATCACACCCTCCTTCGAACGGGGGTTCGATTCTAGGCCCCCGGTCGGGGCCGGTCAATGCTGGGACGCCGGCTCAGAGCAGGACGCTCGCCAGCCCCAGGACGACGAGCAGGAGCGCCGCCCCCCCGATGGCCCAGGGCCGCCACGCGGGTCGCCGTGGGCCGGTCCAGGTGGCCGCGGCGGCCAGGGTCGGGGCGAGCAGCACCACGAGGACGCGGACGGCGTCGGGGACGGCGTCGAACCAGAGTGGGGCCCCCAGCAGGACGGCGGCCGGGACGGCCCACCACTCCCAGCCGAGCCGGAACACGAAGGCCGCCACGGCCAGGCCGAGCACCGCGCCGAGGATGCCCCCGGCCGTGCCCCAGCCGAGCTGGCACAGCACGTCGTCGGGGTCGCCGCACACCGACGGGCCGAACGGCGCCCAGACGGCCCAGAAGAGCCCCCCGAGCAGCGCGCCCACCACGGTGGCGAGGTACGACCACGCCACCCGTGCGCCCCGCACGGGGGCCTCGGCCACGCGCACCCTGATCTCGCTCATCGAGGGAAATTCTAGGGCGCGTGTGGAGTCCCCCCGCCCACACCCGCTGCACGCGGAAAGGCCCGCCCCCCGAAGGGGACGGGCCTTCCGTGCTCGGGACGGGTCAGTTCTTCAGCAGGTTGCGCAGCACGTACTGCAGGATGCCGCCGTTGCGGTAGTAGTCGGCCTCTCCGGGCGTGTCGATGCGGACGACGCCGTCGAACTCGACCGTCTCGCCGTTGTCCTTGGTCGCGACGACCTTGACCGTCTTCGGCGTGGTGCCGTCGTTCAGCTCGGTGATGCCGGTGAACGAGAAGGTCTCGGTGCCGTCGAGGCCCAGGGAGTCGGCGGACTCGCCGGCCGGGAACTGCAGCGGGAGGACGCCCATGCCGATGAGGTTCGAGCGGTGGATGCGCTCGTAGCTCTCGGCGATGACGACCTTGACGCCCAGCAGCGTCGTGCCCTTGGCGGCCCAGTCACGCGACGAGCCGGAGCCGTACTCCTTGCCGGCGAGGACGACCAGCGGGACGCCGGCCTCCTGGTACTCCATCGAGGCGTCGTAGACGAACTCGACCGGGCCACCCTCCTTGAGGAAGTTACGCGTGTAGCCACCCTCGGTGCCGGGGGCGACCTGGTTGCGCAGGCGCACGTTGGCGAAGGTGCCGCGGATCATGACCTCGTGGTTGCCGCGACGGCTGCCGAGGCTGTTGAAGTCCTTGCGCTCGACGCCGTGGCCGACCAGGTACTGGCCCGCGGGGACGTCGGACTTGATCGAACCGGCCGGGGAGATGTGGTCGGTGGTGATCGAGTCGCCCAGCTTCAGCAGCACGCGGGCCCCCGTGACGTCCTCGACCGGGGCCGGGGTCTCGGGCATGCCGTCGAAGTACGGCGCACGGCGGATGTAAGTCGACGCGTCGTCCCACTCGAACAGGTTGCCCTCAGGGGTGTCCAGGTTCTGCCAGCGCTCGTCGCCCTTGAAGACGTCGGCGTAGCGGGTGGAGAACATCTCGGCGCTGATCGAGGAGTTGATGACCTCGTCGATCTCGGCCTGGCTCGGCCAGATGTCGGCCATGAAGACGTCCTTGCCGTCCTGGTCCTGACCGATCGGGTCGTTGGCCAGGTCGATGTCCATCGTGCCGGCGAGGCCGTACACGATGACCAGCGGCGGGGAGGCGAGGTAGTTCATCTTCACGTCGGGGCTGATGCGACCCTCGAAGTTGCGGTTGCCCGACAGGACGGCCGTGACGGCCAGGTCGTTGTCGTTGACGGCCTTCGAGACCTCGGGGATCAGCGGGCCCGTGTTGCCGATGCAGGTGACGCAGCCGTAGCCGACGGTGTTGAAGCCGAGGGCGTCCAGGTACTCCTGCAGGCCAGACTTCTCGTAGTAGTCGGTGACCACCTGGGAGCCGGGGGCGACCGTGGTCTTGACCCACGGCTTCGGGCGCAGGCCCTTCTCGAAGGCCTTCTTGGCCACCAGGGCGGCGCCCAGCATCACCGACGGGTTCGACGTGTTGGTGCACGAGGTGATGGACGCCACCGTGACGGCACCGTTCTTCAGCTCGAACTCGCGGCCGTCGGCCAGGGTGACGGGCACCGAGGCGGTCGGGTTGCTGGAGTAGCTCGGCAGGTGGTCGTTGAAGCTCTCCTTGGACTTCGACAGCTCGATGCGGTCCTGGGGACGCTTCGGGCCGGCGATGCTCGGGACGACCGTGGTGAGGTCGAGCTCCATGTACTCGGAGTAGCGGGGCTCGCGGTCGTCGTCGTGCCACAGGCCCTGGGCCTTGGCGTAGTCCTCGACCAGGGAGATCTGCTCCTCGGTGCGGCCGGTCATGCGCAGGTAGTCGGTGGTCTTGGAGTCGATGGGGAAGACCGCGATCGTCGAACCGAACTCGGGCGACATGTTGGCGATGGTGGCGCGGTTGGCCAGCGGCACCTGCGAGACGCCGGGGCCGTAGAACTCGACGAACTTGCCGACGACGCCGTGCTGGCGCAGCATGTCGGTGATCGTGAGGACCAGGTCGGTGGCGGTGACGCCCTCGTTGAGCTTGCCGGAGAGCTTGAAGCCGACCACGCGCGGGATGAGCATCGAGATGGGCTGGCCCAGCATGGCCGCCTCGGCCTCGATGCCACCGACGCCCCAGCCGACGACGCCGAGGCCGTTGACCATGGTGGTGTGCGAGTCGGTGCCCACACAGGTGTCGGGGTAGGCCTGCATCACGCCGTTGACCTCACGCGGGAAGACCACGCGGGCCAGGTTCTCGATGTTGACCTGGTGGACGATGCCGGTGCCCGGCGGGACGACCTTGAACTCGTCGAAGGCGCCCTGCGCCCAGCGGAGCAGCTTGTAGCGCTCGTTGTTGCGCTGGTACTCGACGTCGACGTTCAGCTTGAGGGCGTCGGGCGTGCCGAAGTACTCGGCGATGACGGAGTGGTCGATGACCATCTCGGCCGGGGCCAGCGGGTTGATCTTGTCGGGGTCGCCGCCGAGGTCGGCGACGGCCTGGCGCATCGTGGCCAGGTCGACGACACAGGCGACACCCGTGAAGTCCTGCATAATCACGCGCGCCGGCGTGAACTGGATCTCCTCGGTGGGCTCGGAGTCGGCGACCCAGGCGCCCAGCGCCTTGATGTGGTCAGCGGTGATGTTCGCGCCGTCCTCGGTGCGGAGGAGGTTTTCCAGGAGCACCTTGAGGCTGAAGGGCAGGGAGTCCGAGCCCTCCACGGCGTCGACACGGAAGATCTCGTAGTCCTTGCCGGCCGACTGCAGTGTGGCCTTGGCACCGAAACTGTTGACGCTCATGCGTACCTCTCCTGTTCGACGATGTCCAGCAGATTATCTCGACATCGAGATAGTAGCACCACGGTCAAGTGCCTACTGCCGTATCGAACCCGAGCCTACGCCCCCGAGCCCCCCTCGCGCGCGTGGCGGCGACCCTCGGCGTACAGCTCACGGAGCTCGTCGTCGTTCATCATCAGGTACACCAGCCCGCAATTGTGGGGTCCGTCGGCCCCCGGGTGGCACAGCGAGCACTTGTCAGCGGGCCTCAGGGGGCACCGCGGCTCCACGTGACGCGTCATCACTGGTCCTCTCGACCACCCATGGTGGGCCCGTGCAGGATCGCCACGCACTCGACGTGGTGGGTCATCGGGAACAGGTCGAACGCGCGGATCGACACCGGCTCGTAGCCGTGCCCGGCCGCCGTGGCCAGGTCGCGGGCCAGGGCCGCCGGGTCGCACGCCACGTAGGCGATCGCGCGGGGACGCCGGGCGCACACGTCCGCGACCACCGCCCGGCC
>DUOQ01000030.1 GCA_012838755.1 Propionibacterium sp. | reverse complement strand
GGCCTGCGCGGGGGCGGCGGGGACGCGCCGGCCGAACAGGTCAGAGCGGATGACCGTCCCGGTGAACAGGATGAACACCCACAGCAGGGCCAGGAAGGCGAACTTGAGGGCGAGGACGAGGAGCTCAGACATCGGCCACCGGTGACCTCACGAGCATGCGTGTGTTGCCGAGCTCGATGCGCGAGCCGTCGTGCAGGGGCGCGTTCTGGACACGGCGCCCGTCGACGATGATGCCGTTGGTGGAACCCATGTCCTCGATGACGACCTGGGGGGAGGCCTCCGTGCCGCGCACGCTCACGCGGGCGTGCAGGCGGGAGATGCCGGGATCGTTGATGCGGACGTCGGCATCGGTGCCGCGGCCCAGCGTGAACCCGGGCGGGGACAGGGGGTGGCGGATGCCGTTCACCTCGAGCACCAGCGAGGCGCGCCGGATCGACGTGGTCGTGGCAGGGGTCGCCGCGGCCGCGACGGCCTGGCTCTCGACGGTGAAGCGGCCAACCGGAAGGCTGGCCTCGAGCTCGTAGGCGATGGTGACGGGGCCGTTGAAGACGTACCCGGCGTTCGCGGCGTACTCGCGCAGCTGCGGGATGATGTCGGAGTTCAGCGTGCGGCTGTACGGCACGAGCCGGTCGTAGTCGTGGCGCGAGAGCCCGACCGTGAAGTCGTTGGGCACCAGGCGCCGGTCGCGGGAGAGCAGGCGGGCCTCGGCGTCCAGCTCCTTCTGGAGGCGTGCGGTGATCTCGACCGGCTGCACGTCACCCTTGAACGCGCGCGCGAAGGCACCGTTCACGACGCCTTCGAGCTTGCGCTCGAGGTTGTCGAAGACTCCCACGGGACCTCCTCCCAGAAGCGCGGGCCGTGTCGAGCGTTCCAAGCCTAGCTCGGATGGCTGCCGACGGCCCATGAGTTGGCACAGGGGAGGGGACGTGTCCTCCCCCCTGCGGGTGAACCTTGCCGAGTCTAGGCGTCGGAGTCCCGCCGCACCACGGCGACGGACGCCGGTCCGAGTTGGACGACGCCCTCGGCCTGCAGCGTGGCCTCGCCGAACTCGCACAGCAGCTCGCCGGTGGCGGGGACCGTGGCCCCCGAACGCGGCGCGACGACGACCCGCAGCGGGCCGTGATCGAGGGCGAACCAGTCGTCACCGTGCGAGGTCGCCACCGGCAGGTCGGGCTCCGCGAGGTGCTGGCGGCGCAGGTCGACCAGAGCGCGGTGCCAGGCCAGCATGCCCTCGTGCTCGGGCTGGTCGAGCTCGTCCCAGGCCACCTTGGAGGCCTCGAAGGTCTCGGGGTCCTGCGGGTCGGGGATGGGGGCGTCGGGGCCGTAGATCTCGGCCCAGCCGTGCTCGGCGAACTCGCGCAGCCGGCCCGCGGTGATCAGCGAGCCGAGCTCGTCGTCGTGGTCGCAGAAGAAGCGGAACGGGCGCCGCGTGCCCCACTCCTGGCCCTGGAACAGCATGGGCGTGAACGGTCCGAGCAGCATCAGGGCGGCGCCGCCGGCGACGGCCCCGGCGTCCAGGCGCTCGTCGGGCCGGTCGCCCAGGCCACGGTTGCCGACCTGGTCGTGGTTCTGGGTCGAGACCACGAACCGCCGGCGCTCGACGTCGTCGGGGACGGGCGCGCCCCACGCCTTGTCGCGGAACGTCGAGTACCACCCGTCGTGGACGAACACCTTCTCGAACGCCTTGGCGAGGGTCTCGCCGGCCCCGAAGTCGACGTAGTACCCGAAAGTCTCCCCGGTCAGCCACGAGTGGAGCGCGTGGTGCACGTCGTCGGCCCACTGGCCGTCCATGCCGCGGCCGCCCTCGTCGGTCGGGGTGATCATCGCCACGTCGTTGAGGTCGGACTCGGCGATCAGCGTCAGCGGCCGCCCCAGCTCGCGCTCGAGCTCGTCGACCGCGTCGGCCATCTCGGCCAGCACGTGCCGGGGCGAGTCGTCGACCAGGGCGTGGACGGCGTCCAGCCGCAGCGCGTCGAGGTGGAAGTCGCGCAGCCAGCGGATCGCGTTGTCGACGATGAAGGCCCGGACGCCGTCGGCGTGGTCGTCGTCGAGGTTGATCGCCGCGCCCCACGGGGTGTGGTGCTTCGGCGTGTAGTAGGGGCCAAACTCGGCGACGTAGTTGCCGGCCGGTCCGAAGTGGTTGTGCACGACGTCGAGGCACACGGCCAGGCCGCGCGCGTGGGCGGCGTCGACGAAGCGCTGCAGGGCCTCGGGCCCGCCATAGGCCTCGTGGACGGCGTACCAGCTCACGCCGTCGTAGCCCCAGCCCCGGTCACCGGGGAACGGCACGACCGGCATCAGCTCGACGGTGTCGACGCCGAGGTCGACGAGGTGGTCGAGGCGCTCGATCGCCGAGTCCAGCGTGCCCTCGGGGGTGAACGTGCCCACGTGGAGCTCGTACATCACCCCGCCGAGGACGTTGCGCCCGGCCCAGTCGTCGTCGGTCCAGGCGAACGCCGAGGCGTCCCAGGTGCGGCTCGGCCCGTGGACGCCGTACGGCTGCCGCGGGCTGCGCGGGTCGGGACGCGGCTCGCCGCCGTCGACGCTGAGCAGGTAGTCGGTGCCGACCGGCAGGTCGAACGTCCAGGTGCCGTCCCCTTGGGCCCGTGCTGCAGATCTGAGTGCGTCTTCTGGGGACCGTGTTGCAGATCTGAGTGCGCTTTGTGCCCCGGAGGGGGCATGTTCGTCACTCAGATCTGCAACACGGGGGGCAGCTTCCGCACTCAGATCTGTCGCACGGGGCAGCACGACCTCCACCGATTCAGCCAGCGGCGCCCAGACGGTGACGGTCAGGTCAGGCATTCCCGTTCCTCTCCCCGTTGGGACGCTCGAAGAACCGCTTCGTCAGCCACCCGAGCAGGCCGGTGCTCTCGGTCTCGCCCTCGGCCTGGCCGACCGGGGACGCCGGGGCCACCCGGCCGGACGGGTCCTGGCGCGGCGTGGCCCGGAACAGGGGCTCGCCGTTGTCGAGCGAGTCGGCGAGGGTCTCGGCCTCAGCGCGGGCGTCGGTGGTGTCGGGGCCGGACACCTTCTCCAGCACCGCGCACGGGTAGCGATGCAGCACGCGGGCCAGCGGCACCATGCCCCCCTCGAAGGACGCCCCGGTCAGCACGTCGCGCCACTCGCCCTCGGGCAGGACGACCGAGTGCTCGGTGAATCCGTCCTGCTGGGCGAGGTCGCGGTGCAGGCGTGCGGCGATCGTGACCACCTGCGGGTCGTCGCCGCGAGCGAAGCACAGGGCGTGCCCGGTGCTGCTGGGCAGCGGGCGGTAGGCGGCGGTCGGGCCGACGAAGGCGTGCGGCAGCCGGCGGCGCAGCCGCAGCACCTCGCGGGTAACGTGGAACTTCTCCTCGGCCAGCGTGAGCGGGTCGCGGCGGTCGAGGTAGCTGCCGAGGTCGGCCAGCGCGGCGAAGTCGGCCGGCGCCCGGTTGTCGGGGTCGACCAGGTAGTTCTGCAACGTCTCGCACGACTGGTAGACGTCGGCCACGCCCAGGCACGTCAGCTGGATCACCTTGCGGGACAGGATCGACACCCGCACCGTGTCGGCGGTGAAGTCGTACCAGTCCTGGAAGGCGCCCATGAGGTCGCCATCGGCGTAGATGCGTTCGATGAACGCGCACAGGGCCTGTTCGGCGTCGGCGTCCTGGCCGGTCCACGACGTCCAGATCTTCTGCTCGCGGGACGCCTTGAGCATGTACTGCTCGAGCCGCTCGCGCTCGATGGGGCCCTCGGGCGTCCACGTGCCGGCGAGGATCTGCCAGAACAGGTTCTCGGTGTGGCCCTCGATGCCCTCGGCGTACGGGTGCAGCTTGGCGACCAGCGCGCGCCACTCGGGGGCGTACTGGGCGATGACGCCGATGCGGCTGCGCACGTCCTCGGACCGCTTCGTGTCGTGGGTCGTGCCGCACGTCATGGTCGCCGGCCACTGGGTGGCCATCGCCGAGCACCAGCGGTGGAACTCGTCGGGGTTGAGGCTCCAGCTGGCGGGAGCCCCGCCGACCTCGTTGAGGGCGACGAGCTGGGTCCAGCGGTAGAAGGCCGTGTCCTCCACGCCCTTGGCCGTGACCGCGCCGCACACCTGCTGGAAGCGCACGATGAGCTCGTCGCGCATCGCCCGCTGGGCGCGCCCCTCGGACCCGACCTCGCGGCCGAGCACCAGGTCGACGACCACGTCCATGGTGTCGTGGAGCTCGGCGTCCAGCTTCGCCTTGGCCCGGTGGGCGGCCTCGCTGACGAGCTCGATGGCCTCCTCGGACGCCGGCTCGCCCGGCACGACGTAGGCCCGGTAACGGTCGAACGCGATGACCAGCTCGGTCAGGCAGGTGCGGATCCACCCGAAGGTGTGGTCGCGCAGCATGATGTCGTCGCGGCAGATGTGGTTGGCCAGCGTCGCGATGCGGTGCACCTCGGCGAACAGGCTCGTCGTGGTGATCTCGCGCTTGGCCTCGTCGATGACGTCGGGCAGCGTACCCGGGATGTCGCCGGTGACCAGGTGCGCGACGGTGCCCAGGTCGCCGTAGCCGTTCGGGTCGCACTGCAGGGCGGAGATGCGCCAGCTCGCGTCGTAGCCGGTTGTGCCGGCGACCGGCCAGTCGTCGGGCATCTCCTCGTCGCCCTCGAGGATCTTCTCGGCGATGATCCACGCCCCGCCCGTGGCCTTGGAGAGCCTGCGCATGTAGCCGCGCGGGTCGGCCAGGCCGTCGGGGTGGTCGATGCGGAAGGCGTCGATGTGGCCGGCGTGGAAGAGCTCCAGCAGCAGGGCGTGGGTGGCGTCGAAGACCTCAGGGTCCTCGACGCGGACGGCGACGAGGGTGTCGACGTCGAAGAACCGGCGGAAGTTGAGCTCCTCAGCGGCGACCTTCCAGTAGGCCAGCCGGTAGTACTGCTCCTTCACGCACAGGTGCATGGGGAGGTTCTCGGTGCCGGCCCGCACGGGGAACACGTGGTCGAAGTAGACGAGGACCGGCTGTTCGCCCACGGCCTCCTGGCCGGGGATGACCCGGCGCTCGAGGGTGATCTCGCCGTCGGCCAGGACCGTGCCGATGCGCGCGCCCAGCACGGGCATCAGGATGCCGTCGCCGTCACCGGCCTCGGCGGTGCCGTCGAACCACTGCGCGTAGGGGGAGTCCGGCCCCTCCTTGAGCACCGACCACAGCGCCTGGTTGTGGTGGATCGGGGTCGGGACGCCCATGTGGTTGGGCACCACGTCCACGATGACCCCCATGCCGCGCGCGTGGGCCTGCTCGGCGAAGTCCTCGAACGCCTCGCGCCCACCCATCACGTCGCTGATGCGCGTGGGGTCGACGACGTCGTACCCGTGCGTGCTGCCCGGCGCCGCCTGCAGGATCGGGCTCAGGTACAGGTCGGTGACGCCCAGGTTCTCGAGGTAGTCGAGTTGGGCGGCCGCCTGCTGGAAGCTGAGGTCGGGCCCCAGCTGCAGGCGGTACGTGGACACCGGCGTGCGGCGTCCCGTCGACGGGAGGTGCGGGCGGGGGGTCACCACGCTCGCTACGGTTGTCTGGCTCAAGGCTTTCCTTGTCGTCCGGGTGCAGTGGCTCTGCCTGCCAACCTACCCTGAACAGCCGGACGCCCGCCTGCCCCCCCGCCTGCCGGCTCGGCCCACGCTCAGCCCTCGGTCAGCGGCTGGGTGTCGTCGTGGGCGTCCGGGGACGCCTTGCGGCCGAATCCCGGGTCGTCCTTCTGGGCGATGTTCTCGGCACCGGCCCACCGCTCGAGGTACTCCGGCTGCTGGCGGACCCACTCGGCGCGCTCGCCGGTGGGTCGCTCGGCCCCGGTGCGAGCCCCGTGCGGGTGGTCGGCGTCCTGGTCGAGGCGGACCGTCTCGATCGCCATGTACCGCTCCTCGAGGGAGAGGCCGGCCCACCAGTCGGCGTGGTTCTGGTTCTCGTTCGCGGCAGTACTCATGGCGTCACACTAGGCGGGATGGCAGGCCATTCCCACCCCCCGCGGGGTGGTTGGGGGCTCGGTCCTGACCCTACTTGCCTGCGCCCTGCTCGTCCCCACGCTGGTGACGGGCTGTACTCCCGCGGCGCAGCCCAGCTCGAGCAGTCCCGTGCCAACCGTCCAAGCGCCCACCCTGCATTTGGTGTGCACGCCTGAGGAGGGCGATCCGTCCGTTCCCTCGGCCGGCGCGGCGTCCCGGCAACCGGGGTCCAACGAGGTCACGGCCACCACGCACTCGTTGGTCACCTCGAGCGCTGGCGGCTACTCGGGCACGCTGACCACCCAGATGTCGGGGACACGCACCCTTCCGGTGGGAAAGTTGCACGCCGTGGTCGTGCGCCGCTGACCCGGCGCCGACCCGCGACAATGGGTCGGACGCGAGGGGAGGCACGGTGCTGGACATCCTGGTGATCACCGCACCCATCTACATCTGCGTGCTGGGGGGCTGGTTGTTCACGCGGTTCGGCATGTTCCGCCGCTCCGACATGGACGTCATCGCGGCCTTCGTCATGAACGTCGCCATGCCTGCGTTGATGTTCCTGTCCGTGGCGCAGCGCCCCTTGGGGGAGATCGCCAACCCCACCTACCTGCTGGCCTACGCGATCACCAGCGCCATCGTGCTCATGGTCAGTTACACCTGGTCGCGTCGTGCCCTCGGGACGCCGCGGCCCGCGGCCGCATTCGACGCGTTGGGCTCGGGTGGGGCGAACTCGGGATTCATCGGGTTCCCGCTGCTCCTGGTCGTGATGCCGGCCTCGGCCGGGGTGGTGTTCGGGATGAACGTGCTGGTCGAGTCGCTCATCACCGTCCCGCTGTGCCTGGTCTGGGCCGAGCGTGGGACGCACGCTACGGGCCTGCTGGCCAGCGTGCGCCGTTCGCTGGGGTCGATGCTGCGCATGCCCATCTTCATCGCGTTGCTCTCAGGGATCGTCGTGTCGGCACTTTCGGTGCCGCTGCCGGCGGTGCTGGTCACCTCGTTCGACCTGTTCGGACGCGCCTCGACCGGGCTGGCGCTGTTCGCCGTGGGGGGCATGCTCGTCGGGCTCTCCGTGCGCGGGAACGTGCGTCGGATCTTCTCTGTCACCGTGGCGAAGCTGGCGTTGATGCCGGCGGTGGCGTGGGCGTCCGTCGTGGGGCTGGTGGCGCTGGGCATGCCGGCCCTGGAGGGGGAGCTGTTCGCCGCCATCGTGTTGAGCGGCGCCATGCCCTCGTGGACGTCGATGGTGGTCTTCGCGTCGCGCTACGGCGAGCGGGACGTCCCGCCCGCTGTGTTGCTGGTCACGACGACGCTGTCGTTCTTCACGCTCTCGGCGTTGCTGGGCGTGCTGCTCTGAGCGTGCCCGTCGTGGTGTTTCGCGGACACCCCTCCCGTTGGTTGAGACGTTGCGCGGCGTTCACTTCGGGGTGGTTATCCACAGGGATGTCCACCGCTGTGGATTGTGTGGACAGCATCACCCCTAGTCGTGCGGCACGTTGTGGAAGGTGGTTGATAGGTCAAGGTGACCAGAAAGTGAACGGCACCCTGGTCGTGGGGGTGCTGGTTGGTGGCTGGATGGTCGGCTGCGGGCGCCGAATATGACCATCGGGGGAGTGCGTGCTAAGGTACTCAGGCTGTCCTCGACAGAGGGC
>DUOQ01000252.1 GCA_012838755.1 Propionibacterium sp. | reverse complement strand
GCGCGCCCACCGCGAGCCCGACGAACAGGGCCCCGGCCGCGCCGAACCGGATCGGCCCGAACGGGATCATGCCGACCGCGGCACCGAGCGCGACCACGACCATGATCGCGAGCAGCGGTGAGCTGGCCAGTAGTTCCATGACGACCTCCTCGAGGTCAAGCGTCCTTCGGGGTGACCCTATTCCCCGGTTGCGGTTGGGGCGGAAACCGGACCCCTGTGTGGCATTTCCGGGTGGTAGAACCCCAAGGATCCTTGGGGTTCTGCCACCCGGAAATGCAGCACGGCCAGGGACTTTGCATACCCCCCTCCCGTATGTAAACTACGTCTCGTCGTAGTTGATCCTCGAAGGAGAATCCCGTGAAGAAGTCCCTTGTCGCCCTGTCTTTGGCTGCGCTCGTGGCCCTCGCCGGGTGTTCCGCCCCCGCTGCCCCCGCCCCGGCGGGCAACCAGGCCAAGCCCGCGGCGTCCGCGCCGGCCGGCCAGTCCGGCGACGTGCTGGCCGCGGTCGGTCTCGCCGGCAAGACCGGCAAGCAGATCGTCGACCAGCTCGACCAGGACGCGACGGCCCGCCCGCTGCCCCTGAAGGCCTCGGTGCGCTACGACCACGTCGTCATCGGCGACGGCACCAACGAGACCAACGTGCCGATCGAGGGCGACGAGTTCTACCTGTCGATCGCCCCCTACGCCAGCCAGACGCACGAGTGCTTCTACCACAGCCTCGCGACGTGCATGGGTGAGATGCAGGCGGCCCCGGTGCACGTGAAGATCGTCGACTCCGCGGGCAAGGTGCTCGTCGACGAGGACGCCACGACCTACGCCAACGGCTTCGTCGGCTTCTGGCTGCCCAAGGACATCTCCGGCGAGGTCACCGTGACCGCCGACGGCAAGACCGGCACGGTCCCGTTCGCCACCGGCAAGGACGACGCCACCTGCCTCACCACCCTCAAGGTCGCCTGACCGCCGACAGCCTGCCAAGTCTGCGCCGACAGCCTGCCAAGTCTGCGCCGACAGCCTGCCAAGTCTGCGTCGACAGCCTGCCAAGTCTGCGTCGACAGCCTGCGAAGTTCACACCGAGGGCTCCATCTCCGACCGGGGGTGGAGTCCTCGGCCATCCCCGACTGGTACAGTGGGCACATGCCCCCGAACCCCGCGAACCGGCCCATCGCCCTGCTCGGCACCGCCGCCGTGGTGGCGTACGCCGTTCTCGCCGGGACGCAGATCCTCGTGCTGAACCCGTGGGCCGCCGCGCCCGGCCGGTCGTTGGCCCAGATCCACGCCGACCTCCACGCCGCCGGCGAATCACTCGGGACGCCGTGGGTCCTGGCCATCCTGGGGCTCGGGGTGGCTCTGGCGGTCGGCATGGTGGTGACCGCGTGGCGATCCCGCTCCGACGACCGCCTCATGTACGCGTTCGGCTACCTGGCGCTGCTCGAACTCGGGACGCCCGCGTACTGGCTCACCTCGTTCGGCCCCGGCATGGCGCTGGCCGACACCTATGGGATCACCGGCGGCGACCACGCGCCGTGGGCGATCCCGCTGTACGTGACCAGCGGGCTCGCCTTCGTCGCGATGGTCGCCCTCGGGCTGGCGAGCCTGCGCAGCCGACCCACCCGCACCCCGGGCAGGCTCTCGACCTGAACTTCGCAGGCTCTCGGCGCCAACTTGGCAGGCTCTCGACCTGAACTTGGCAGGCTCTCGGCGCCAACTTGGCAGGCTCTCGACCTGAACTTCGCGCTTCGCCGCGGCGCTAACCCAGGTGCGACTCGATCGTCGCGATGATCGACGGACGCAGCTCGGCGGGGGTGATCACGCGGTCGACCGAACCGACCTCGACGGCACGGTGGATGTCGTGCACCCCGTCGAACTCGCCCGCCACCTCCGAGATCTTCTCGGCGCGCACCGCGGCCCGCACGTCGGCGAGCTCGAGCTGCAGGGCCGCCTTGTCCTCGGGCGCCGCATCCCGCAGCGCCGCCTCCAGCGAGGCCACGCGCGCATCGGACGCCGTCCGCTTGCCCACGTCGCCCGCGAACACCACGGCCGCGGCGGGCGCACCACCGATCACCGACGCGTAGGACCCCTCGATCGCCAGCACCGTCATCTTCTCGTTGAGCGTCTTGCTGAACACCACGAACGCACCACCGTGATAGCGCGAGATCACCACGAACACGATCGGGCCTTCGAAGTTCACGATCGCCCGGCCGATCTCGGCGCCGTACTCCAGCTGCAGGTTGCGCATCGACTCAGGCGACCCGTCGAAGCCCGACAGGTTCGCCAGCACCACCAGCGGCCGATTGCCCGACGCCGCGTTGATCGCCCGCGCGACCTTCTTGCTCGACCGCGGGAACAACGTGCCCGAGGTGAACGTGTCCGGCCCGTCGGTGGGCGGGAAGCCCGCGCGCACCACCGGCTGCGACTCGATGCCGATCACCGACACCGAGTGGCCGCCGACCCGGGCGTCCATGACGACGGCGGTCTCGGCGTCCGCCATGCCGGCCCAGCGTTCGACGCGGGGGTGGTCCTGGTCGCAGACGGCCGCGATCACCGTGCGGATGTCGAACGCCTTCTTGCGGTCGGCGTTCTTCTCGACCGAGAAGATCTCCCCCACCGTCGCGAAGTCCGAACCCACCAGGTGTGGGTAGTCCGACACGTCTCGATCGACCGGGTCGGCCGAAGCGGCCCGACGCGGCCCCGCCTCGCCCGCCGCGACATAGGTGTGGTCGTAGTGCGCCATCAGGATGCCGAACGCCGCCCCGAGGTTCGGCGCCCAGTACTGCGCCTGGCCGTTGGGGCCCATGACGCGGTCGTAGCCGCCGATGCCGAAGTTGTCCTCGGCCGAGACGCCACCGGAGAAGTCCAGCGACTGCTTGCCGGTCAGCACCATGG